>JAPLSI010000266.1 GCA_026398715.1 Gammaproteobacteria bacterium
CGGTCATGCGAAATCAGCATCAGCGTGCCGGGATATTTCAGCAGCCATTGCTCGAGCCACAACACCGCGTCAAGGTCGAGATGGTTGGTGGGTTCGTCCAGCAGCAGCAGGTCGGATGGCTTCATCAGCGCGCGCGCAAGGTTCAGGCGCACGCGCCAGCCACCCGAGAACGACGATACGGGGCGCGAATGCGTTTCCGCCGGAAAGCCCAGGCCATGCAGCAATCGGCCCGCGCGCGCGCTGGCGTCGTAGCCGTTCAACTCATCGAGCTTGTGGTGCGCTTCAGCAACCGCGTCGTAATCTTCAGCATCCATCGCCGCGGCTTCGGCGCGGATCACTTCGTACACATCGGCATCGCCGCTGAGCACGAAGTCGATGGCGGGATCGGGCAACGACGGTGTTTCCTGCGCCACGCTGGCGATGCGCAGCCGGCTTGGCATGTCGAGATTGCCCACGTCCGATTCGATCTCGCCCATAATGGTGGCGAACAGGCTCGATTTTCCGCAGCCGTTGCGACCGATCACGCCCACCCGCCAGCCGGCGTGCAGGGTCAGGTCCACGTTGGACAAAAGCAGGCGTTCGCCCCGGCGCAGCGCGAAATTCTTGAAGGCGATCATAGCCCGGCAGTTTAACAGGTCACCCAGGAGATCGAATGCCCCACGACACACCGCTTATCGCCTTGCTGGCCGGGGGACTGGTAGCCGCATTCGTGCTGGGCGCGCTGGCGCATCGCTTCAAGCTGTCGCCGCTGGTCGGCTACCTGGTCGCCGGCATGCTGGTCGGGCCCTACACCCCCGGCTTCGTCGCCGACGCCAGCATGGCCTCGGAACTGGCCGAGATCGGCGTGGTGCTGCTGATGTTCGGCGTCGGCCTGCATTTTTCGATTGACGACCTGCGCGCCGTGCGCAAGATCGCCTTTCCCTACGCACTGGCGCCCATCGCCTTCGCCACCTTGCTCGGCTGGGGCCTGGGCCATGGCGTGATGGGGTGGACCCCCTGGCAGGGCGTGGTTTACGGCCTGGCGCTGTCCGTAGCCAGTACCGTCGTGTTGCTCAAGGCGCTGGAAGAAAACAGGCTGGTAGATTCCGAACGCGGCAAGTCCGCCATCGGCTGGCTGATCGTCGAGGACATCATCGTCATCCTGGTGTTGGTGCTGCTGCCCGTATTTGCGCGATCGCTGGGCAAGGGCGAGGGCGAGTTCGACCTGGGCGCCGTCATCAAGTCGCTGCTGTTCACGCTGGGCAAGCTGGCAGTCTTCATCACGCTGATCGTGGTGGTCGGCCGTCGCCTCATCCCGGCCCTGCTGCGCCGCGTCGCCGGCACCGGATCGCGCGAGTTGTTCACCCTGGGCGTGCTGGCCATTGCCCTGGGCATGGCCTTCGGCGCGGCCGAACTGTTCGGCGTGTCCATCGCGCTGGGCGCCTTCTTCGCCGGCATGCTGTTGAACGAATCCGAGCTCAGCCACAAGGCCGCCGCCGATTCGCTGCCGATGCGCGACGCATTCTCGGTGTTGTTCTTCGTGTCCATCGGCATGTTGTTCAACCCCAACATCCTGGTCGAGCAACCGCTGCTGGTGCTGGCGACTTTCTTCATCATCACCATCGGCAAGCCCGCCGCCGCCTTCGTGGTGCTGAAAGTCGCAGGCCGGTCGAACACCACCGCCTTCACCATCGCCGCCAGCATTGCCCAGATCGGCGAGTTCAGCTTCATCCTGGCAGGCTTGGCCGTGGGCCTGAAGATCCTGCCGCCGGAAGCGCGCGACCTGGTGCTGGCCGCGGCGCTGCTGTCCATCATCGCCAACCCCCTGGCCTTCAAGCTGCTGACCAACTGGCAGCGTCGCGAGAAAGCGGAGCAAGCAGCCGATAAATCGGGCAAGCACATCGACGACGACGCCGACGAACTCCCCCACCCGCCACTGCCGCAAAGCGGCCACACCTTGCTGGTCGGCTATGGCCGCGTCGGCCGGCAGCTGGCCGCCCTGCTGCGCGAACGCAGCGTGCCGCTGTCGGTGATGGACAACGATCCCGACCTGGTCCAGCAAGCCCGCAACGACGGCCTCGCCGCCACCCGCGGCAACGCCGCCTCGGAAAACCGCATGGCCGAACTGTTCCCCGAAGCCGCCACGCACGCGCTGCTCGCCATCCCCAACGCCTTCGAAGCCGGCGAAATCATCGCCCGCCTGCGCAAAGCCAACCCGGCGATGATCATCCTGGCGCGCGCGCACAGCGACGCGGAATCGCGACACCTGATAGCGCAGGGCGCCGATGGAGCAGTGCTTGCGGAACGCGAGCTTGCCTACTCGATGGCGGAGATGGTGCTCGGTGCGCCGAGGCAGTAAGTGTCTCTCGCACTGGCGCTTGAAGCGGATTAGCGTACTAGCGGTTACGCGTTACGGCGCTGCTGGGTCCGGCATTCATTTTGAGTCGCGTCCCTCCGCCTCCGGCGTCGGGCCGACTTTGTCAAAAGTGAACGCCCGCCCCTGCTCCTATACGTAATCCGTACTTCCATCTGTGCTGTCCTCCCGACCAAGCACCCATCCAAGGCTTCCGCTTCGTCTCGGTGAATTGGCTCGGTCAGAGTCAACGCGCGGCGGGCTCGTCGGTGTCGTTCTTACGCTGCACAAGCGCGGCTTGTCACGTGGTGGAGCCACGTGTGCACTTCCCTTGATATTTCGAGGCTACGAATTGCCGTCGCGGTATCGGCTTTGCTCTCTTCTTCGGACGTGGTTGGACCACGTCTGCTTCTTGCCGACAAGCGCGTTGGTGATTGGGGCGACGTCGGGGGCCGGTAGGCATCGCGAAGTGGTGCAGGACGCAAGGAACGGCCGACTTCGAAAACATGGACGTTTTCGATGGCGGGCGCGATGCCTACCGGCCACCGGCGCTGCGAGTCCATTCGCCAACCGCTCTTAGAGCTTCCGGAAGTTCAAGGTCACACCATCGGTGTCGACGATGACCGTATCGCCCTGGCCGAATTCGCCGGACAGGATGCGGTTGGCCAGCGGATTTTCCAGTTGTTGCTGGATCGCGCGCTTCAGCGGCCGCGCGCCGTACACCGGGTCGAAGCCGATGTTGCCGAGCAAAGCCAACGCCGCATCGCTGATTTCCAGCTTGATCTGCCGTTCCGCCAGTCGCGTGGACAGGTAGGCGGTCTGGATTTTCGCAATGGCCTGAATCTGTTCGGCGGCCAGCGGGTGGAAGACCACGATGTCGTCGAGGCGGTTGATGAATTCCGGACGGAAGTGCTGCTGCACCTGCGCCATTACCGCGGCGCGCATGCGTGAGTACGTTTCCTCGTCGGAACCAGACGCGCTGTCGGCAATTTCCTGGATATTTTGCGAGCCCAGGTTCGAGGTCATCACGATCACCGTGTTGCGGAAATCCACGGTCCGGCCCTGGCCGTCGGTCAGGCGGCCGTCGTCCAGCACCTGCAGCAAGATGTTGAAGACATCCGGATGCGCTTTTTCCACTTCGTCCAGCAGGATCACCGAGTACGGGCGACGGCGAACGGCTTCAGTCAAGTAGCCGCCTTCCTCATAGCCCACGTAGCCCGGGGGCGCGCCAATCAGGCGGGCCACGGAATGTTTTTCCATGAACTCGCTCATGTCGATGCGGATCATCGCGTCGCCGGAATCGAACAGGAACTCGGCCAGCGCCTTGCACAGCTCGGTCTTGCCCACGCCGGTCGGGCCCAGGAACAGAAACGAGCCGTTCGGCCGGTTCGGATCCGACAGCCCCGCACGCGAGCGACGAATGGCGTCGGACACGGCCTTCAGCGCCTCGTCCTGGCCGATCACGCGCTTGTGCAGCTCGTCTTCCATGCGCAGCAGTTTTTCGCGTTCGCCTTCCAGCATCTTGCTGACCGGGATGCCGGTCCAGCGCGACACCACTTCGGCAATTTCTTCCGCCGTTACTTTGTCCTGCAGCAGCTTGAAGCCCTTGGACTCGGTTTCCTGCGCAGCCTTCAGCTGCTTGTCGAATTCCGGCAGGCGGCCGTACTGGATCTCGCTCATCTTGGCGAAATCCTGCGTGCGATGCGCCGCTTCAAGCTCCAGCTTCGCGGCCTCGATCTGTTCCTTGATGCGCGACACGCCGGTCAACGCGGCCTTTTCCGACTTCCAGATTTCCTCAAGGTCGGAGAAGGTGCGCTCGAGTTCCTCGATGGCGGTTTCAAGATCCGCCAGGCGCTGCTTGGATTCGGCATCCTTTTCCCGACGCAGGGCTTCGCGCTGGATCTTCAGCTGGATCAGCCGGCGTTCCATGCGGTCCATCTCTTCGGGCTTCGAATCGATCTCCATGCGGATGCGCGACGCCGCCTCGTCCATCAGGTCGATGGCCTTGTCGGGCAATTGCCGGTCGGCGATGTAGCGATGCGACAGCGTCGCCGCCGCCACGATGGCCGGGTCGGTAATCTCCACGCCATGGTGCACGGCGTAGCGTTCCTTCAGGCCGCGCAGGATGGCGATGGTGTCTTCCACCGATGGCTCACCGACGAACACTTTCTGGAATCGACGCTCGAGCGCTGCGTCCTTTTCCACGTACTTGCGATATTCGTCGAGCGTGGTGGCGCCGATGCAATGCAGCTCGCCGCGCGCGAGCGCAGGCTTGAGCATATTGCCGGCGTCCATCGACCCTTCCGCCTTGCCTGCGCCCACCATCGTGTGCAACTCGTCGATGAACAGGATGACGTTGCCTTCCTGCTTCGACAGATCGCTCAGCACCGCCTTCAGGCGTTCCTCGAATTCACCGCGGAATTTCGCGCCGGCGATCAGCGCGCCCATGTCCAGCGACAGCACGCGCCGGTTGCGCAGGCCCTCGGGCACTTCGCCGTTGATGATGCGTTGCGCCAGGCCTTCGACAATCGCGGTCTTGCCCACGCCAGGCTCGCCGATCAGCACCGGATTGTTCTTGGTGCGGCGTTGCAAAACCTGGATGGTGCGGCGGATTTCCTCGTCGCGGCCGACCACGGGGTCGAGCTTGCCGCTTTCGGCACGCTCGGTCAGGTCGATGCAATATTTTTCCAGGGCCTGGCGATTTTCCTCGGCGTTTTCGTCTTGCACTTTTTCGCCTCCGCGCAGATTTTCGATGCCTTTTTCCAGCGCCGGCTTCGACGCGCCGGCAGCCTTCAGCGCCTGGCCGGCCGCACCCTTGTCGTCCATCGCCGCCAGCACGAACAACTCGGACGCGATGAAGGCGTCGCCGCGGTCCTGCGCCAGCTTGTCGGTCACGTTCAACAGGCGGCCCAGGTCGTTTCCCAGGCTGATGTTGCCTTCCTGCCCGGACACCTTCGGCAACTTGTCCAGGGTCTCGACCAGGCGTTGCCGCAGCGTAGTTACGTTGACGCCCGATTGCGCCAGCAGCGGCCGCGTGCTGCCGCCCTTCTGGTCCACCAGGGCCAGCAGCAGGTGCGCGGGTTCGATCAGGTTGTGGTCGCGGCCTACGGCCAGCGACTGCGCGTCGCTGAGCGCCTGCTGGAATCGCGAGGTCAGTTTGTCCATGCGCATGGCAGGGGATCCTTGGGGTTCGGGGCGGCCCGGAGCCGCTATACCAGCAAAGATGCGGTCAGACCCCGGCGATTCAAGACTGCGCGCCGCGCCGCCTTCAGGTCTTGCGCAGGATCAAGAACCCCGCCAGATCACACTGGCCATGCGCCCCGTGCGCTGGTCGCGGCGATGGGAATAGAAGCGCGCCGGGTCGGAAATCGTGCACAGGCCGCCGCCGAAGATGCGCGGCACCCCGGCATCGCGCAACCGTCGCCGGGCCAAGGCGTAAAGGTCCACCTTCCAGTGCCCCGGTCGCGTCGCCACGAAGGCCGCGGCATCGGCCGGATGCGCACCGACGAAGGCATCGCGCACTTCGGCGCCAATCTCGTAGGCCTGCGGCCCGGCGGCGGGCCCCAGCCAGGCCATCAGCGACGACGGCGGCGAATGCATTTCCCGCACCGTGGCCTCGAGCACGCCACCCGCCAGCCCGCGCCATCCGGCATGCGCGGCCGCGACCTCGCTGCCGTCGTCGTCGCAGAACAGCACCGGCAGGCAGTCGGCCGTCAGGATCGCCAGCACGACCCCGGCGTCCGACGTCACGCTGGCATCGGCGATGGGCTCACGCGCATCCGCGATGGGTATCGATGCATCGGCAGCAGGGGCTCGAGACACCCCCGCACCATGCACCTGGTTCAACCAATGCGGCTCGCCAGGCAGATCGGTCAGGTCGCGCAACAGCCGACGGTTCTCCAGCGCGTTCGCGGGATCGTCGCCGCAACGCAGCCCAAAGTTGAAGCGATCAAAAGGAGCCGACGACACGCCGGGTCCGCTGCGCAGGGTGGTGAACGCCCGCACGTTCGCGGGCGCTGGCCAATCGGCAATCAGGCGGGCGGCATCCATGATCAAACGCCGTCCACGATCAGGGTTTGTAGACAGCCGTATCGGCGCGCAGCGTGGCGATCAGCGCCTGCATGTCCGCCGGAATCGGCGCTTCGGTGCTGATGGTCTCGCCAGACACCGGATGCACGAAGGCGAGTTTTTCAGCGTGCAGGGCCTGGCGCTTGAAGCTGCGCAGCATCTCAACCAATTCGGGCGTTGCGGCCTTCGGCAGCTTGAACGAACCGCCGTACAGCGGGTCGCCTATCAGCGGATGCTTGGCGTAGGCCATGTGCACGCGAATCTGGTGGGTGCGGCCTGTTTCCAGGCGGCATTCCAATACCGTGTGCGCGCGGAAACGTTCGCGCACGCGGTAGTGCGTGATGGCCTCGCGGCCCTGCCCTTCCTTCACCACGGCCTGGCGGACGCGGTCGGTCGCGTGGCGGCCGATGGGCGCATTCACCGTGCCACCGGCGATCATCGGGCCCACGACCACGGCCACGTACTGGCGATGCACTTCGCGCTCGGACAGTTGCTCGACCAGCGCTGAATGCGATCGCAGGGACCGGGCGACCACCATCAGGCCCGAGGTGTCCTTGTCCAGACGGTGCACGATGCCGGCGCGCGGCAGCTCGTTCATGCGCGGGTCGAAGTGCAGCAGGGCGTTGACCAGGGTGCCCCGGGGGTTGCCGGCGCCGGGGTGTACGACCAGCCCGGCGGGCTTGTTCACTACCAGCACGTCAGCGTCCTGGTAGACGATCTCGAAGGGGATGTCCTCGGCCAGGGCCGTGGTTTCCACTTCGGTGCGTACGTTCAGGGCCACGGTTTCGCCGCCGCGCACGGGCGCGCGGGGCCGGGCCGGCTGGCCGTCCAGCAGGGCATCGCCGGACTTGATCCATTCAGTCAGGCGGCTACGGGAGAAATCGGGGAACATCTCGGCCAGGGCCTGGTCGAAGCGCTTGCCCGCCAACGACAGGGGCACGGCGGCCTCCTGCAGCTCGAATTCGGCGTCATCGCCTTCGGGGATGTCTGGGGTGTTTGCTGGGTTCATGCGTTATTATCCCCCACTATCGTCCTACCCGCCCAGGCAGAAGCCCGCTGATGATGCGTCCAACCGGTTTTATCCGTCTTTCCCTCGTCCTCGTGCTCGTATTCGCACTGCCCGGCTGCAAGACGGTCGGGGGATGGTTTGGCAAGGACGGCAAGGAAGAAAAGACGGAATCCCTGCCCGTCGAGACCCTCTACGCCGAGGCCCTCGAAAACATGCAGGACGGCGACTATGGCGACGCCAACCGGTATTACACCCGCCTGGTAGCGCGCTTCCCGTTCGGCCCCTACAGCGAGCAGTCCCAGTTGGAGCTGGCCTACGTCCAGTACAAGCTGGGCAAGCCCGAGGATGCCACCTCCAGCATCGACCGCTTCATCCGCACCTATCCGCGCCACCCGCACATCGACTACGCGCACTACCTGAAGGCGGTCATCAACTTCGACCGCAACATCAGCTTCTTCACGCGCCTGGCCCGCACCGACGTGTCGTCGCGCGACCTCAACGGCCCGCAGCAGAGCCTCAACGACTTCAACGAGGTCATCCGCCGCTATCCCAACAGCATCTACGCGGCCGACTCGCGCCAGCGCATGGTGTACCTGCGCAACCAGCTGGCCCGGCACGAGCGCAACGTCGGCCTGTACTACCTGCGCACGGGGGCCTATGTCGCCGCCGCCAATCGCGGCCAGTACCTGATCGAAACCTATCCGCAGTCCGAATACCAGGGCGACGCCGTGGCCACCATGGTGGTCGCCTACACCGCGCTGGGCCAGAAGCAACTGGCCGACGACGCGACCGCGGTGCTGAAGCTCAACAACCCGGACCACGCGTATTTCAGCGGCGACTTCCCGCCGAAGAAGGGCCTGTTCCGCAAGTTGAATCCGTTCAAGGGCGAGCTGAAGTAATCAGCTGATTCGCGGCGCGCTGGTTGATTCACGGCGCGCGGCACCTGCCCGCCCCTTACTCGAGGGGCGCGGCCATAACGAGTTTTTCCACCGGGTAGCCGCGCTGCTTCGCGTCGGCCTTGATGCGCTCGAACTGGTCGCGGCCCATGGTCGGGCTGCGCGACAGGATCCACAGGTACTTCTGGTCAGGTCCACCGACCACGGCCCATTTGTAGTCCGGGTCCTTCACGATTACCCAGTAATCAGCCCAGACCATCGGCAGCCACGACAACCATCCCGGGGCGAAGCGGACCTTCAGGGCGCCGGGCTGGCCGGGCACTGTCTTGGCCACGCCCACCGACTGGTCCATCGTGCCTTCCTTGTTGCGGCAGGCGTTGTCCACCTTGATGGTGCCGTCCGGCAGCTTGGTATAGGTGGCGGTGACGTCGCTGATGCAGTTGCGCTGGAAGAACATCGGCAAATGCGCGATCTCGTGCCACTTGCCCGTGTAACGGGCCAGGTCGAGATCGGATACGGGAGCGTTGCCGACGCTGGGCGTCGAACCGGCCATGGCCATTGCGAGAAGGAGAGTTTTCATGACTCCAGTATCCGCCCGGGCGCCTGAACGAACGGTCAGCCCGAAGTTGGCGTCATCGATCCGGGCTGGACAGCTGATGTCCGGATGTAGTTGCGTTGTAGTTATATTGTAGTTACGCTGCTTGTGTGAGCGAACTCCAATTCGAGTGGGACGAACGAAAGGCTACGGCCAATTTCAAGAAGCATGGCGTCGGCTTTGAAGAGGCAAAATCGGTCTTCTCCGACGATCGAGCCAAGCTGATAGACGACCCGGATCACTCCGAATCAGAGCCACGCTTCGTATTGCTCGGACTGAGCGCCAAGCTACGGCTTGTGCTGGTTTGCCATTGCTACCGCAGCAAGGAAAATGTGATTCGCATTATTTCCGCAAGAAAAGCCACCGCTACTGAAACAACGTCCTACCCCTAGGTGCCCCATGCGCAAAGAATATGATTTCTCCACTGCCAAGAAGAACCCATACGCTGCCCAGCTCAAGAAGCAGATCACGATCAGGCTGGATGAAGAATCCATTACCTACTTCAAATCCGTGTCAGACAAGGTCGGCATTCCCTATCAGAGTCTGATCAATCTGTATTTGCGCGACTGCGCAGCGTCGCAGCGGAAGTTGAATCTCAGCTGGAAATAGCGCTCGCAACTTCCCGGGCGTGAGATTAGTCGGCGTAGCCAGAGGTGATGGGGTAGCGCCGTTCGCGGCCAAACGCACGGCGCGAAAGTTTAGGCCCCGGCGCCGACTGCCGCCGCTTCCACTCGCTGAATTTCACGAGTCGCAGGATTCGCTTGACGGTGGCGGGATCGAAACCATCGGCGATGATTTCTGCCGGCGAGCGTTCCTGGTCCACATAGCGAGACAGGATGCCGTCGAGAATGTCGTAGGGCGGCAGTGAATCCTGGTCGGTCTGGTTTTCGCGCAGTTCCGCAGAAGGCGCGCGGGTGATGACGCCTTCCGGAATGACTGGCCCGCCCGCCTGCCTGTTGCGCCAGATGCACAGGTCGTACACCTCAGTCTTGTACAGGTCCTTGATGGGCGCGAAGCCGCCGCACATGTCGCCGTAGATCGTCGCGTAGCCGACGGCGTATTCGCTCTTGTTGCCGGTGGTCAGCAGCAGGCCGCCGAACTTGTTCGACAGGGCCATCAGCAAGGCGCCGCGGGTGCGCGACTGCAGGTTCTCTTCGGCCACGTCGCTTGCCTTGCCCGCGAACAGGGGCGACAAGGCCGACAGGTAGCCTTCGAAGGGGGCAGCAATCGGAATGGTTTCCAGACGCACGCCCAAAGTGCGTGCCTGGTCGGAGGCCAGGTCGTTGCTGATGTCGGCGGTATAACGCGACGGCAGGCGAATGGCCGTGACATTTTCAGGACCCAGCGCCTCGGCTGCCAGCGCCATCACCAGCGCCGAATCCACGCCGCCCGATGCGCCCAGCCACACGCTCTTGAAGCCATTCTTGCCGCAGTAATCGCGGATGCCGCGCACGATGGCATGCCAGGCCAGCGCCTCGTGGCACTCGTCGTCGCGGGTCGGCCACTGCACGCGCGAAAACTTGCGCGTGTCGGCATCGTAGTCCGCCACCAGCATGGCGTCGGCGAAGGCAGCCGCCGCCGGATGCACGAACCCATCACCGTCGGCGAGGTCCGACGCACCGTCGAATACCAGTTCGTCCTGCCCGCCCACCGCATTCAAATAGGCAATGCCCAGGCCCGATTCGCGCACGCGGTCGGCCAGCAGCGAGTCGCGTTGCGCCGACTTGTCGCGTTCGAACGGGGATGCGTTCGGCACGATCAGCAATTGCGCGCCCAAGGCCACGGTGTTGGCGATGGGCTCGGCGAACCAGAGGTCCTCGCAGATCACCAGGCCGACCGTCACATCCTTCACCCGGAAGATGCAGGGGTCGGTGTCGGCGCTGAAGTAACGGCGCTCGTCGAACACCGCGTAATTGGGCAGTTCGCGCTTGTGGTAGGTCTGCTCGATCACACCGTCGCGCAGCACAGAGGCAGCGTTGAAGACGATCGGCCCGACCGGCTGCGGCCAGCCGACGACGGCAACGATGCCGTGCACCCGCGAGGCGACGCAGGCGATAGCTGCTTCGCAATCGGCCAAGAAGGCGGGCCGCAACAACAGGTCTTCGGGCGGATAGCCCGACACCGTCAACTCCGGAAACAGCACCAGGTCGGCGCCGTGCACATCGCGCGCTTCGTTGAGAAGCGCAACAATCCGCTCCGCATTGCCCGCCACGTCCCCGACCGGAAAGTCGAACTGGGCCAGCGCAATGCGAATCGAATCAGCCATGCATGTGGATCAGTGCTTGGCTTTCAGGCGGGCGGCAATGGCCTTGCCCAGGTCGCCCGGCGAACGCACCGTGGTGACACCAGCCGCTTCCAGCGCTTCGAACTTGCCCTTCGCCGTGCCCTTGCCACCGGACGCGATCGCACCGGCATGGCCCATGCGCTTGCCTTCCGGGGCGCTGGCGCCGGCGATGAAGCCGACCACGGGTTTGGTCACGTATTCGGCGATGAACTCAGCCGCTTCCTCTTCCGCGCTGCCGCCAATCTCGCCGACCATGATGATGCCTTCGGTCTGCTCGTCGTCCTGGAACAAACGCAGGCAGTCGATGAAGTTCATGCCCTGCATCGGGTCGCCGCCAATACCAATCACCGTGCTCTGGCCGAGGCCGGCGTCGGTGGTCTGCTTCACGGCTTCATAGGTCAGCGTGCCGCTGCGCGACACGATCGCGATCTTGCCCGGCATATGGATGTGGCCCGGCATGATGCCGATCTTGCACTCGCCGGGG
>JAPLSI010000017.1 GCA_026398715.1 Gammaproteobacteria bacterium
GTGCGCCGCATCGAGGCCGAGGCCGCCGCCATCGAGAAGCCGCAACCCCTGCCGGTGGCGCGCAGCCTGCGCCGTGATGACGCCGATGCCCTGCGCGAATCGCAGGCAATCAGCGGCGATCCGCCCATGGATGGCGCGGAACTGCAGAGTTATCGTCGGCCGCAGGTGGACGAGCGCACCCTGCGGCAGCTCAAGCGCGGCGAGTTCAGCATCCAGGACGAAATCGACCTGCACAACCTGCGCGCCAGCGATGCCGAGGCCCTGCTGAAGCGTTTCCTCAACGAGGCGCGCAGCGGTTTCCATCCCTGCGTGCGCATCGTCCACGGCAAGGGCTTGCGATCAGAGGGCGCGCCGGTGTTGAAGCTGCTGGTGGACCGTGTGCTGCGCCAGCGCGGCGATGTGCTGGCCTTCGCGTCCGCGCCGCCCAACCAGGGCGGATCGGGCGCGGTGCTGGTGTTGCTGGACAGCCGCTAGGCGCGGACTTCGCCCAGCTCCGCCAATAGCTCGGTGGCGTAGGCGCCGGGGGCCAGCTGGACTTCCAGGCGCAGCATGCTGTCGTCGATCCAGGTCCAGCCGAGGTCGCGCACGCGCACGCGAAGCGAGCGCCGCTCCTGGCGAAGCCCGGCGGCTTCCAGGCCGGCGCGCAAATCGCTGAATGGCAAAACCGCCGCATCTTCGATTTCGCGTGCCATCGCGCTGGCTCGCAGTTCGCCCGTGCCCCACATGGGTCCGGTGGGATGGATATCGCCACTGGCCAGGCGCGCCGACAGGGCATCGTCCAGCGTCGGCTCGGGGCCGAAGATGCTCTGGGTTCCGTCCAGCATCCACACGTCGCCCTCGACACCCGTGTTCCAGGTGGCGGACTCGATGCGGCTGGAAAGAACGGCATTGAAGATGGCCGAGCGTGCCGCCGACAGGTAGATGGACCGTTGCTCGCGGCGCACGCGTTCGCCGGCGAACATGCGCCGCGCCGATTCGACGTTGTCGCCTTCGCGACCGAAGCGTTGTTCACCGAAATAATTGGCGATGCCGCCCTTCGCGATCGCCGCCAGGCGTGCATCCACGCCAGCGCGGTCGCCCTGCAGCTCGCGCAACACCAGTACGAACCGATTGCCGGCCAGCGCGCCTCGGGAAAGCTTGCGGTTGTGCCAGCTGTGCTCGAGCACCTTGAAGTCTTCCGCCTCGAGCAGGCCCAGGTCCGGCGCGACCCGACGCGGGAAGTGCACGCTGAATCGCTGCCGCGTGCAGGCGTTGCGATCCTTCATGCCCGCGTAGCCGATGCCCATTTCGTTGATGCCTGCCCAGGCGGCCAGCTTCTTCGCGGCGAAGGCCGTGTTCATGCCGCGCTTTTCGATCGTCAGCAGCAGGTGCTCGCCCTCGCCGGTGGGCGCGAACGACGGCTGCTCTTCGACGAAGAAGTCTTCCGGGATGGAACGGAAGCGCGCCGACAGCACCGCATCACCGTAGGCCCTGGGCAGCGCAACCGGCGCGCCGTCGCTGGTATTCAAATCTTTTCCAGCAACACGACGGCCTGGGCAGCAATGCCTTCGCCGCGCCCGGTGAATCCCAGGCGTTCGGTCGTCGTGGCCTTCACGTTTACCTGCGACAAGGAAACGTCGAGCTTTCTAGCCAGGGTCTTTCGAATTTCGAGCGAGTGCGGTCCTACCTTCGGACGCTCGCAAATCACCGTCAGGTCGGCATTGCCCAATCGATAGCCATGCTGGTCCATCAGCAAATTGCAGTGCTCCAGGAATTGAAGGATTGAAGGATTGTTCTGGCAGTAGGTTCATCTGCACGAACGAAGTTCGAGAGAGTTGCATCAGAGAAGACAACGCCCCAACCAAAGG
>JAPLSI010000211.1 GCA_026398715.1 Gammaproteobacteria bacterium
AGGGCCGATGGGTGCTTCGAAGACGCATGTCCGGCCAGGCGCACCCGGCCGTTGGGCTCCAGGTCCACGTTCAGCGGTTCGAACCACGGCGCCGGGCTGGCGCGGAAGCCGAAGGCCAGCAGTACGACATCGCCTTCGACAAAGGCTTCGGTGCCGGCCAGCGGACCGGTGCCCTGCACGCGCACGCCGGTGACGCGCTTCTTGCCTTCCAGCGCCAGCGGCTGGCGATGGAAGACGAACTGCACGCCTTCGTCCCGCGCATTTTTTACTTCGCGGCGCGAGCCGGGCATGTCGGCTTCGCTGCGGCGATAGACGCAAGTCACGCTGGCGGCACCAAGCCGTATCGACGAGCGCACGCAATCCATCGCGGTGTCGCCGCCGCCCAGCACCAGCACGCGCTTGCCCTTGAGGTCTGGCAGCGCATCGGCGGGATTGGCGGGGTTCGCACTGCCGAGCACGCGGCGCGCATTGGCAATCAGGAAGGGCAGCGCCTGCATCACGCCGGGCAGGTCGCGCCCGGGCAGGTCGCCGTGCACGGCCTGCGTGGCGCCGGTGCCGAGGAAGATCGCGTCGTGTTCCGCGTCAAGCAATTCGATCGAGATGTCGCTGCCGATCTCCACGCCCAGGTGGAACTGCACACCCATCGCCTCGAGCACGTTGCGGCGCAGCGCGATGACATCCTTTTCCAGCTTGAAGGGCGGGATGCCGAAGGTGAGCAGGCCGCCGATCTGTTCATGGCGGTCGTAGACATGCGCCTCGATGCCGGCGCGCACCAGGCGGTCGGCGCAGGCAAGTCCCGCAGGTCCCGCGCCAATGATCGCCACGCGCTTGCCGGTGGCTCGCACCTGCGACAGGTCCGGACGCCAGCCTTGCGCGAACGCGGTGTCGACGATGTATTTCTCGATCGAACCAATCGTGACTGATTCAAAGCCGGTCTCGAGCGTGCAAGCGCCTTCGCACAGGCGGTCCTGCGGGCAGACGCGGCCGCAGATCTCGGGCAGGGGATTGGTTTCGTGGGCGAGTTCGGCGGCCTCGAACAGGCGGCCTTCGCGCAGCAGGGCCAGCCAGTTCGGAATGTAGTTGTGGACCGGGCACTTCCACTCGCAGTAGGGATTACCGCAATCGAGGCAGCGCGCCGATTGTTCGACGGCCTGCGGCGCGTCGAATTGGCCGTAGATTTCCTTCCAGCCCAGGATGCGCACGGACACGTCGAGTTCGCGCGGCATGCGCCGCGGCACGTCGATGAACTGGAAGGGCTTGACCTTCATGCGGCGCGACGCAGGGCGTCGACCAGCGATTCAAGGCTGGCGGCTTTGGGCTTGACCAGCCAGAAGCGGCCGGCCACGTCGCGGAAGTCTTCCAGCAGGCGCTGGCCGTGCACGCTGCCTGTGTGTTCGACATGGGCGCGGATCAGGTCGCGCACGTGCTGGCGATGGTTTTCCATACCCTCGGGCGTGATGCGCAATACGTCGATCAGTTCGTGGTTGTAGCGGTCGACGAAGTCGCGGTCGAGGTCGAGCACGTAGGCGATGCCGCCAGTCAGGCCGGCGCCGAAATTCAGTCCGGTGCGGCCAAGCACGACCACGATGCCGCCGGTCATGTATTCGCAGCCGTGGTCGCCGCAACCTTCCACCACGGCAGTCGCGCCGGAGTTGCGCACCGCGAAGCGCTCGCCGGCGCGACCTGCGGCGTACAGCTCGCCACCGGTGGCGCCGTAAAGGCAGGTGTTGCCCATGATCGGCGTCTCGCAGGCGATGTAACGCGCCGCCGCGGGCGGTTGAAGCACGATGCGGCCGCCGGCCATGCCCTTGCCCACGTAGTCGTTGGCATCGCCGGTCAGGTGCAGGTTCAGTCCGCCGGCATTCCACGCGCCGAAACTCTGTCCGGCAAAGCCGCTGAAGCGTGCGGTGATGGGCGCGTCGGACATGCCCAGGTTGCCGTGGGCGCGGGCGATCTCGCCGGACAGGCGCGCGCCGATGCTGCGGTCGCTGTTGCGGATGTTGTAGGCGAACTCGCCGCCGGTCTTGCCGGCAATGGCGTCGCGCATGTCATCGAGCATCCGCGCCGCCAACGTGCCGGGGTCGCGGGGTTTGTTGCGTGCTTCGGTGCAGTATTGCGCGGCGTCGCTGCGCAGGCCGCTGGCGGCCAGGATGGGACGCAGGTCCAGTCCGCGCTGCCGCTCGTTCTGGCCGTCGGCGAGTTCAAGCAAGTCGGTACGGCCAATCAAGTCCTGAAGCCGGCTGACGCCGAGCTTCGCCAACCACTGCCGCACGTCTTCCGCCACAAACTTGAAGAAATTCGCCGCCATGTCCGGAAGGCCGGTGAAATGATCCTTGCGCAAGCGCGCGTCCTGGGTCGCCACGCCGGTCGCACAATTATTCAAATGGCAGATGCGCAGGTACTTGCAACCCAGCGCCACCATCGGCGCGGTGCCGAAGCCAAAACTTTCCGCGCCGAGGATCGCGCCCTTGATCACATCCAGGCCGGTCTTCAGGCCGCCATCGACCTGCACGCGCACGCGATGGCGCAGGTTGTTGCGGCGAAGCGTTTCCTGGATCTCCGACAGGCCCAGTTCCCAGGGCGTGCCGGCATGGTGGATGGACGACACCGGGGATGCGCCCGTGCCGCCGTCGTAACCCGATACGGTAATCAGGTCGGCATAGGCCTTCACCACGCCGGCGGCGATGGTGCCGATGCCGGCGTGCGAAACCAGCTTCACCGACACCAGCGCGGAAGGGTTCACTTCCTTCAGGTCGTAGATGAGTTGCGCCAGGTCTTCGATGGAATAGATGTCGTGGTGCGGCGGCGGCGAGATCAGGCCGATGCCGGGCTTGGCGTAACGCAGGCGCGCGATCAGTTCGTTGACCTTGTGCCCGGGCAGCTGGCCGCCTTCGCCGGGTTTGGCGCCTTGCGCGATCTTGATCTGCAGCACTTCGGCGTGCACCAGGTATTCGGGCGTGACCCCGAATCGTCCGGACGCGACCTGCTTGATCTTGGACGACTTGTTGGTGTCGTGCCGCGCCGGGTCTTCGCCGCCTTCGCCGGAATTGGAACGCGCGCCGAGTGAATTCATGGCGAT
>JAPLSI010000009.1 GCA_026398715.1 Gammaproteobacteria bacterium
GTGATGACTTCCTCGTTGCTCTCTGGCGCGCGGGTCGTCTTGGGCTTGACCAGCAGCCGGATCTGCTCAGGGCTGAGTCGCAGCTCGGGGCATCGGCCGGCGGCGTAGACCGCGTCGATGATTTCCTGAGTGCCGTAGGCGTTGAAGCGCCGATACAGAGTGAGCGTGCCGTCGCGCTGCTCGCAGATCGAGCAGAAGTCCATGTACATCGGCGTCGGCGAGGCCTTGAACAACCGATAGTCGGCGATGTCGCGCGTCTCGCCGCAAGCACGGCAGCGCGCCATCAGCACTGGTTCCCGGGGCTTATTGATCTTTTTCATTGATCACGTAGAACTCGGCGTCGATGATGCTGCCAGCTCCCAGGCTTTCGATGAGGTCAGCGTCGGTCATGGTGCGTACCGACTGCTGCAGCGCGTCGACCGAGGCTTTGATGTTGATGTCGATCTTGGCAGGGGTGTCGTAGCCCAGCAGCTTGGCGATTTCCTTCCAGCCGGCGATCTCGGTCATGGGCTCGCCGAGGATGCGCGCCCGGCCTACGGCCTCGTGCATGCCGAACACGACGTCCTCTTTGCTGATCTGGGTCGCGCCGCGAATTGCTTTCTTGGCCAGTTCGCGCGCCTGGATGATGTGCGGGGCCTTGATCCGGCCAAGCGGCATGCCCGCCATCTGCGCTGCCGTCCGCATAGGTAGCTGCAGGTACTCCGTGTTGTATACGAAGGTCGCTTCTTCCTGGGTCAGCCCGGCGATAGCGGGAAGCTCGTCAGTCATTACGATTCTCTTTCAGCAACAATGACATCGTTTGTCATTCGCCCGGCAACGATAGTGTCAGCATCCTGCTGCGCAGCAGACGTTAAAGCAAGCGGGTCTCGGTTGCCAATGATCGTGTCGTTGGGGGCGCGGTTCGCTGCTGTGGTGTCGGCTGGCAAACGTTCGGCTTCGACCGTAACGAGCGGTGGCCGCTCGGCGATGATACGCGGACGATTGCGCTGCGCTCTTCCGGTCGCCATCGGAATAAAAGTTAGGAACGTGGTGCCGCTCAGCAGCCCTGCGCCCAGAAGCGTGCCGGACGGCGTAAACGCCATGAAGCTGGCGGCGGCGCTGCCCTCGCCGGTGAGGGTGAGCTCGCCAAAGGCTTCGAAGGTCAACGTGGCGGCTTCGCCCTGCATCGCGCCGTCGCCGGTCAGCACCACGGTCGGAATGAAGGTCAGCGAGCTCGAGCCCGCCAACGCCGCGGCGCCTTGCACCGTGGCCGAGTGGGTCAACACGACGAGCTGGGTGCCTGCGAGTAGGCCCGCGCCCGCCAGTGTCGCTTCGGGTGCCAGCGTCAGACCTGCTTGTCCGGCTTCGGGTGCCAGCGTCAGACCTGCTTGTCCGGTAATTGCGCCTGCGCCAGAAAGGGCTGCCGACGGAGCCATGGACAGCGTGGCCGAGCCCACAAGGGCGCCGGTGGCCAGCATAGCGCCCTGTGGCGCCAGAGCCAGGCTGCTCGCGCCTTCAATTTCGCTGATGCCGACGTTGGTAAGGTCGCCATCGGGCGCAAACGTGAGCGAGGCATTGCTGACCAGCGCGCCTGCGCCAAGCAAAGTACCCGCGTTGTCGAAGGCCATGGCCGTGGCCACGCCCAAGCTACCGCTGCCGGTTTGCGTTCCGGCTGGGGTGAAGGTGAGGCTGCTTGTGCCTGCCAGGACGCCGCTAGCCAACATCGTGCCGGTTGGCGTCAGCGTCAGCGCGCTGGTGCCGACTACGGCGCCCGCGCCTTGCAAGTTTGCGGCTGGGGTGAGTGACAGGCTTGTAGCGCCGACCATGGCGCCCACACCAGACAGCGAGCCCGCCGGGGTCAGCGTAATCGCGCTGCTACCGACGGCGTTGGCCGTGCCGACCAGCGCACTCGATGGTGCAAAGGCCAGCGAGCTCGCACCGGCGATCGCACCGGCACCGGCTAGGGTCGCGCTGGGGGTCAACGTCAGGGCAGTAGATCCGGCGATCGCACCCGCGCCGGCCAAGGCCGCGCTCGATGCCAGGCTCAACGTGCCGCTACCGGCCAAGGCGCCGCTGGCCAACAGCGCGGCAGACGGGGCAAGGGTCAGGTCGCTGCTACCGACCGCTGCCATGGTAGCGGTCATGGTGCCGCTGGGCGTGAAGCTGACCGCGCCAGTCGCTACGCCTGCAGCGGCACCGGCCAATGCGCCTGCCGGGGCAAAGGACAGGGCGGTAGTACCTGCCAGCGCGCCTGCGCCCGCCAAGGTCGCAGACAGCGCAAAGGTCAGCGACGATGAACCAATAATCGCGCCGTCGGCTTCGGGTTCCTCGCTGCGGAACGCTAGGTAGGCATAGACCACGCCGGAATCGTTGTATCGGGCATCGGCGGTGATGATCTGGAAGCCGGTGCCGCTGCTGTACCCGATGAAATCGTCGCTCTGCTCGCTCGCATAGAACGGCGAATTTAACCCGCCGCCGTAGTAGCTGACCTTGCCGGTGCTGACCGCCCAACCAGGGTTTCGCCCCTGCAAAGCAAGCTTACCGGCTCGATTGCGGTCGCCTGTCGAGCCTGCGGTAGTGCCTGGCTTGACCAGCACCATGCCAGGCGTCCAGCCGGTTGTAATCGTCGGGCCGCTGGCGCTTCCGTTGCCGGTGTAGGTGCCGCTTTGACTTAGCTCATCGGCGCCCCCGCTACCGGGGTGGAAGGCGAGCCAGACATACGGCGATGCGTTCGTGTTGGCTGTGCTGCTGACCTGGAAGTTGGTGGCGTCCGGGTCAGCGCTGTTCCAGATGGTCGAGCCGGAGTTGTAGTCACCGGCGACGGCATCGCCAAAATTAAAGTCCACCGCATTGCCGAAGCCGCTGTGGTACCAGTGCCCGGCCTGGTCTCCAGCGCCGGTGATTGTCATAACCATGGCCGGCGCAATGCCCAAGCCGTGCGCGATGGATTGCGAGCTACCGATGCCGTTGCCGGTGTAGGAGCCGGTCGTGTAAACGCTGGAGCGTGAGGAAATGCAGAACGCGGAGTAGTCCACGCCCGATTCGTTGTAAAGCGAGCCTGCGCTTAGGGCCAGGTTGCCCGCGTTGTTGATCGTTTCGCCGTCCGACGAGTAGGTGTCGCCGTTGGTATATACCGCCAAGCCACCGCCCGCCGGCGCGTCGAATATGAGGCGGGGCTGTCGGCTGGCCGACGTGTTGGTGCCGTGCCGGACCGCGAAGATGATGACGTCGCCGCGCGTGCCGTTACGCGACAGGCCGGTAGTGATCGTTTGCGCCCCGCCCGTGCCCGTCCAGGTGATGTAGGCGCAGCTTGCCGCAATGGGTATGTCGAGCCCGCCCGCCGGCGTAAACGTCAGCGAAGCGCTGCCCGTCATCAACCCGGTGTTGGCAGGCGGCTCGGCCCAAGCCTCCGTTGCGTAGGGCGCGCTACCCCAGCTCATAGTCAGTCAATCCGCGTAAGGATCGCGCAGCTACCTGATTCGATAATGGTCGTGGTGGCTGCAATCTCGGAGCTGTGCCACAGCTCCAGGTCGCCAGCAGCGGTGACCTCGATAGTTACTTCAATGATGTCGTAAAGATCGACATTGATGACGCCCACGCCTGCGCTAACCATGTTTGGTGAAGTGGTGCTGTATGCCTTGCTCGCCCAGCCGTTCAACACGCCGCCAGTGACCAGCGCAGCACCGGATTCTTCCTCGGTCAGGCCGTTCGACGCGGTGGTGATGGTCGCCACGTTGCGCCGCATGATGGTCTTGCGGGCCGCGGTGCCGGTGAAGTTGATGCCAAGTCCCACGCCCGTCGTGCTGGTACCCGACGAGTTAATCAGGT
This sequence comes from Gammaproteobacteria bacterium, assembly GCA_026398715.1. Next base: position 3,808 of record JAPLSI010000009.1, read on the forward strand.
GGTAGGTGCATTGGTACAGGCCGGGCTGCAAAGCGGCGAATTGGAGGCCCGTCACTTCGGTGCCGGTGACGCCTGTTACAGAGTGGTCGGCTGCTAGGCGCGCTGTCTTGGGGTTGCGGTTGGACGCGATGGGGCCGCAATAGATGTTGCGCGTACCGGCCGCCCAGTTGACGGCCGCGCCAGCGTTGGAGGATGCCAGCACAACGGTGCGCGCCAGGGTGTCGGTGGCGGCGTCGGTGACCAGGCCGATGCCGCACTCCCAGTCGGTGCCGTTCTCCGCAACATAGTTGCAGTAGTTGGCGTCACCTACGCCAGCCACGAAGCCACGGAACCCGGTCGGAACGCCAGCGTTGAGGCTGTACGTTCCGGTGCCGGTTGTCGTGGACTGTTCCTTAACGCGATCAGCTTCGACAAACGCCATGACTTAGGCCGCCGTGGTGGTAAGCGCACCGATAGCGAAGCTGGGCGTGATGCCTGCGCTGATGGCCAGGGACGCGGTGAGTGCGCCGGACAAGAACAGGTTGCCCGCGCCCGACGCATCGGAGCCGATGCTGAAATGGGTCGCGGTACCCGAGCCTGCGGTACAGGCGCCGAAGGTAACCGCGGCGTCGTTGGCGACGGTATCGCCGGTGACGGTCCAGCCTGCGGTGCTGCGAGCCACGGCCACGCGGGCATAGCCGGTGTAGGCAATCTCGTTGGTGGTCTGGCTGCCTGCCTCGCCCGGGTCGGACGTATGCAAGGCGATGTGGAAGCTGCCCGGCGTGGTAGATCCGCGCAGGCCGGTGGCGTCACCGATGTTGGCGGCGTTCGCGTTCTCGAACAGCAGTTGCAGGATAAGAGTTTCAAGAGCGTTGGTTGCGGACATGGCGATTTCCTCGGTTAGGCGGGTTCAGGCAGCAGGCGCGTGGTCTGCGGGTTGACAGTGACTTTCCCGCCTGTCGCGGGTTCCAGCACCTGCGGATCTCCGCCGCGGTCGAGCACCACGTCGTAGACATAGCGCGCTTTCTTGTGATTATTGATGGGAAGCTCAAGCGTGTCTTCAGCCGAAACATCCACCGTAATCAGCCCGTCGGTGCCTGGCTCAATCGTGAGCCGGCCGTTGGTCGTGCTCAGTTCGAGCAACGCGGTGGCCGTGTTCCTGCGAAGCCGGATACGCATGGTCGCGCCAACGACGCCGGTCAGGTCGATCGGCACCAACGTGGTTTTGTTGACCAGTTGCACTTGGTCGGCCCAGGTCAGGCCGCGAATCATCCGCAGTTGGCTGGTGGCAAAGCTAAGGGACATGGCAGGGACTCCGGCCGGCGTTGCGCACAGCATGCAAGAAACTTTGCGGGTTTGCGAATGTCATGCCAGCGTCCAGGCCAAGGCGGCGACGTAGCCTATTTTGCACAGCACATGCAGGGCCTGGTCGGCGTTGAAGTCGATCCACCCTTGGCTCTTGGCCCAGTCGATCGCCGCGTGGGCGACCAGCTCGACGAAGAAAAACGTCAGCGACCAGGTAATGAAGAGCACTGCGGCTGCGTGCAGGAAGGCATGGGCGAACAAGACCTGATACCACGGCACGCCCGGAATCGGCGTCTTGTGATTCTTGGCCTTGGCCATGAAATCGCCCTGCCCGGCGTAGTCCAGATAGAAGTGGGCCGTGAGCAACATGAGCAGCAGCATGAAATAGCCCAGAAGCTCATTCATAGCTTGCATTCCTTCGGGTCCGGCTTCTTGCCGTCCTGGATTCCGGCCAGCAAGCGCTGCAGGCAGTGGTAGTAGTCAATGACGTCGCCGCGCTGCTCGTGG
>JAPLSI010000111.1 GCA_026398715.1 Gammaproteobacteria bacterium
CAAGGGCAACCCGAAGAACATCCGCGACTGGAACGACCTCGTGCGCGCGGACGTTGCCGTCGTCACGCCCAATCCCAAGACCTCCGGCGGCGCACGCTGGAACTACCTGGCGGCCTGGACCTATGCCGCCAAACAATCCGGCGGCGACCTCGACAAGACCAAGGCCTTCATGGCGAATCTCGACAGTAACATGCCGGTGCTCGACACCGGCGCGCGCGGCGCCACCACCACCTTCGTCAACCGCGGCATCGGCGATGTGCTGGTCGCGTGGGAAAACGAAGCACACCTCGCACGCAGCGAAACCCAGGGCCGGGACCTGGAAATCGTGATCCCCAGCATCAGCATCCTGGCCGAACCCCCGGTCACGCTGGTGGACATGAACGTCGATCGCCACGGCACCCGCAAGATCGCCGAGGCCTATCTGCAATTCCTGTACGGCGCGCGAGGGCAGCAGCTGGCAGCGAAGCACCACTTCCGCCCCTCGCGCCCCGACCTGGTGCCCGCCGCCGAGCTCGCGCAATTCGCCAACATCACCACCGTCACCATCGACACCGCGTTCAAGGGCTGGAAGAACGCGCAGGCCGTGCACTTCGCCGACGGCGGATTGTTCGACCAGATCTACCAACCCAAACGATGAGCCGGCTGCGATGACATTCGCCCTTGCCCGCCGCTGGCGCCAGGCCGGACCCTTGCCGGGGTTCGGCCTGACGCTGGGCATCACCCTGGGCTGGCTCGGGCTGATCGTGCTGTTGCCGCTGCTTGCCTTGCTGATCAAGGCGGCGGGACTCGGGCCGCAGGGCTGGTGGGACATCGCCACCGACCCACGAGTGCTCGCCGCGATGCGTTTGAGTTTCGGCACGGCCTTGATAGCGGCGCTCATCGACTCGGTGATCGGCTTGCTGATCGCATGGGTGCTGGTGCGCTATCGCTTTCCCGGACGCGCACTGCTCGATGCCTTGATCGACTTGCCGTTCGCCTTGCCCACCGCCGTCGCGGGCATCGCCTTGACGGCCATCTACGCGGGCAACGGCTGGATCGGCCAATACCTGGAACCCCTCGGCTTCAAGATTGCCTACGCACCCGCCGGCATCGTGATGGCGCTGATCTTCATCGGCCTGCCCTTCACCGTGCGCACCGTGCAACCGGTGCTGGAAAACCTGGCTGCCGAACACGAAGAAGCCGCCGCCTCGCTCGGCGCCAGCCGCTTCACCACCGCGCGCCGCGTGATCATGCCGCAGATATTGCCGGCGATGATCACCGGCTTTTCGCTGGCCTTCGCGCGCGGCGTCGGTGAATACGGCTCGGTCATCTTCATCGCCGGCAATTTGCCGTACGTGTCGGAAATCGCACCTTTGCTGGTCGTGATCAAGCTCGAGGAGTTCGACTACCACGGCGCCACGGTCATTGCGACGCTGATGCTGGCGGCGTCCTTCGCGATTCTTTTCCTGGTCAACAAACTGCAGCGCAAGGTAGCCCGTGGCCAGGCTGTCTGAGCGCAGCCCGCTGATGGAACCGGCCTGGTGGCGCTGGGCGCTAATTGCGTGCGCCACGTTGTTGATCATCGCCGTTGTCGTGCTGCCGCTGGCCATCGTGCTGGTCGAGGCCTTCGGCGCGGGACTGCAGGCCTATGTCGGCAATGTGACCGAAGCCGACACCGTGGCCGCGATGAAGCTGACGCTGCTGGTCGCGGCCCTGTGCGTGCCCGCCAACATCATCTTCGGCATCGCCGCCGCCTGGGCCATCACGAAATTCTCCTTCCCGGGCAAGAACCTGCTGCTGACGCTGATCGACTTGCCGTTTTCGGTGTCGCCTGTCGTCGCCGGCCTGGTGTTCGTCTTGTTGTTCGGCGCGCATGGCTGGTTTGGCTCCGAACTGCGCGAGCACGACATCAAGATCATCTTCGCCACGCCGGGCATCGTGCTGGCGACCATTTTCGTCACTTTTCCTTTCGTCGCGCGCGAGCTGATCCCGCTGATGCAGCAGCAGGGCGCAGACCAGGAAGAGGCCGCGGCATCGCTGGGCGCCAGCGGCTGGCAGATCTTCTGGAAGGTGACCTTTCCCAACATGCGCTGGGCGCTGCTGTACGGCGTGCTGCTGTGCAATGCGCGGGCGATGGGCGAATTTGGCGCGGTGTCGGTGGTGTCGGGCCACATCCGTGGCCTGACCAACACCCTGCCGCTGCAGGTGGAAATATTGCACAACGAATTCAACAGCGCGGCCGCCTTCGGCGTGGCCTCGTTGCTTACTCTATTGGCCTTGATGACACTGGGCCTGAAATGGTGGCTGGAGCGACGCCATGGCGAAGGCCTGGCGCGCACGGTCCGCGGTCACTGAAGGGACGCACGTGGAAATCCTGGTAGAAGGCATCAGCAAGCAATTCGACGGCGTCCCCGCATTGACGCCGATCGACCTGGCGATTCCGTCAGGGCAGTTGGTCGCGTTGCTCGGACCGTCGGGCTCGGGCAAGACCACGCTGCTGCGCCTGATCGCCGGCCTGTTGCCCGTGGATGCCGGCCGCATCGTGTTCGGCGGCAAGGACGCGACGCGCTTGAGTCTGCGCGAACGGCAAGTCGGTTTCGTGTTCCAGCATTACGCGCTGTTCCCGCACATGAGCGTGTTCGAGAACGTCGCCTTCGGCCTGCGCTCGCGCCCGCGCGCCATGCGCCCGAAGGAAGCCGAGCTGGTGACGCGCGTGGATACGCTGATCGAACTCGTACAGATGATCGACTTCCGCGACCGCCTGCCTGGGCAACTGTCCGGCGGCCAACGCCAGCGTGTCGCGCTGGCCCGCGCCATGGCCATTGATCCGACCGTGCTGTTGCTGGACGAGCCGTTTGGCGCACTGGATGCGAAGGTGCGAATCGAACTGCGCCGCTGGCTGCGCCGCCTGCATGACGAAACCGGATTCACCACCATCTTCGTCACGCACGATCAGGAAGAGGCGCTGGAACTCGCTGACCGCGTAGTGGTGATGAACAAGGGCCACATCGAACAGGACGACACGCCGGACCGCGTGTATGCGCGGCCTGCGTCGGCGTTCGTGTTCGATTTCCTCGGCCGATCGAACCAGTTGGTCGGCGAAGCTCGTGATGGGTTGTTCCATGCCAGCGGATTGGTTGCGCCACTAGCTGCTTCCAACACGGCCAACGGACCCGCGACGCTTTTCGTGCGCCCGCATGACCTGCGGCTTGCCAGCAATGGCGATTGCCAGTTGCACGCGCGCGTCGAGGCGGTGCACCGGTTGGCAGGGCGCATTACCGTGGACGCCTCGGTGGATACGCAGCCGCGGCCGATGCTGATGGATATCGCCGGGACCGAGTTGCCGAATGTGCCCGAGCGTGGCCAGGTGGTGTGCCTTGGCTTGAACAACTACCAGGTTTTCGCGATCGGTTGATCGACAGGTCGCCGTGCTAGTCTGCGTTCGCTGCGCCGGTGAACTATTCCGTGGGCAGCCTCCCTTACTCGGTCGTGGTGGCTGACTTCAATGCCGACGGCAAACTCGATCTTGCCACCGGCAATGCCAACAGCGACAACATCTCCGTACGCTTGGGCGTCGGCGACGGAACCTTTTCCAGCGCCACCGCCTTCGCTGCCGGCGACAACACCGAAGGCCTGGCTGTCGCGGATTTCAATGGCGACGGCAAGTCCGACATTGCCGCGGCCAATTTGCTCAGCAGCACCGTCTCTGTCTTTCTCGGCAACGGCGCCGGTTCGTTCTCAGCTGCGGCCAGCTTCAGCGTAGGCGGGAACCCGCATCTCCCGGTTGCCGATGATTTCAATGGCGACGGCAAGCTCGACATCGCGACGGCCGATGGCGGTCAGGGGACGGTATCAATATTGCTTGGCAACGGTGCCGGGTCATTCTCGGCGGCAGTTCAATTTTCTGCCTGCCCGAATCCCCGCGACCTGGTCGCCGCTGACTTCAATGGCAATGGCAGCAAGGACCTGGCCGTCACTTGCCAAGCCGGTTCCAATATCGTCGTGCTGCTGGGGAGCGGCTCTGGCAGCTTTGGTGCGCCAACCAGCTTCGCGGTGGGTACCCAGGCTTACGGGATCGATCTAGGCCAGTTCGACGCGGGCAGCACCACCGACCTGGCGGTGACCAGCGTGGGTAGCAACAAGGTGTCCATTCTGCTCGGCAACGGTGCCGGTGGGTTCGCCGCTGCCGCCGACCTGGCACCTGCGCCAGGGGCCGATGACATCGCCACCGTCGATATGAATGGCGATGGCAAACGCGACCTGTTGGTTACCACCAGCAACAACCTGGCAATGGTCTTCATGGGCTCTGGAACTGGCAGCTTCGGCGCGAGCACGGCTTTCACAGCGGGCATGGAAGTGTCGGCGGTGTCGGCGGGCGACTTCAATGCCGACGGCAAGCCGGATCTTGCGGTGGTCAACAGTGTCGACAACACCGTTTCCATCTTGATCAACAACAGCACGCCACCCTTGAATATCGCACCCTCGGCAAGTGCGGCCGTGGGCAGTTCCTATTCGACCCGAAAAGCGGGCATATGGATCAACCGCCAGACTTCGGGATCGTATCCTGCGGGATTTCCATTTTCCCACACCGGCTATGCGGACATCGACCGGGATGGCGATACTGATTTCCTCAGGACTTTTTCCAACAACAGCCAGCCGTTCCCGGTGCAGGTGATGATAAACAACGGGAATGGCAGCTTTAGCGACCAGACCGCCACGCGGATCGTGGGCGGCCAGCCGGGCGTCGTGGTGGCGCGCAAGGTGCTTTCCGGAGATTACAACGGGGATGGCTGGCCAGACTTCATGGTCTTGGGGCACGGCATCGACTTGCCGCCTTTCCCCGGTGAGTACCCGCAACTTTTCCTGTCCAACGGCAATGGCACCCTGAGCTATTCGCCCGGGCTGGAGGGTTTCGTCGCCTTCCACCACGGCGGCGCGTCGGCCGACGTGGATGGCAACGGCACCATCGATGTGTTCACCAACGCTGGCAGCAAACCCTATTTCCTGCTTAACGACGGCAGCGGGCATTTCACCAGCAACACTGCTCGAATACCGCGTGAGCCAGACGGAACGTCGATCGCGCCCATCACCACCGAAATTGTCGACATTGATGGTGACGGCTTCATCGACCTGTTGGTTGAGGGCAACGAACCAAATAATCCAGCCGGCCGATCCAACGCCATCTTCTGGGGCAGCAGTTCCGGACTTTACCGGTACAGCAACCGCACGCTACTGCCACGCGTCACCGACATGGATACCACCCTGGATTTCGCTGTTGAGGATATCGATAACAACGGCCGCTTGGATCTGGTCGTCCTTCGCACCGGCAGTACCAATGCCTACGTGGGTCGGTATCTCCAGATCCTGCGTCAGGCCAGCGCGCGGATATTCGCCGATGAGACACCAGCGCGGATCACCATGAACAAGTCCCTGTTGCCGTTTGACTTTCTGCGCGCCCAGGATTTCACCGGTGACGGATTCGTGGATCTGTTCATCGATGACAAGAACGATATCGCCTCGGGTGAGTACGCCTGGGTCAACAACGGACAAGGCGTATTCGCTCCCTACGCAGGGCCAGTGACGCTGGCCGACGGCATGCAGATTTCCGTAGGCGACGCGTCCACCAGCGAAGGGCAGAGCGGAACCAAGCTGCTCAACTTCAACGTCAACTTGTCCCGCCCATCGGCGCGATCGGTGAGTTTCGATATCTTCACCGACCCCGGCACGGCCAGCCCGGGGGTGGACTACGGATCGAACGCCGCCATCGGCGCCAGCATTCCCGCTGGACAGACCAGTAGCGCATTCGCGGTTACTGTCAAAGGCGATACCGAGGTCGAAGGCCACGAGACCTTCACCGTCAATCTCGCCAATGCCCTGGACGCGAGTCTGGGAGATGCACAGGCGCAGGGTCGCATCAACAACGATGACTTGTCCCAGCTGAGCATCCAGGATGCCAGCATCAGCGAGGGCAACAGTGGTTCGTCCACACTCGTATTCATCGTGCAGGTTTCGCATCCGATGCCCAGTCCGATTACCTTCGATATCACCACCAGCAATGCCAGCGCGCTTGCCGGTAGTGACTACGTGGTGCGCAGCCAGACAGGGCGTTATCTTGATGCGGGCAGGAGCCGGCTTGTCTTTGAGGTGAGCATTCTTGGCGACGGGATGGTTGAAGCCGACGAAAACTTCAATGTCACCATCAGCAACCTCAGTGGGGCGACACTTGCCGATGGCAGTGCCGTCGGCACGATCTTGAATGACGATTCCAGTGCACGGAAGTCTGGAAATTCGGCCGGGGCAGCCAGCAGAAATCCGCCAGGCCGCGGGCAGCCTTCGCGGCGTGCCACGCCCCTGTCGCGCCGTCGGTAGCGCTGAAACACTCCATCAAGCCGCTGTGACGGGCAGCGCCTGACAGCGATCGGCGAAGCCCGGCTAATGTCGGAGCCGTCCGTGCGTGGTTCGGACCGATGGGTAACCTGGATATGAAGTAGCGCGGCATCCCCGAAAATGCCGACGGCACGCGTCGGGTTTGGGGCCGGGCGCTTTGCGCAACCCTAGGCAAACAGCTGTTCGAGTTTCTTCGGTAACACGGCGCCAGCCAGCTGCCTCGCTTCCTTCGCGATATTGACCGTCATGGTCGTCCTGGCGACGTCGAACAGCGCTGGATCGATGTGCCGGTCCTGCTTTTCAGCGAGCCAGTCAAGGACAGTGGCGAGATGCCAGAGTGCCGTCTTGCCGTCGTGCACTGCGGCCGGGAAGGTCTGGATATGGGTGACCATCAGCTTGCGCATGTTCTGGCGCGAGAAGCCCGCGATTTCGGCCACATCGGTCAACCCGACGAAATCAGGCGACGCCTCCACCAGCGTCGCGCCCGGGATGGCCTTTCGCACGTTCCGAAGGGCGGACGAGATGGCCGAGTAAGCAGATTTGGATGACCGCGTGAAATCAAGAGCGATACGTCCAGGCTTTCCAATGCCGACCATGGCATCGTCGCAGCCTGCTTCGGCGAGTGCGTCTATGTATGTCGCCGGATCGCCATCGGAAAGCGGCAGTTTGAATTTCAGGGTGAACTCATAGTCGGTCATCGTCATTTCCTGGATCAGGCCTGAATTTTGCTTGTTCCCTGGCTTCCGAAGTGCAGTTCTCAACTGCCCGCCTTATCTGTTTGCCGTGATTGCCGGCATTCTTCGGAGTGCTCCAGATGCTCACTATGCAAAACTCGCCGCAGCGGCACGCTTTGTCGTTGTAGGGACAGTACATCCTGCCCCACGCATGGGAGCCTCCGAGCTCTATCCGCCAGCCGAGTTTCTCGGCATGACTGAGCGCGGCTTCCACTTCTGGCTTTGGGTGAGATCGTCTGGCCACTTGGGCTGCTCAAATTTTATGGCGTGAATTCTGGGTTGTCAAGTGGCAACCTCGTCAATCACCCCTAGCTTTGCACGTGTTCTGGACGCGCGAGTTCGGAGTCTTGCGTAACCTGATGTCGGAAAAGTCTGGCGCGTCGGATATCGCGTTAGCATGTGCAAATGTGCCTCATCGCCCTCGCCTGGAACGTCCACCCCCGCTACCCGCTGGCGATGATCGCCAACCGCGACGAATTGCATTCGCGTCCCTCCGCGCCTGCAGGCCGCGATCCCGACCATCACGATGTCTTCGGCGGCCGCGACCAGGTGCAGGGCGGTGGCTGGCTGATGGTGTCGTCGCGGGGGCGCATGGCGGCCGTCACCAATGTGCGCGTCGGATTGAATCCTGAAACCGCGCCGCTATCGCGCGGGGCGCTGGTGCGTGGTTTCGTTTCAGGCAATGTTTCGGCCGCAAGTTACCTGGATGGACTGGCAGCCGACGCGCTGCGCTACGGCCGCTTCAACCTGCTGGCCTGGGACGGCACGAGCCTCGCCTTCGCCACCAATGATCCGTCCTTCGCGACCCGCGTCCTCGAACCCGGCATCCACGCGATGTCCAATGGCGCACTTGACGCTACATGGCCAAAGGGTACGCACGCCACGCAGGCGCTTTCCGAGTGGCTCCTGAAAAATCCCGACGAGGCGACCAACACGGCGGACCTCTTCGAAGCCTTGGCCGACACGACGCATGCCCCGGACTCATTGCTGCCCGACACCGGTGTCGGCATCGAACTGGAGCGCGCCCTGTCGCCGCCCTTCCTGCGCGGCGAAACCTACGGCACGCGTTGCAGCACCATCGTGTTGGTGGCTGCCAATGAAATAGCCTTCCTGGAGCGTCGCTTCGCGCCGAACGCCGTGCCGGCTGGAGAGAGTGCCGTATTGTTGTCCCGGGCCTGAATCGCGACCGGGCTCCTGATGCCGGCACCGCCGCGATCAGGTCACTCGCAAGGATCGACCGCGCCTTGGTCCCAGGAATTCACCCAACTCGGTCCGAGCACGGCAGCTTCCTTCCGCGCTGGCGCGCCCGCAAATATTTCCCGATGCAGGGCCCGCGCGCGATTCAAAGCAACGTCATTCTGGGCTGGAGTCAGAGTGGCGAGAGTGTAAGTGCCTTCGCCTTGGGCTAGATGGACCAGAAGTCCGTACACGTGGGCCTCGACAGGATCGTTGGGGACAATTGCGTCGAGCGCGCCCTCATCCGAACGATAGGCATTCGAGAGCGCGAAAGCGGCTTCCAGCGAGCCCGCCCTCAGCGATGCCAATGCCATCGGCAACGCGTCGGCCCGCCACGCCGCGAACCCTGGTTGCCGTGTCGTTGCAAGACCCGGCGACGATCCAAGGAACTCACCACTGGCGTATTTCAGCATGCCCGCTCGATTCCCCGAGAGCGCAGATTGCCGCAGCAGCGCGGCGAGTTGCGCAAACGATTCGGGCGGCACCGCTTTGCAACGCTCCACGCTCTCAAGCATGTCCAGCTGCATGCTCGCCCATAGGTTCGCGTCTTTTGCGTCCTTGCCCCACACAGGGCTGGCTTCGAGCTCACCCAGGCGATTGGACAACTGCTTGGGCGAATGTTCCTTGAAAAGTGCGCAGTCGGAAAGCTGGAAGGATGCTCGGCATGCGGCCTTTGCATCGCCTTTTCCTGCCCTGGCGACAAGCGCTTCAAGCGGGAGTCCGTCAAGCTCGGCGCCAGTCATCGGGGGCAGCGAATCGCGCTTTCTTGCCGCCGATGGCTCCCGCCCGTTCGTTGGCTGCGGGCTGCCGCGATCAGAGCCAGGCTCCGCGGAAATACCCGGTGTCGCTGCGATTGATTTGCCTGTTGCCGGGCCGGTCCCGTCACGCAGGGCAAACACGCCAAACAGCGCGGCGACCAGCGCTGCCAACGAGCCGAGCATCAAGACTTTCTGCTTTCGCGTCACGCCAACTCCCGAAGCCTCACCAATCCGTAGGCTTGTAGTCCTTCAAGAACTGCCCCCACACATGGTTGCCCGTGTTGATCCCGTCAATGATCGGGTCAACGATTCGCGCCGCGCCATCGATGATGTCCAGCGGCGGATGGAATCGCTCTTCGCGTGTCTTGCGCTCGGCCAGCTCGATCGGGTCCTCGTCCGTCACCCAGCCGGTGTCCACGCTGTTCATGTGGATGCCGTCGCCGTGGTAATCGGTCGCGGCGGTGCGCGTCATCATGTTCAGCGCGGCCTTGGCCATGTTGGTGTGCGGGTGGCGCGTGGTCTTGAAGTTGCGATAGAACTGCCCCTCCACCGCCGACACATTCACGATGTGCTTGTCGCGGCCCGGCGTCTGCAGCATCAGCGGCTTCAGGCGCGCGTTGATCAGGAACGGCGCGACCGCATTCACCAGTTGCACTTCCAGCAATTCCACCGACGGCACTTCATGCATCTGCAGGCGCCAGGAATTTCGGCCGCGCAGGTCCACCTGCTGCAGGTCCTGGTCCAGCCGGCCTTCGGGGAAAAGATGCTGCTGGCCCAGCAACTCGTCGGCCAGCAAGGGAATCTGCGACAGCTCCGGCGCGTGCGCGATGCCCCTATCGGCAGTGCGCGCGGCCAAGGGCGTCGCGCCATCGTGTTCGATATGCGCCGCGCCAAGGATGTCTTCGCTGCGCAATCCTTCATAGGCGCCGAGCACCTTCTGCACTTCGGGTGCCAGGTCGTCGCGATGCGCACGCTCGCCTTCCATCATGTGTGCGTAGAACGCCGGCGGCCGGCGCACGGTCTGGCAGGCGTTGTTGATGATGAAGTCGAGCCGCTCGCCACGCGCGATCAGCATCGAACAGAACGCTTCCACGCTGGGCGTGTGGCGCAGGTCGAGGCCGAAGATTTCCAGGCGCTCGCTCCACGACGCGAAATCAGGCTCTGCGGCATAACGCGCGGCCGAGTCGCGCGGGAAGCGCGTGGTGACGATCAGCTTCGCACCGGCGCGTAACAGTTTCAGGCCGGCCTGGTAACCGATCTTCACCCGGCCACCGGTCAGCAAGGCGACGCGGCCACTCAAGTCGGCGGTTTCATCGCGCTTGATGAAGTTGAAATCAGCGCACTCGAGACACAGCTGGTCGTAGAAATGATGCACCGTCGAATACTTGGCCTTGCACACATAACAATGGCGAGGCTCCAGCGTCTGCCGCCGCGCCAGCGTTTCGTCGTCCACGTCCACGGCGGTGAAGTTTTCCGGCGGGAATACATTGG
>JAPLSI010000223.1 GCA_026398715.1 Gammaproteobacteria bacterium
TTTCTCGATGACGGCGGCATCCATGTCCAGCAGCGCCGACAGGGCGCCGACATAGACGATGTTCTTGAACAACTGGCGTTGCCTCGGCTCGCTGTAGGCGGCGTTGCAGATTTCCGTCAGCGGTACGCCGATCACGTGCACGTCGTCGCGGAATTTCGAGGCGGGCAGGGGCTTGGAATTGTCGTAGAAGAGGTAGCCGCCGGGCTCGATTTCCTTGAGATCGGCGTTCCAGGTCTGCGGGTTCATCGCCACCATCAGGTCCACGCCGCCGCGCCGGCCCAGGTGGCCCTGTTCGGTAACGCGCACTTCGTACCAGGTCGGCAGGCCCTGGATGTTGGACGGGAAGATGTTGCGCGGGCTGACCGGCACGCCCATGCGCAGGATGGCCTTGGCGAACAGCTCATTGGCCGACGCGGAACCGGAACCGTTGACGTTGGCGAACTTCACCACGAAGTCGTTCACCGCCTCGATGGCCGGGACGGTTGCCGGGCGCAGTCCTCCTTGCAGCGCGAGGCGAGGAGTCATGCCGCCTTCCTCGCCTTGTCGCGGCACCCGGGCTGGCCGGCCCGCGTCAGTTCCAGCAGCGACTTCTGCATGTCCCAGGCGCCGGTGGGGCAACGTTCGGCGCACAGGCTGCAGTGCAGGCAGACATCCTCGTCCTTCACCATGATGCGTCCTGTCTTGAGTGGCCCTGAAACATACAAGTCCTGGTCCGCGTTGACGGCCGGCGCCGTCAGGTGCGTACGCAACACGGCCTCGTCATCATTGCTGGTGAAGGTGATGCAATCCATCGGGCAGATGTCCACGCAGGCATCGCATTCGATGCAGGCGTCCTTGGCGAACACGGTCTGCACGTCGCAATTCAGGCAGCGCTCGGCTTCCTTGAAGGCGGTACCGGCATCGAAGCCCAGCTCGACTTCGATCGAGATGCTCTTCAGCGCCTTGACCTGTTCTTCCAGCGGCACCTTGAAGCGCTCATCGCCGGAAACCTCGTTGTCGTAGCTCCACTCGTGGATGCCCATCTTCTGCGAGATCATCCTCAGCATCGGATCGGGCCGCTGCGATACGTCTTCGCCGTTGAGGAACTTGTCGATGGAAATGGCCGCGTCGTGGCCGTGTGCCACGGCCCAGATGATGTTCTTGGGCCCGAAGGCGGCGTCGCCACCGAAGAATACGTTGGGCAGGCTCGACTGCAGCGATACCTTGTCCACCACCGGCATGCCCCATTCGTCGAAGGCCAGGCCGATATCGCGCTCGATCCAGGGGAAATAGTTTTCCTGGCCCACCGCGATCAGCACACCATGAAGTTCAGGATCGGGATGCCTTCGTGGATGGCGTCTTCCTTCTCCCAGGGCGAGGCCTTCATTTCGTCGAAGCCCGAACGCACGATCACCTTCACGTCTTCGCCACCAAGCCGGCGCGAGCTGCGGCAGCAGTCCATGGCCGTGTTGCCGCCACCGAGCACGATGACGCGCTTGCCGATCTTTTCTATGTGGCCAAACGAGACGGACGACAGCCAGTCGATGCCGATATGGATGTTGTCCTTGGCGTCCCAGCGGCCGGGCAGGTCGAGGTCGCGGCCGCGCGGCGCGCCGCAGCCGACGAAAATCGCATCGAAGCCTTGCGACATCAGCGTCTTCAGCGAATCTATGCGTTCACCGCCGCGGAACTCCACGCCAAGGTCGAGCACGTAGCCGGTTTCTTCATCGATGACGGCTTCGGGCAGGCGGAAGCGCGGCACCTGCGTGCGCATGAAGCCGCCGGCTTTCGGATCGCTGTCGAACACTGTCACCTGGTAGCCGAGCGGTGCCAGGTCGCGCGCCACGGCCAGCGAAGCCGGTCCTGCGCCCACGCAGGCGATGCGTCGTCCATTGGGCTTGCCGGCTTTCGGCAGGCGGGCGCGGATATCGGTCTTGTTGTCGGCAGCGACGCGCTTCAGCCGGCAGATGGCGACAGGTTCGGGCTTCTCGCCATTGTTCTCTTCCACGCGACCGCGTCGGCAGGCGGGTTCGCAGGGACGGTCGCAAGTTCGGCCGAGGATGCCGGGGAAGACATTCGATTCCCAGTTCACCAGGTAGGCGTCGTCGTAACGGCCTGCGGCGATGAGTCGGATGTAGTCAGGAACGGGCGTATGGGCAGGACATGCCCATTGGCAATCGACGACTTTATGAAAGTAGTCCGGATTTCGAATATCGGTGGGTTGCACTGACGCCCTCCACGCTGTTATCTCGCTGGAGTCTAGCGGTGGTGCGGGGGGAAGGGAACAGGGGGGTGTTCACAGTTCCAGAAACAAAAAACCCGCCGGGAGGGCGGGAGTTTGTCGAGGGTACGAAGTGGGAGCGTCGGTGAACTGCCGCGGGACTTCGTTTTGCCAGGGCCGCGACGCGATTGGGCGCGTTTCAGCCGTTGGTACCGGTGATAGGACTCGAACCTACACGACATCTCTGCCAGTGGATTTTGAGTCCACCGCGTCTACCATTCCGCCACACCGGCATTGTTGGTCCGGCGATTATAGCGGAAAGCTGCCGTCGCACTCCACGGCGTCCAGGCACAGGGTCTTGCTGCCGCGCTGGTACCAGTCCTCGCCGAGCGGTTCATACGTGGCGCAGGTGCCCATGGCGCGCTGGTAGACGTGCAGGGAGATGCTGACCTGGTCGGGCTGCGGATTGCGGATGGTGTGGTATTCGTGCGGCGGCAGCAGGCTGCCGGCGGTGCCGGTGCCGGCCATCAGGGTCTCGTGCATGCTGAAGCGGCTCTTGTCGCCAGCCTCTTCCTCCAACTCGTAGCGGGTGATCTCCAACTGCCCCTGCCACACGCCCTCCACGCACCACAGGCCGCAATGGTCGTGGATGGGGGTGCCCTGGCCGGGCGCCCAGGTCATCGCGACGACACTGAAGCCGCGCTCGGGGCAGGCGTAGATCTCGCGCCGGGCGTAGTGGCCGTCTACCGGTTCGAACACGCAGTCGGGCAGGGACACGGCCTGGTCGCGGATCAACCGGCACAGACCGTCGCGCAGGCTGTGGGTCAGCGCCTCGTCATTGGCCTCACCGTAGGCGGATTGGATGACAGCTACCAGGGCGTCGCGGCCGCGAAATTGGGGATAGTCCATGGGGCAAGTCTACAACCGGGCGAGGAAGCCGGCGATCACCGGCCCGAAATGGTCGATGTCCACCAGGAAGGCATCGTGGCCCTGGGGGGATTCCAGGTTGACGAATTCAGCGTCGCAGCCACCCAGGCGCAGGCCGTCGGCGACTTCCTGCTGCTGTTGCAGCGGGAACAGGATGTCGGTGTGCACGCCGATGGACAGGGATTTCGCGACCCGGATCTTCGCCAGGCCGGCCATTACGTCGCCGTCGGCGTATTCGGCAAGGTCGAACCAGTCCATGGACCGCGACAGGTAGAGGTAGCAGTTGGGGTCGAACTGGTGCACGAAGCGGCGGGCGTGGCCCTCGAGGTAGCGCTCGACTTCGAACTCCAGCCCGAAGGGATCGTCCTCGCGCACTTCGCTGTCCAGGCGCACCCGGCCGAAGCGGCCGTCCCACTCCATCGCGGACCGGTAGGTCACCACGCCCAGTTTGCGCGCCATGCGCATCCCGTTTTCGGGATAGTGGTCGTCATCGTACTTGCCGTGGTTCCAGGCCGGATCGAGCCGGATCGCCTCGCGCTGCAGAGATCGGATGGCAATGGAGAACGGCAGGGCGCGGGCGCTGCCCGATACGTTGACATGGCCGCGCGCCGAACCCGGGTGCAGCAGGAGGTAGGCCAGCGCCGACATGCCGCCCATGGAGTTGCCGATCACGCAGGCCAGTTGCCGGATGCCCAGGGCTTGCACGACATGGTGCGCGGCATTGGCAATGTCTTCCACCGACAAGTCGGGGAAATCCAGGCGGTAAGGCTGGCCGGTTTCGGGGTTGATGGAAGCAGGACCGGTCGAGCCCTTGCAGCTGCCGAGTGAATTCACGCAGACCACGAACCAGCGCTCGCTGTCGATGAATTTGCCGGGGCCGAGCATCGCTTCCCACCAGCCCGGTTCGGGATTGCCGGCGTTCGCCGCGGCGTGCGCATTGGGCGAGAGGCCGGTCAGGATCAGGATGGCGTTGTCGCTGGCTGCGTTGAGCTGGCCCCAGGTTTCATAGGCGATGCGGCCGTTGCGCAGGCTTTCGCCACGTTTGAAGGGGAACGGCGACGGCAGGTCGATGAACTTCGTGCCGGCAGCGATGAACTCGGTCACGGCACGGTTCGGTTGAGCACCAGCGACGCTGACGAGCCGGCTTTGGTATCCACCACTGCCGGGTCGGCTTCGATGTCGCCACTGGTCGGCGCGGCGTTGCCCGAGCGACTGAGTCGCGCCATCACCACGACTTGCGCCTGCGAGCTGAGCTTGGCCGCCGGCATCGGGCTGTCGGCGTCGCTCAGGCCCACGACCATGGGGAGTTTTTCCAGTACCACGCGCTTGGCCGCCAGCGGCGGGCCACCGCCTTCGAGCGTGCGGGCATAGACAAAAATGATGTCGCCCTCGCGGGCCTGCGCCGACAGTACGCCGTCGATGGAGATTTCCACGCTGACCAGGGCGACGCTTGCTTCGGGCGCGGGCAGGGGATCCATCCCGGCGGCCTTGCGCGCGCTGTCGATCTGTCCGCGCAGAGCGCCTGCCGCATCCGGTTCCAGCATCGGCAACAGCTTTTCCCAGGTGGCGGCCGCCTCGGCCGGCTTGTCGGACTGGAACTGGTGCATGCCCAGGAAGAACAGGGCGCGCTGGTTGTCGGGACTCTTGGCCACTGCCCGTTCGAGCAGGGCGACCGCTTCAGGCGGAAACTGGCGATCCGGCGAAGTTCGCAGCAGGGATTCGGCGTATTCCACCGCGACATCGACGTCGTCGGGCTTCAGCTTCAAGGCCTTCGCGTATGT
>JAPLSI010000121.1 GCA_026398715.1 Gammaproteobacteria bacterium
CTGGCCGCAGGCGCGTCAGCGCCGAAATATGCGCCTGCACCGCATTATCGATGTAGGTCGTGTCCATGCGGTTGTGGCCACCGCCGATAAACCGCAAACGCCCCTTGCGCGCGCGATCCACCAGGCGCGGCAGCAACTGGGTATCGCCCGGCCCCCAGATCAGCCGCGGCCTCAAGGCGACGGTGGCAAGGCTGTCGTCGTTCGCCGCCAGCAGGAATTTTTCCGCAATCAGCTTCGTCGCCGGATACGGCGCCTTGAAGTGGCTGCCGTAGGGCGTGTCCTTTTCATTGCCGCCGAGCACCGGCGTGCGCCCGCTATGGGTCACGCTGGGTGTCGAGGTGTACACGAGCTGCCGGATATCGTGCGCGCGGCAGGCGGCGACCACGTGCTCGGTGCCGCGCACGTTCGCGTCGTAATAACTCTCGTAGCTGCCCCAGGCGCCAGCCTTGGCCGCGTTGTGCATCACCGCGTGCTGGCCCTCGCAAGCGCGAAGCACGGCGTTCGCATCGGCCAGGTCGCCGAGCACCTGGGCCACGCCCATTTGTTCCAGTGCCGGCGAATGGTTGCGCTGGAAGCTGCGCACCTCGTCGCCGCGCGCGAGCAGGGCTCGGCACAATCCCATGCCGAGGAATCCCGCGCCACCTGTCACCAGCACTTTCATTCTTCTTCCACCATCTGCTTCGACACTTTTCGCCGTGGCAATTGCTTGCTCGCCCACGCGGCAAGCATCTCTCGGCCGATCTTTGCGTTATGCCGGATGTCCACCGGGAATTTGTGATGCACCAAGAACGTATCGATGCGGCCGGTATGCGCGAACCCCTGCCCGATCTTTTCCAACTCGGCCAGGATGCGCGGATGCGCGGCCTTGTCCACGCCCGCGCGCATTTCGACGCACAGCACCGGCTGCTGATGGCCCTTTTCTCCCACGCCCACCAGCGCCGTGCGGCGCACCTCCGGATGCATGTTGAACACCGGCTCCACCTGCTCGGTATACAGGCCGCCCAGTTCGGTCAGCACGCGATGCGACTTGCGGCCGCAGAACCACAGCCTGCCCTGCGCGTCGAACCAGCCCAGGTCGCCCATGCGATGCACGATGCGCTGCGTACCGTCGTGCAGCACCTCGCGGATCTTGGCCAGCGCGGTTGCTTCGGGCCGCCGGAAATATTCATCCGTGGTGGACGGGCCGACCACGGTGATTTCGCCGATCGCGCCCTGCGCCACTTCCAGTGAATCACTCCAGTCGGGCAAGGCGCTGTCGCTGATGCCGATGATGCGCACGACGTTGGGTGGCACCGGCCGACCGACGCAGGTGCCGGCGCCGTGTTCGGTGTCTTCGCGCGTGCTGTGCAATTCGCGACCTTCGATCACGGCCACCGGCAGGCATTCGGTGGCGCCGTAAGGCGTCCAGAAATTCGCATCCTCCGGCAGCAGTGTTCGCATCTTCGCGACCACGGCGGCGGGCACGGGCGCACCCGCGGACGTCACGCGCCGCACGCCAGGCAAGGGCGCGCCATGGTTCGCCAATACCTCCATCAACGCCGGCGACCCGAACAACTGGTCCACGCCGAAGCGCTCGATGGCGCGATGCAGTTTGCGAGGATCGGCAGACGCCGGCCGCGTCGGATCCATGTCCGGAATGATCGAGGTCAGGCCAAGCGCGGGATCGAACAAGGCAAACGGGGGAAACGTAGGCAGATTGACGCCGCCTGGTTGCACATCGAAGGCTTCGCGCAGCAGGTCCACCTGCGCGACGAAATGGCGATGGCGATAGACCACGCCCTTGGGCAGGCCCGTTGATCCGGACGTAAACAGGATCGCGGCCATTTCATCCGGCGCGGTGTCGGCCAATTGCGATGTGGCGCCGGCGCCGATGGCTTCCACCTTCGCCAGGGTCGGGCCCGACCAGAACCAGCGCCGGCCGACCGTTATGTTGATGCGCGAGCTGCGCGCCCAGCCCAGCACCGTGCGCGCGGCGTGGGCCAGCGGTATGCCGATGAAGGCGGCGGGCTCTGCTTCGTCCAGGCAGCGCTTCAGCGCGGAACGGGCGATGCCCGGGTCCACCAGCACGGGCACCGCGCCCATCTTGAACAACGCGAACATCAGCAGGAAGAATTCCGGCGAAGGCCGCACCATCACGACCACACGCATGCCGCGCGCCACGCCGGACCATTGCAGGCCGGCGGCGATCGCGTTGGAACGGTCTTCCATCTGCCGATAGCTCAGCGTCAGGTCGTGCCGCGCAAATCCGTCCAGCCCGCGCGAGCCCGGGCAGCGCATCGCCACCTGCTCGCCGCGTTCGGCGGCCATGCGCGGCAGGATTGCGGCAATGTTGCAGGCGTCGGTCATGCGGTCATTCTAGACTTCATCCGCCCGCACCGACTCAAGCCAGCGGGTTGTTATCCAGGAACTTGCGAATGGCCGGCACCAGCACGTCGGCCTTGTCTTCCAGCACGTAGTGGCCGGCATCGGCGAACACATGTTTTTCCGCGTTCGGCAATTGCGACTCGAACACCTTCAGGAAATGCTTGTCGAACACGAAATCCTTCAGCCCCCAACCAATGAAAACCGGCCGATCGGCATATTCGTGCAACTTCTTTCCGGCCGCATCCACCAGCGACCACGCGCGGTCGGCGGGCGACAGCGGAATGTCCTGCACGAAGCGCAGCGTGCTGATGCGGTTGGCCCAGGTGTCGTAAGGCGCGTTGTAGGCCGCGCGCACGTCGGCCGGCATCTTGTTGATGACACCGAAGCGCGTGGCGCCATCGGCAAAGGCATTGAAGCCGCGGATCAGGCCCGCGCCCAGCATTGAATCGCGACCCAGTTTGAGTTGCCAGGGCATCGCCTTGGCCGGCGGCAGCGGGAACGAGGCGGTATTGAGGATGACGATGCGCTTCACGCGCGCGCTGTGTTTCAGGGCCCAACCGAAGCCGATCATGCCGCCCCAGTCGTGCACGGCCAGGGTAAGGTCATCCCCAAGGTTCAGCGAATCCAGCAAGCGGTCGAGGTCGTCCACGCGCGATTGCAGCGTGTATTCGTATCGGTCGTCGCCGGGTTTTTCGGAAAGCCCCATGCCGATGTGATCGGGCACGATGCAGCGATAGCGGTCGCGCAAGCCGAGCACCAGCTTGCGCCAGTAAAAACTCCACGACGGATTGCCGTGCAGCATCACCACCACCTCGCCGTCGCGCGGGCCTTCGTCCAGGTAGCTCTGGCGCAGGCCGCTGGGCTGGGTGAAGGCTTTCGGATCGAACGGGTAGTCGGGATAGCTCATGGGCTCGGTCAGGCGCCCGTCAGGCGATTGGCTGGAATGCCGGCATTTTACTGGCAGATGCCGTGAATGGGGGCGCAGGCTGCGGAAAGCGGTGGCTCAGGCGTTCGGGACGTCCAGTGCCTCGCTCTTTCTGACCTCCGAGCGTTCCACGCGTTCGGCTTCAAGCATGGCCAGGTACTGCTCCAGCGTCTTGCCTTCACTCGCAGCTTCGACGGTGGCGGCGTCCCTGAGCTCGGTGGAATAGCGCAGTTCGACCTGAAGGCCGGCCTCCTCACGGGTGGTCGCTGCGTGCGTGAGCATCGCAAGAATCATCGCCGGGCTGTCGGTAGCAGCCACTTCCCGGCCGTTCATCACCATCACCCACTCGCCCGATCGAAGGCCGGCTCCGCCGACGATGTTCCCTTCACCATCGAGGATCTCTGCGTGAGGGCGAAGCACCGGCGCAGCGCGGGCGGCGCCGAGCTTCGGGCGCTTCTTGTTCCTGGCGTCACGCTTCGCTTTGGAATTGATCGACATCAAGCCTCCGGATGACGCTGAAGCTTACCGTAGGCCCGGTCGGAACCAACCACCTTGCCTACGGTCTGGGGCTGGGTACACACTGGACGCGCATGAAACGGCCCTATCGCCCCTTCCGGTCACCGTTCGCCCGACTGCTGGCCTGTGCGCTGGTGTCCTTGGCGCTGCTGCTGAACGGCGTGACGGCGGCCATGGCGGCGCCCGTTTCGATGGATCCCGACTGCTGCGCCGGCATGGCCGGGCAGCACTCGGACAAAGCGCCTTGCCATGAATCAGGCAATCCCTGTCCGGCTTCCGGCAGCGAATGCGACGACCAATGCCTGGCGCGATGCCAGGGCAGCACGGTCGTGCCTTCGGCGACGATCAGCCTGCCCAATTCTTCCCAGCCCCAATCCGCGCCGCTCGTACTGATCGCATGGGCCTTCAGTTCAGCCCCGGCAAGCCCCGGCCTGCGACCTCCCATTTCCGCCTGACACCCGACACCTGATCCGCGGCGCCCCCGGCGTCCGCGCGTGTTCGCGTTCACCGGAAATCGCCATGAACCTATCCTTGATTGCCAGCCTCGGTCGCAAGGTCGCACCGTCGCTTGTCGCGTCGACTCTCGTCGCATTGGCATTGTCGCTGTCCCTCGTCGCCTGCAAGCGCGATGCGTCAGCGCCGCCTGCGGCGAAGGCCGTAGCGGATGCGCCGGCCGAGCCACGCGTCCTCTACTACTACGACCCGATGCGTCCGGAAGTGCATTTCGACAAGCCCGGCCCGTCACCCTTCATGGATATGGCGCTGGTTCCGAAACTGGCGGATGCCAATGAGTCTGCCGGCATCGCGGTCAGCCCGGCCATCGTCCAGAGCCTGGGCATTCGTACCGGCACGCCGGCAGTTCGTACAGTTCGGCCCAGTGTGCGAGTTCCGGCTCGCGTCGTTTCAGACGCGCGGGGACAGGCCAGGCTGCAGTCGCGCGTCAATGGCTGGGTCGAACGCCTGGCGGTGCGTGCGGTGGGCCAATCCGTGCAGGCCGGCGCAGTGATCGCCGAAATCTATTCGCCGGAACTGGTGCAGGCCCAGGAAGAACTGCTGCTGGGTGCCGATATGGCCGCAGCCGCCAGCGAACGCCTGCGCCGCTTCGGCATCGCTGACGGCGATATCAATGCGATCCGCCGCGCCGGCAAGTCATCGCGGCGATTGCCCGTGCGCGCGCCAGTGAGCGGCGTGATTACCGAGATCGGCGTTCGCGAAGGCTCGAGCGTCACGCCGGACACGCTGATCGCCGATTTTTCTTCGCGAAGCGCTGTCTGGATAGAGGCGCAGTTGTTTCCCGCGCAGCAAGTGATGTTGGGTGAGCATTTGTCGGCGCGCTTTGCCTTGCCGGGCCTGGCCGGCCGCGAATGGCAAGCCGACAACGGCACGCTGGTGCCCGTCGTTGATCCGGTTACCCAGACCCTGGCGGTGCGATTTCCGGTCGACGACGCCCGCGGATTGCCCTTGGGTTCGGTGCTGGATGCGCTGATCGAAGGCGATGCACGCGCCGACGTGCTGCTGGTGCCGGCATCGGCGGTCATTCGCACCGCCCAGGGCGATCGTGTCTTGATCCGGCGTGGCAAGGATCGCTTCGCGCCGATCGCCGTCACGTTGGGGCAACGCTACGGCGACGAAGTCGAAATTGTCAGCGGGCTGTCCACCAGCGATCGCTTCGTAAGCTCGGGACAGTTCCTGCTCGACGCCGAGGCCAGCCTGCAATCAGGACTCAACCAGATGGCTGCCGATGCAATGCCGAAAGCAGGTGCATCGCCATGATCGAGAGATTGATCCACGCCTCACTGGCCAATCGCGGCCTGGTGCTGACGCTTGCGGTCCTGCTGGCCGTGCTCAGCATCGTCTCGGTGCGGCAATTGCCGCTGGACGCCATACCGGACTTGTCCGACGTGCAGGTCATCATCCGCACCCCATATGCAGGGCAGGCGCCGCAAATCATCGAGGACCAGGTCACCTATCCCATCACCACGCGCATGCTGGCCGTGCCGCGGGCCAAAGCCGTGCGCGGGTTTTCGATGTATGGCGATTCGTTCGTGTACGTGTTGTTCGAAGACGGCACCGACCTGTACTGGGCGCGATCGCGCGTGCTGGAATACCTGTCACAGGTACGCAGCGACTTGCCCGACGGCGTCGAACCACAGCTGGGACCCGACGCAACGGGCGTGGGCTGGGTATACCAATACGCGCTGGTTGACCGCACCGGAAAGCACGACCTGGCCGAGCTGCGGTCGTTGCAGGACTGGCGGCTGCGTTTCGAGCTGCAGCGCGTGCCCGGCGTGGCGGAAGTGGCCAGCGTCGGCGGCTTCGTCCGCCAATACGAAGCCGTGGTCGATCCCCGCCGCCTGCAGGCCTACGGCATCGGATTCAACCAGCTGATCGCCGCCATTCGCGCCGCCAACAACGAAACCAGCGGCGCGCGCCTGGAAATGGCGGAGAGTGAATACATCGTGCGCGGCGTCGGCTATATCCGCTCGCTCGACGCCTTGGGCGCCGTGCCGACTGGGGTGATGAAGAACGGCAAGGCCATCATGCTGCGCGATGTCGCCGAGTTGCGCTTTGGCCCCGCGCCCAGGAATGGCATTGCCGAACTCAATGGCGAAGGCGAGGCCGTCGGCGGCATCATCGTGATGCGGGATGGAGAAAACGCCAAGGCGGTGATCGACGCTGTCAAAGATCGCCTCGACAGCGTGCGTGCGAGTCTGCCGCCAGGCGTCGAGATCGTGCCGGTGTACGACCGGTCCAGCCTGATCGAACGCGCGGTGGGCAACCTGCGCGGAAAACTCATCGAAGAGCTGCTGCTTGTTTCGCTGGTATGCGCCTTGTTCCTGTGGCACGTGCGCTCGGCGCTGGTCGCCGTCATCAGCCTGCCGCTCGGCGTCCTGGTCGCATTGGCGATCATGCGCTGGCAGGGATTGAACGCGAACATCATGTCACTGGGCGGCATCGCGATCGCCATTGGCGCCATGGTGGACGCCGCCGTGGTGATGATCGAGAACGCGCACAAGCACCTCGAGGACTGGGCCAGGGCCCGTGATGGCCAGCCGGCGCAAGGCGCCGACCATTGGCGTGTCATCGCTGCCAGCGCCGTCGAAGTGGGGCCCGCGCTTTTTTTCTCGCTGCTGATCACTGCGTTGTCCTTCCTGCCGGTATTCGTGTTGCAGGCGCAGGAGGGCCGCATGTTCGCGCCGCTGGCCTGGACCAAGACCTGGGCGCTGGCGGTGTCTGCGGGACTGGCCATCACCCTGGTGCCGGTGCTGATGGGCTACCTGATTCGAGGTCGTTTTGCCGATGAGTCGGAGTTCCGCCTGACCCGATGGATTGTCGGCGCGTATCGTCCCGCACTCGCGTTCGCCCTCCGGCGACCGAAGACCATCGTGCTCGGCGCGCTGCTTGGGCTGCTCAGCGCCCTGTGGCCGCTGAGCCAGATCGGCAGCGAGTTCATGCCCGAACTGGAAGAAGGCGACCTGCTGTACATGCCCACCACCCTGCCCGGCTTGTCGCCCGGCCAGGCACTGGCGGTGCTGCAACGCACCGATCGATTGATCAAGTCCGTACCGGAAGTCGCCAGCGTGTTCGGCAAGGCCGGGCGCGCGGAAAGTGCGACCGATCCGGCGCCGCTGACGATGCTGGAGACAACCATCCAGTTCAAGCCAGAAGACCAGTGGCGGCAGTGCATGACGCGCTAAAAAATCGTCGCGGAACTGCAGCTAAAGCTCGCGTTGCCCTGGCTGACATCGGCGCGGGTCACCGGACCCGATGTCGCCACCATCAGCAAGGAGGCAGAACGCATCGCATCGATCCTGTCGAAGGTGCCCGGAACGCGATCTGCCTTTGCCGAACGCGCGGCCGACGCGCGCCAGATCGACGTGGCGCCAGACCGCGAAATGCTCGCGCGCTACGGCGTGTCCATGGAGGATGCGCAAGCCTGGCTGGCCTCGGCGATCGGCGGTGAAGCCATTGGCCTCGCCGTGGAGGGCCGCGAACGTTATCCGATCGCGCTGCGCACGCCGCAGTCGTGGCGTGATTCCCCCGAAGCGATTGCCGCGCTGCCCATCGTCACGCCGTCGGGCGCGCAGGTGCCGCTGGGTGCGTTGGCGAAGGTGTCGTTGTCGGATGGGCCGCCGATGATTCGCAGCGAGGATGCAAAACTCGCGGCCTATGTCTTCGTCGACCTGGATGAAGAGGACCTGGGGGGCTACATCGTCCGCGCCGAAAAGGCGCTGGCCGACCAGGCCGGGACGACGCCCGGCATCACCTGGCAGTGGGCCGGCAACTACGAACACCTGCAACGTGCGGGCGAGCGCCTGCGGCTGGCCGTGCCCTTGACCCTGGTCATCGTGTTCGGGCTGTTGTTTGCGGCGTTTCGACGCGTGGCCGAAGCCAGTCTGATCATGTTGACCGTTCCGTTCGCATTGGTCGGCGGCCTGTGGCTGCTATGGCTGCTGGGCTATGCCTATTCCGTCGCCGTAGCGGTTGGCTTCATTGCGCTGGCCGGCGTCGCGGCAGAATTCGGGGTCGTGATGCTGATCTACCTGGACACGGCGGTAAAGCGCGCGCGCGGCAATGGCGAGCTGAAGACGCTGGCCGACCTCGACCATGCGCTCAGCGAAGGCGCGCTTCGTCGCGTCCGCCCCAAAGCCATGACCGTGGTGACCATCCTGGCCGGCCTGCTGCCCATCATGCTCGCCACCGGCGCAGGCGCCGCCACCATGCAACGCATCGCCGCGCCGATGATCGGCGGCATGCTGAGCGCGCCGCTGCTTTCATTGATCGTCATTCCGGCGGTTTACAAGCTCTGGCTCAGCCGCAGCCTGCGACAAGGGAAGGGAGAGTCCACATGATCGAGATCAGGGTTTGCACGCTGCTGGCGTTGTCGGTCCTGGCCGCAGGTTGCGCGACGACGCCCGTCGGGCAGGATGGTTCGCGCGTTGCGGCCGCAGTCATCATGGCGGGCTCCTCGACAGCCCGACTACCGGCGCCCGATGACCCGTATCTCGATCCGCGCTTTTTGGAATCGGAATTGAGCGCGGACCGCGCCGTGCAGGCCGCGCTGGCCAACAATCCGCAGGTTCGCGCCCAGCTCGCTCGTCTGGACGCAGCGCAGGCGGAACGCGTGCAGGCGGGATTGATAAGCAACCCGATGCTGTCGTTGATGGCGCTGCGGCCCGATGGCGGCGGTCGCATCGAGCTGCAGTACAACCTGATGCAGGACCTGTTCGACTTGTTCACGCGCTCGCGCCGCGTCGCCGTCGCCGATGCCGCCACTCGCCAGGTCGAAGCAGATGTCATCGGCCAACTGGTGGCGCTGGTCCACGACACCAAGGCCGCCTACTACGAGGCCCTGGCGGCACAGGCTGTCGTTGCGTCGGTGCGTGACGGATGGTTGCTCGAAACTGAAGTGCTCCAGTTGCGCACGGGCGAGGCAAGGCAAGGCGCGATCCGGGCGAGCGCGGTCACGGACCAGCAGGCGCTGGTTTCAATGCAGGCCCACGAGCTGCAATCTGCCGAGGCGGCATTGGCCAGGGCCCGTGCGGCACTCGCGCTTCAATTGGGCCTGCGCTCGTCGGGAAACATCCGACTGCCTGCGTCGTTTCCGACCTTCAGCTTTCCCGGAATCGACGAGCCGGCACTGCAGGCATTGGCATCCACCCATCGGGCATCACTGGCCGCCGCCGATGCCAACGTGCAACAGGCCCGCAGTGATCGACTGCTACGCACGGGCGCGCTGCGGGCCACGCAACCTTCGCTGGGCCCGGCTGGAATGCGGGAGACCAGCGGCATGACCTTTGCTGGCGCAGGTCTGCAACTGGCATTGCCCGTCTTCGACACAGGCAGGGCGCGCCGCGACCTGGCCGATGCACAAGTGGCGCAAGCGGAGTTCTCGGCCGAGGCCGTTCGTCGCCAGGTGCCGCTGGAAGTTGAACTTGCCATCGCAAACCTGGTGGCGGCCGACCAGGCGGCCGGACACGCAGACCATCACCTCGGCCAACAAACGCGACTCGAGAACCTGGCGCGACAAACCTATCGGCAGGGCGCCACGGATTCGTCGGCGGTTTTCGATGCGCGTCGCGCGCACCTGGCGTCGGTGAAGGACGTGATCGAGGCCCAGCGGGCTCGCTGGGAAGCGTCTGTCGATCTTGAAAGGGCTACCGGTGTCGCCGTGCTGGAGGCAGCTGCAACCCGGCAATGATGACCCGCTTTACCAGACCACCTCGGCCATCGAGCAATTCAGGCCCGAGCCGATGCCGAGCAGCGCAACGCGGCTGCCCTTCTTGAGGCGGCCGAGGTCGCGCAACTTGCTCAGCACGATCGGCACCGACGCGGGGCCGATGTTGCCGTGTTCGTGGAAGATGGTCAGCACTTTCGCCGGATCGATGCCGAACGCCTTCACCATCGCGTCGGTGTGCACGCGCGACACCTGGTGGATGACGAATTCGTCGATCTCGCCCACCACCCAGCCCAGCGCCAGGCGCGCGGCGGCAAAAGTCTTGGTGGCCAGCTTCAGGCCTTCGATCAGCAGCATGCGGGTATCGGTGACCATGCGGTCGAGGTTGCCGCGGCACAGGCCGTTCCACTCGGTGGCAGCCTTGGTGACGCCGCCCTTGTAGCGCGGTGCATCCGGGCACAGCTCGCTGCGCGAGAGCACCATCGCGGCGGCGCCGCAACCGAGCGTTAGCGAGGCGAGCTCGCTGCGGAATTGTTCTTCGGTCACGTCCGGCGCCAGCATGCGCTTCATGGTGTTGGCGTAGACCAGGTTCGCGGTTTCGCCATCCACCACCAGCGCGTATTCGATTTCGCCGCGCTCGATCATGCGGCTGGCGATGTCCATGCCATTGAGGAAGGCGAGGCAGGCATTGGCCACGTCGAAGTTCTGGCAGTCTTCGCCAAGCCCGAGGTTGCCGGACACGATGCTGGCGGTGGACGGTTCCAGGAAATCGCGGCTGACCGACGTGTTGACCAGCAGCCCGATCTTGTCGCGCGAGATGCCGGCGTCGAGCAGGGCTTTTTCGCCTGCCATGGTGGCAGCGTCGGAGGCTTGTGTTTCCTTGTCCCACATCCGCCGCGAATGGATGCCGGCGATGTCGCCCAGCACGTCCGTACGGATGCCGAGGCGGTCCATGGTCGGCTTGAGTTGGGCGTTGATCTCGGCCGAACTCAGCGCATGGGGCGCATCGATATGGGCGAGGCCTGCGATTGCAACGTGCTCGAACAGCATGGATTTGACCTGGGGGGAAACCCTCCCAAGTTACCCGTTTTGCCCTTTGGGCTCAATGGCCCAAGCGCACTAGTCCTTCAGCGGCGTCGTTTCTGCGCTGTCTTTTGGCGGGTCCGTCACAAGCCTGGCGCCGTTGCAGCGGTACGCAATGAAGCGTTGCGCGCCATCGGCGGGCGCCGACTTGGGCTGGATCGTGTCGGCGGACACGCTGGGCGCTTCATTGCGCGCCAATGTTTCCAATTCGTCCTTCACGCGCAATTCGTCGCGCTCGTACGGACCCAGGCGGTCCTTCACGGACACATCGATCTCGCCACGTTTCTCGCAACCGGCGGGCGACGCGCCCTGGGCGATCACGCGGACCTCGTCGGCACCTGGCCCCATCTTCACGAAGGTACAGGCCGACAAGGCCAGGGTGGTTGCAGCGACAAACAGGAGGATGCGCATCTGACTCTCCAAACCGGGTGGCGACGGACGCGATTGTGGCCGCGCCCGTCGTGAACCGAAGCTGATCAGCGAACCAGCTTGCCGTCCGCGTCCACCACCTGCACCGTGCCGATGTTCAGCGCGCGAATGCCGGCTTCGATCTTCTCCAGGTCGCCCACGATTACCCAGATCATCGACTGCGGCACGAAGGCCTTGGCTGCGGCCTGCACCGTTTCCGGGGTCATCGCCTCGATCTTCGCCTTGCGCATCTGCACGTAGTCATCCGGGCGCGAGTAGCGGTTGATGCCGGCGATCGTGGCCAGCACCGCGCGCGCGGTCTCGAACGAACCGGGCAGGCTGCGCACGGTGATGGCCTGGATGCGCTTCACTTCCTCGGCGTTGGCCGGACGCTTGGCGTTGGCGTATTCGTCGATTTCGCGCTGCACTTCCTTGATGGCATCGATGGTCTTGTCGCTCTGCACCGGTGCGCTGGCCGTCCACAGACGCTGGCCCAGCGTGCTGGTAGCACCGCTGCGGGCGCCGTAGGACCAGTGCTTGTCTTCGCGCAGGTTCATGTTCAGGCGCGAGGTGAAGTCGCCACCGAACACGGCATTGGCGATGTCGAATTCGATCGAGCCCGGATCGGTTACCGGCGCCACCAGCTGCGCGGCCACGATGTTGGACTGGATCGCACCCTTCTGGTCGACCAGGAACACGCGCGGTGCGCTGGCGATCGGTGCGGCAGGAATCGCCTCGACCGGCTTGCCGGCATCCGTGGCCTTCCAATCACCAAAATGCTTTTCCAGCAGCGGGGTGATTTCGGCCAGCGTGGTATCGCCGACGATCATCAGCGTGGCGCGGTCCGGACGCACTTGTTCGGTATGCCAGGCCAGCATGTCTTCGCGGGCCAGGGCGGCGATATCCGCCTCATAGCCGGTGCCGGACGACGGGATGGCGTACGGATGGCCGGCGCCGTAGATCATCGGCGACAACACACGCGACACCATGCCGTTGGGCGAGGTCTTTTCCTGGCGGATGGCGGCCAGCCAGTTGGCGCGCACGCGTTCGATCTCACCCGTTTCCAGGCGCGGGCGGCGGATCACGTCGCTGTACAGCGCGATCGACTCGTCCAGCTTTTCCTTCAGGGCCGACAGGCTCACGTCGGCCGAGTCCACGCTGGCGCTGGTGCCGATGGCGGCGCCCAGCGATTCAGTGCGATTGCCCAGCGCGATCACGTCGTAATCGCCGGCGCCTTCATCAAGCATGCCCATCGTGAAGCTGGCCGTACCGACCTTGCGGCCGCGATCGGACGAGAAGCCGCCCGGGAATTCCATGCTCATCTGCACGACCGGCACGTCATGGCGCTCGGCCAGGATGACCTTGATGCCATTGCTCAGGCTCGCGCGCTGCATCGCCGGCAACGTCAGGTCGGGGAACTTGTCGGTAAGCGGCACGCCCTTGCTGCGGTCCAGGTCGCTGGCGATGGTCTTGAACTTCTTATCCACCGGCGGCAATGCAGCCGGCTTGCCGTCGCTCACCGACGGGTCTTCCACCGTCGGCGTCACTTCGCCGGGGCTGACGGTCAGGATGTGGTCACCGGCGCGCAGCCACTGGTTGGCGGTGCGCGCAACCTGCTGCGGCGTCGCCGTGGCAATGCGCGCAAGCTGATCGCGGAAGCAGCCCGGGTTGCCGGTGTACACGGTGCATTCGGCCAGCGCATCGGCCTTGCCGCCGAAGCCGCCGATGCGTTCGATGCCGCGCACGAAGCCCGCCTTGAACACCGTGCGGGCCTGGTCGAGTTCGGCCGCCGTCGGGCCTTCCTTCAACAGGCGGGTCAATTCTTCATCAATGGCTTTTTCAACGACGGCCGGATCCACGTCTTTCTTGACGGTGGCCACGATGTCGAAAGTGCCGCCGAGTTCGGACGCATCCATCGACGCGCTGATCGAATCGACCAGCTTGTCGCCGAAGGCCAGGCGCTTGTCCAGGCGCGAAGTGCGGCTGCCGCCGAGCACCTGCGCGAACAACTGCAGGCTCTGCACGTCGGGCGAGCTGTACTGCGGCACGTTCCAGGTGCGCACGATGCGAACCTGTGCAACGCGGTCAGTCATCGCGTCACGCGTGGTGGCCTTGCGCGCGGCGATCATCGGCGGCTTGGGCTTGAGCGATGCGGACGCGGGAATGTCGCCGAAGAATTTTTCGGCCTTCGCCTTCGCCGTGGCCAGGTCGATGTCGCCGGCAAGCACCAGCACGGCGTTGTTCGGGCCGTAATGCGCGCGGAACCAGTTCTTCACATCGTCCAGGCTGGCGGCGTCGAGATCGGCCATCGAACCGATCGGCGAATGGCTGTACGGGTGATGATCGCCGGGAAACACGCCCTTGAGCAGGCTGTAGAAAACCAGGCCATAGGGGTTGTTGTCGCCCTGACGCTTCTCGTTCTGGACGACGCCGCGTTGCAGATCCAGCACCTCCTGGCTGACCTGCCCCAGCAGATAGCCCATGCGGTCGGATTCCAGATACAGGGTGTAGTCCAGCGCCGGGGTCGGCA
>JAPLSI010000163.1 GCA_026398715.1 Gammaproteobacteria bacterium
GCGTTTTCGTCCTTGCCCCCAACCGAAGGAGTCGGCACGATGAAATCCATGGCTTGGCTTGTCCTGTCCCTGTCCGCACTCGCATATGCCGGAAGCGCCGACGCGCACCGTCGCGCGCCGATCGCGGACGGCCATTCCGGCCACCGCATCGAGAACGCCTGGGACCGCCGCGGCGACCGCATCGACCGGCGCCTCGACCGGGCCGCCTTCCGACAGGACGCACTGGGACACCACCGCCGCGCCAACCATCTCGATCGCCGCGGCGACCGCATCGACCGGCGACTCGACTGGACCGGCATTCGCCGGCAAGCCTTGCATGACGGACGCCGCTAGAACCATGGCCGACGTCGTCGGCGGAAACGTGGCGCCTCCGGCCGATGCCGTGGCGGCGCCCACGCCGGCCGACCTCGACGGATTCCTCGCGTCGGTCGAACGACGTGCCTTCCGCGTAGCCGAGTTGGCGCTCGGACAGCGCGAAGACGCGCTCGATGCCGTGCAGGACTCCATGGTCAAGCTGCTGCGTTACCGTGACCGTCCGCCGGGCGAATGGACGCCGC
This sequence comes from Gammaproteobacteria bacterium, assembly GCA_026398715.1. Next base: position 558 of record JAPLSI010000163.1, read on the forward strand.
TGTTCTGGAGCATCCTGCGCAGCCAGATCACCGACCGCCATCGTCGCAACGGCTTCCGCCGGCGATTCGTCGCATGGTTCGGTCGCGAAGACGAGGCCGGCGATGACCCTATCGCCGCCCTGCCCGATCCCGGGCCTGATCCCGCGCACCGCCATGTCGACCAGCAAACCTGGCAGGCGCTTGGCCAGGCCGTGCGACGATTGCCCCGACGGCAGCGCGAGTGTTTCCTGCTGCGTGAACTGCAAGGCCTGAGCGTGGCCGACACGGCGACGGCGATGGGTTGTTCGGAAGGTTCGGTGAAGACACACCTGTCGCGGGCGCTGGGCGCGCTGCGAATTACCCTGGAGGACTGGCGATGACCGCCCGAGATGACAACAACGCCACCGATCGCCTGGTCGTGGCCAAGGCCCGACAGCAATTCGAGTCCGCGGTCGATTCGATGGATGCCGGCACCAGCAACCGGCTGCGACTGATGCGCCGCGAGGCGCTGGCGGGGCCGCAACCCACCGAACGCGGCTGGCTGGTCCCGTCGATCGCGGTGGCCGCTGCGGTGCTGGCGATCGGCATCGCGTGGCGAGAGCCGACGTCACCCGCCGACGCGACGCCTGCTGCGCTTGCCGTCGATGAAGGCGCACAGCTGGGGTTCCCGAGCGACGATGAAGCCGAGTTGTATGCCTGGCTCGGCGAGGCGCCGGTGGCAACGCCGACGGGGGACACGCTTTGACCAAGGCACGCTTTCTCGCTGCTTGCCTGGCCGGACTGTTCGCCGGTCCACTGCAGGCCCTGCCCGACGCTGCCTGGCAGGATGACGCTGGAAGCGTCAGCGTGCCGGAAGGCGTGCGCGTGCCCCGCTGGAACGAGCTCAGCGCCGCGCAACGCAGCGACCTTGCGCGATTCGAGCAGCATTGGGACCAGATGCCGGCCTCGCGCCGCGTTGCGATCCTGGAACGTTACGCGCGTTGGCAGCGCGAATCGCCGCGCACGCGGGAAACCATTCGCGAAGGCGAGAGAAATTTCCAGCAGATGACGCCGCGCCAGCGGGAGATGATGCGTCGTTCGATCGCTGCGGTGCGCCGGCTTCCGCCGGAAGATCAGCGACGCCTTCGACACCGCTGGCAAGCCATGACGCCGCAGGAGCGAAGCCGGTGGCTGGAGCGCGGCGGACCGGGAATCGCACCGCCGCCGCGGTGACTCAGGCGCGTTTTTCGCCGGCATGGGCCAGACAGGTCTTGGCCACGAGTTCATCGTTCCAGTCGAGCGTCAGCTGGCCTTCCTTGTCGATCATGAGGGTCAGGAAATTGAAGACATTGCGCGCGTACATTTCGCTCGCGTGCAATGCGCCCATGCTGGCCAGGTTCAGCGGACCGGCGACGGTGACGCCGTTGATGTCGAGCGTTTCGCCGGCGCGCGTCGATTCGCAGTTGCCACCGGTTTCTGCGGCCAGGTCGACGATCACGCTGCCTGGCTTCATGCCCGCCACCATGGCGGCACTGATGATCTTCGGCGCAGGCCGGCCGGGCACGGCCGCTGTCGTCACGATGACATCGACGCTCTTCAGGTGCTCGGCCAGGCGCTGCTGCTGTTCGGCGCGTTCTTCGGCCGTGAGTTCACGCGCGTAACCGCCCTCCCCCTTGGCCGACACGCCCAGGTCGAGGAACTTGCCGCCCAGCGACTCGATCTGCTCGCGGGTTTCAGGGCGCACGTCGAAGCCTTCCACCTGCGCGCCCAGCCGACGGGCCGTCGCAATTGCCTGCAGGCCAGCCACGCCGGCCCCCACGATCAATACCTTCGAGGGACGAATGGTGCCGGCGGCGGTCGTCAGCATCGGGAAGAAGCGGGGCGCGAGCTGCGCGGCAATCAGCACGGCCTTGTAGCCGGCCATGCCGGCCTGCGAGCTGAGCACGTCCATCGCTTGCGCGCGCGTCGTGCGCGGCAGCCGTTCCAGTGAAAACGCGCTGATGCTTCCGGCCACCAGGGCATCCACGCGACCGGGATCGGCATGGGGTGCAAGCAATCCCACCAGCAGGGCGCCGGGCTTGAGCGCGGCGAGTTCCTGGTTGGAAGGCGGCTGCACGCATACCAGGATGTCGGCCTGGCCCAGCACCGAGCGGCGATCGGCCGAGAATTCAGCGCCGGAATAGGCGTCATCGGGAAAACTGGCGGGTGCGCCTGCGCCTGCCTCGAGCAGCACGCGGGCCTTGTGGGCCAGCAGCTTCTTGCAGGTTTCCGGCGTCAGCGCGATGCGCCGCTCGCCTGGTGCGGTTTCACGGACGAAAGCAACGGTTACCGACATACAAGCAGCCTCCCCGATTCATTGGGAAGGATGCTACCGGATGCGGGGAAGTTTCGCCTCGTCCATCGACGGACGGGGCGAAGTTGGGTCAGGCGACGTCGCTCTGAAGGCGGCCCATGACGCGGTGCATGGCCTGGTCGAACACGTGTTCCTGTTCGCGCAGCACCAGGTTGCCCTGCTTCTTCATGGCGGCGAGTTCTTCGATCGAGGCGACCAGGATGCGTACGCCGCGACGGTTGACGAACATCAGGCGCGACGAAATCGGGCTGACCCAGGACAGCTTGGCCGGGTGCAGCTTCTGGTCTTCGCCGGCCAAATCCAGCCAGACGCCGATCTTCAGGTCACGCAGCAGGGGCAGGTCTTCTTCGTCGTAGACCAGGCGTTCCTTGTCGGAAACGATGGACAGCGCCGGCTTGGCTTCCGCTGCTGCGGCCGACACGACCTTGGGCTTGTCCGACTGGGCCGGCAGCGGGTGCTTGATCGACTCGATGCTGGCCGCGATGCTTCGAATGGTTTCGCCGGCGGACTCGCCGGTGATGCCGGAACTGGCCAACACGGTTTCGATCGGCTCGCGCAGGTTCTGCAGTGCGGAGCTTGCGTTCGGGGTCGGGCGACCTTCGCGCGGCAACAGGTCGAGCAGGCTGTCGGCGACGCCGAGCGCGGCATTCCATGCAGCGCTGTCCGGTCCTTCACGCAGGGCGATCATGGACAGGTGGTGCGACCAGCTGCGCGACAGGAAGTCGTTCAGCGCGGCCGGCAACGCACGGTCTTCGATGCGACGGCTCAGCTCGGTGGCGGCAAGGGTGCGCGCCTGTTCGAGGCGTTCCTGGCCGCGCTGCGATTCGGTAGCGCGGCGCTCGGCAAGCTCGATGCGACGGTTGTGCTGCTCGAGGAAGGAACGCAGTTCCTGTTCAAGCGTTTCGAAGATCGCGATGTCTTCATTGAAGTCGGCAACCAGGCGGTCGACGGTTTCCTCGGCCTTGTGCAGCAGTTCCTTTTCCTGCGGACCTTCGCCCTTGTTGCCCTCGACCGCTTCGGAAAGCGAATTGAGCAGGCGACGCGCCGGATGGGTCTTGTACTGGAACAAGCGACGGTCCATGACCGCAGCCTTCACGTAGGGCACGACCAGTCGCGAAATCATGGTGCGCGCCTGCGCTTCGAAATCGCGCTCGTCGAACAGGACGTCGAACAGCATGCCCACCAGGTCCACGGCATCTTCATGCTCGGTGGACATGTTGACCTGGTCGGGCGAAACACCGATGCGGCCGGTGTTCTGCAGCATCTCGCGCTTCATCAGTTGCGCCAGCGATGCCTCGGCGTTGCTCATCGCCTCGTGCACGGCGTTGGGAACCTGGGGCTGCAACAGCGACAGCACCGACATCATTTCATTGAGGGCAAGCGGACGGCGATGGCCGCCGCCGGCGCCAGCCATGCCCACGCCACCCACTGCACCGCCACCGAATTGCGGACGCCAGCTGTGCAACAACTCGCACAGCGCATCGAACATGACCCGGTCGTCGGCCTGCTGCGCTTCGTGTCGATGCTGGGCCTGTCCGGCGTTGGCAGCAGCGGCAGCGGGATTGGCCGCGTTTTCGAGCGGGCGCGGGTTGCCAAGTTCCGGCAGGATGCCGGCCGTGGTCATGCGCGCATTGAGTTCGGTGAGCAAGGCGCCGAGCGAGCTGACGAGTTCGCGTTCGTAGATCTTGAACAGCACCACGCGAAGGTTATCGGGCAAGGTGATGTCGGCTTGTGCAGCCTGCATGCCATTGGCCAGGCTCGAAGCGCTGAGCGGGTTGAGCCCGGTTTCAAGCTTCGGCACGCCGACCATGGACGCAAAGCGACGCTCGACCGCATCCAATGCCGGGCCGTGCGCACGCGTGATGGCTTCGATGACGACTTCGGACGCGAGTTGGGCTTCGAGCTGGTCGGCTTCGACCAGGCTGAGCACCTGATCGCCCTTCTTCGCCAGGGCAATCTGCTGGAGCAGGGATTCGAAACCCTGCTCGAAATGCTTGGTGAAGGCGTTTTCGAGCGGAGTGCGCGACAACCGCAGGACGCGCATCGCGTCGAGCGGCGGTGAGCCGGCGACTGCGCCTTCCTTCTGCGCCAGGTCGAACAACCAGTCGTCGGCCTTGCCCAGCACGCGACCGAGGGCTGCCTGGAGGTGCGCGAGGCTCCTCTTTCGCAACGTATCGAAGAGTTGCGGATCGTTCTGGTACACCCAGCGACCTTGGATTGGATAGTGTTGCGGCGTCATGGAAACTCTCGGGGGGATAGAGTTTTGCTTGTCGTTAAATTATGGCATTTAACCTTGGCATAATGTGATTCAGATTGCAGTTCAGCCAAGCGGGCCATTCTGTGGGCCGGCCAGTCGAACGGCTCCGCTTCCGCTCCGACCACGATGCCAGAGTTCCGCCCATGGATGTGTTGCAGGTGCTTGACCATCGTCGCTCGACGCCGTCGAGGTTGTTGTCCGAGCCCGGGCCTGACCCCGCGCAGCTCCAGCGGATGCTGGCCGCCGCAGTGCGGGTGCCCGACCATGGCCGCCTCCAGCCCTGGCGCTTCATCCTGATCCGCGGCGACAACCGCAAGCGATTGGGTGACGTGCTCGCCCGCCGCAGCGTCGAACGAAACCCCGATGCCATCGCCGCCGTGGTGGACAAGGACCGGGCGCGCTTCTGCCAGGCGCCGCTGGTGATCGCGGTCATTGCCCGGTTGACGCCGGGACACAAGGTTCCGGAGTTCGAGCAACTGTTGTCCGGCGGCGCCGTCTGCCTGGCCCTGCTGCAAGCTGCGGATGCGCTCGGCTTCGGCGCCCAGTGGCTGACCGGCTGGGCCGCCTACGATTCCGTGGTGGCAACGACGCTGGGCCTTTCCGGCAACGAGAAGGTGCTCGGCTTCATCCACGTCGGCACCGCGCGCGAACCGGTCGCCGAGCGCGAGCGTCCCGACCCCGCCACCCTCACCCGCGAACTGCAACTGTGACCGAGCCCGTCTATCTGGTGGATTCGAGCATGTACGTCTTTCGTGCCTGGTATTCCATGCCGGACGAATTCCAGGATGCGGATGGCGAGCCGGTCAACGCCGTGCACGGATTCACGCGGTTCGTGCTCGAACTGATCGAGCGGCACCGTCCCGAACGATTGGTCTTCGCCTTCGACGTCGCGCTGGAAAGCAGCTTCCGCAATACGCTCTACCCGGCCTACAAGGCCAATCGCGAACCGGCACCCGACCAACTCAAGCGCCAGTTCGGCTACTGCCAGGCCGTCTGCCGCGCCCTCGGATTCCCGGTGCTGGCCGACCCGCACTATGAAGCCGACGACCTGATCGGCACCGCCCTGCACCACGTCCGGCGCAACGGCCACCGCGGCGTGATCCTGTCCGCCGACAAGGACCTGGCCCAACTGCTCGGGCAGGGCGACATCCAGTGGGACTACGCACGCAACGAACGCTGGGGCGTGGACGGCGTGAAGCCTCGCTACGGCGTCCATGCCCACCAGATTGCCGACTACCTGGGCCTGACCGGCGATGCGATCGACAACATCCCCGGGGTGCCGGGGATCGGCGCGAAGACGGCGGCTACCTTGCTCGGCCACTTCGAGTCGCTCGATGCCTTGCTCGAACGGGTCGCCGAAGTTCCCTTCCTGCGGTTGCGCGGCAGCGCCCGGCATGCGGAACAACTGAAGACGCATCGGGAAATCGCCCTGCTGTCCCGGCAACTGGCGACGATTGCCTGCGATGCGCCCCTGCCTGGCGACTTCGGCAATGGCGAGCGGGGTCCGGTCGACTCGGCAGGCCTGGCGGCATTGTTCGAGCAACTGAAGTTCGGCCCGTTGACACGACGCAGGCTGCAGACCGCGGCAGCGGGTTAGCATCGGAATATGGACGAGCCAATCGAAACGGTTTACGAGGGCAAGTGGCTGCGCTTGAAAAAGCGCGGTCGCTGGGAATTCGCCGAGCGCACCAATGCCGGCGGCATGGCAGTGATCATCGTGGCGGCGACGCCCGAGGGAAACCTGCTGTTCGTCGAACAAGACCGCATTCCCGTCGAAGGGAAAACCATCGAGATGCCGGCCGGACTGGTGGGCGACATCGACAGCGCGGAATCCATCGAACTGGCCGCGAGTCGGGAACTGCTCGAGGAGACCGGCTGGCAGGCGTCACGCATCGACCTGCTGATGGTGGGCCCGACCAGTTCGGGAATGAGCAACGAACGCGTGGCCTTCGTCCGCGCACGCGGGCTGGTTCGCCTGCACGCCGGTGGTGGCGACGAAAGCGAACAGATCGTGGTGCACGAAGTTCCCATCGCCGAGGCGCCCGCCTGGCTGGCCAGGAAGATGGCCGAAGGCTACCAGCTGGACGCGAAACTCTGGGCGGGGCTCTGGCTGCTGGATCGCAATCCGGACGGCTCGCCCGCCTGAGGCGTGGCCCGGCCGGTGCCAACCCGCGCTAGCGGAAGGAGTCCGTGGCGTCCAAGAGGGCCGACGCGTTCTCGGGCTCAAACGCGGAATGCCCGGCGCTGGGGGAAATCTGCAGTCGCGATTCCGGCCACGCCTTGTGCAGGTCCCAGGCATTCTGGACCGGACAGACCACGTCGTAGCGGCCGTGCACGATGACGCCGGGAATGCCATGCAACCGGTGCGCGTCGCGCAAGAGCTGGTCCTCGGCGTCGAAGAATCCGCCATGAACGAAGTAGTGGCTTTCGATCCGGGCGAAGCTCAGCGCGAAGTGCGCATCCTTGTGACCGTCGATGAACGCTTCGTCGGGCAGCAACAGGCTGGTCGAAGCCTCCCATACCGACCAGGCCCGCGCTGCGGCCAGGCGGGTGGCTTCGCTTTGCGAGGTCAACCGGCGGTGGTAGGCGGAGATCAGGTCGGCGCGTTCGACCTCCGGGATTGCCTGCAGGTAGTTCTCCCAGGCTTCGGGGTAAAGGCGGCTGGCGCCTTCCTGGTAGAACCATTCCAGTTCCCAGCGACGCAACATGAAGATGCCGCGCAGGACGAGCTCCGTGGCGCGGCTCGGATGGGCCTGGGCGTAGGCCAGCGCCAGGGTCGAACCCCAGCTGCCGCCGAACACCTGCCACCGCGAGATGCCGAGATGTTCGCGCAGCGCCTCGATGTCGGCCACCAGGTCCCAGGTCGTGTTGTCCACCAGGTCGGCATGCGGGGTGGACCTGCCGGAGCCGCGCTGGTCGAAAAGCACGATGCGATAGGCCTTGGGATCGTGGAACCGGCGCATCTTGGCGCTGCACCCCGCGCCAGGGCCGCCGTGCAGTATCACGACGGGTTTGCCGTCCGGATTTCCGCACTGCTCGTAATAGACCTGGTGGCGCGCGTCGACGCTGAGCATGCCGCTGTCGTAGACGTCGATATCGGGGTAAAGGTCGCGCATGGGCCAGCCTCGGGGGTAGTGGGCGAATTCTACCGCGCCGGCGAGCTTGCGCTGTCACGCGCATCGGTTATGCTCGGGTCGTGAACAAGCCCATGCCGCGATTGGCGCTGGTGGGTGCCGGGACAAACCACCTGGCCGGGCAACTGCCCTCCAACGAATCCTCCATGCCGCGCGTGCTTTCGCTCGACGCGCACGGCCGGATCCTGGACTGGATGCACTGGCAGGACGCGGTTTGCCTGTACGTTCGCGGCGCCGTGGCCTGGACCATGGGCGACCCCTGCCTGACCGTGCATGGGGGCACCAACCGGCATACCGGCCAGCAAAGCCTCATCGACCTGCACCCCATCGTCGCCGCGCGGGGCCACGCGCACCCTCGTTCGCTGGACCCGTCGCCTGCCCTTACCAACGCAGCGCTGTTCGCGCGCGATGCATCACTGTGCATGTATTGCGGCAAGGAATATGGGCGGCATTCGCTGACCCGCGACCACGTGATGCCTATTTCCAAGGGTGGGCGCGACATCTGGGAAAACGTGGTCTGCGCCTGTTTCCACTGCAATTCCCGCAAGGGCGGGCGCACGCCGCAGCAGGCGGGGATGCCGCTGCTGGCGGTTCCATTCCGGCCGAGTTGGGTCGAACACCTCATCCTGTCCAACCGCCATATCCTGGCCGACCAGATGGCGTTCCTGAAGCACCATCTGCCCAAGCGAGCCCGCCCGCAGGCCTGAATCAGGCTGCCCGGCGTGTTGCGCTGCCGTTTGACGACATCCGTCCCGGACAGCAAACTCCGCGCACGCGCCTGGCATCAGGCGCGACCAGGGGAGCTTGTTTCGATGTCCAGCGCCACGTTGTGCTTCAGCGGTTTCTCGCGTGACGAACTGGCGCAGGTCCAGCAGCTTTTCGAGCAAGCCAACGCCGGGCTGGGCCAAGGCTGGTCCCTGGCGCCGGAACCCGAGGCCCAGGTGCTGGTGATAGACATGGATTCGATGTACGGGCACATGACCTGGCTGAAGGCGGCCAGCGGTGGCAAGACCACCGTGGGCATGACCGCAGGCGACCGCTGCGAAACCGACTTCCTGCTCAAGCGCCCGGTGAACCAGGCGTCCCTGCGGGACATGCTGGCGCAAGTTTCCAAGGGCCGGGGCCAGGTCCATCCGCCGACGCCGACGCCGGAACCGTTGCCGACGCCGAAAGCCGAAGCCGTGGCCCCCGACGCCATGCCCGAAGACGCCCCGGCATCCGTGCGACCTTCGGCGGACTACATCGCAGCCATCACCACCGGCAAGATGGCCGCCCTGCCCGCCAATGCGCAGCCGCACCAGCCCGCGATCTCCGACCTGCTTGCGCAGGCCAAGGTCCCCGCGCGAATCAGGGTCGCTGGCGCGCCCGACCTGCTGGTCGACCCGGCAAGCCAGACCTACGCCGGCTCCTCGACCCTCAAGCCCCTGCTGCCCTACGTGGACGCGGTGATCGAAGCCTCGGACGCCATTCCGGCCGAGATGGCTGAATTCGACCGCGCCAAGCTGACTTCAGGTGGCGCGCAGCCCTTCATGCGACTGCTTTGGCTCTGCGGGTTGACGGTCGGCAAGGGCCAGTTGCTGCCGGGCTTCAGCGAGACCAAGAAATTCGTGCTGACCAAATGGCCCCAGATCGAGCGGGAATTTCCGAAGCACTTCCGGTTGGCCACCGTGATGATGAAAGGCCCTGCCTTCGCCAGGGATATTGCCGAGGCGTCCGGAGTAAGCGCGGCTGAAGTGATTGATTTCATCAATGCCGGCCTGGTGACGGGGGCAGTGGTGGCGGAAGGCGCCGAACCTGCGGGCGGCGACCTGGCGCGCGCCAGCGCCCTGCTTGCGAGACCGCGCGCGGGCTGAGCCCGGGCTTTTCTGAACAGCCTCGGCTTGCCCTGCACCGGGCCGGTGCCGGACACTAGCGGTCTTGTTTCTCCCGACCGTGACCGATGGACTCCGAGCGCTACCCGCGCCTTTCCCGCATAGCCCTGCCCGAAGATCTTCGGCAATTCCCGGAATCCGAACTGCCGGCGATCGCCGACGAGCTTCGCGCGTACCTGGTTGAAACCGTCAGCCAGGTGGGCGGCCATTTTGGCGCCGGCCTGGGCGTGATCGAACTGACCATCGCCCTGCACGACCTGTACTAGACGCCCATCGACCGCGTGGTCTGGGACGTCGGCCACCAGTGTTATCCGCACAAGATCCTGACCGGTCGCCGCGACACCATCCACACGGTCAAGAAAAAAGACGGCGTGGCGCCTTTCCCGCGCCGCGAGGAAAGCGACTACGACAGCTTCGGCGTCGGCCACTCCTCGACGTCCATCTCGGCGGCACTGGGCATGGCGATTGCGTTGCAGCGCCAGGGTGATCTACGAAAAGTGGTGGCCGTGATCGGCGACGGCGCGATGACGGCCGGCATGGCCTTCGAAGCCCTTAACCACGCCGGCGGCATGGACCCGGAGCCCAACCTGCTGGTCATCCTCAACGACAACCGGATGTCCATTTCCGAAAACGTCGGCGGCCTGACCAAGATGCTGGGCCGGATGATGACCAGCAAGACCATGAATGCAGTGCGCGAGGGCGGCAAGAAGCTGCTCGGCGACAAGCGCAACCCGACCGCGCGTTTCATCCGGCGCTGGGAAGAACACTGGAAGGGCATGCTGGTGCCTTCCACGCTGTTCGAGGAAATGGGCTTCCACTACAGCGGCCCCATCGATGGCCACAGCATTCCCGAACTCGTCTCCGCGTTGAAAACACTGAAAGGCCTCAAGGGCCCGCAGCTGCTGCACGTCATCACCACCAAGGGCAAGGGCTTCGATCTCGCGGAAGGCGACCAGATCGAATACCACGCGGTGTCGCCCTTCGATCCGGCGATCGGCGTGGTCAAGAAGGGCGTCGCCAAGCCGACCTACACGCAAGTCTTCGGCGACTGGCTGTGCGACATGGCAGCCAGCGACCAGCGCCTGATGGGCATCACTCCGGCCATGCGTGAAGGTTCGGGACTGGTGCGCTTCTCGCAGGAATATCCGCTGCGCTACTTCGACACCGCCATCGCCGAACAACACGCGGTAACCCTGGCCGCGGGCATGGCCTGCGAAGGCGCCAAGCCGGTGGTCGCGATCTATTCGACGTTCCTGCAACGCGCCTACGACCAGTTGATCCACGATGTCGCGCTGCAGGACCTCGACGTGTTGTTCGCGATCGATCGCGGCGGCCTGGTCGGACCCGATGGCGCCACGCATTCAGGCAGTTTCGACCTGAGCTACCTGCGCTGCATCCCCAACATGCTGGTGATGGCGCCGGCGGACGAAAACGAATGCCGGCAGATGCTCAGTACCGGTTTCCGCCATCCCGGCCCTGCGGCGGTGCGTTACCCGCGCGGCAGCGGACCGGGCGTTACCGTCCAGCCGAACCTGGACACATTGCCCGTCGGGAAGGCGCAATGGCGCCGGCGTGGTGAAAGCGTGGCCCTGCTCGCGTTCGGCGCCCTCGTGCCGACGGCGGAAGCCGTTGCCGATGCGCTTTCGCTGAGCTGCGTGAACATGCGTTTCATCAAGCCGCTCGATCGCGAGCTGATCCTGGAACTGGCGCGCACCCACACCGGCCTGGTCACGCTGGAAGACAACGCCCTGATGGGCGGCGCCGGCAGCGCGGTCGCGGAGTTGCTGGCCGAAGAAGGCATCACTGTGCCCATGCTCCACCTGGGCTTGCCCGATGCCTACCTCGACCACGCCAGCCGCGAAGACCTGCTCGCGCAATCGGGCCTGGACATGGCCGGCGTGCGCGCCGCCATCGTCAAGCGCTGGCCCGGTATCGCCGGCTCGCAGGTGCGCAGCGCGGCAAGCTGAACCGCTTGCATTCGTTCAGCATTTGTCGCTTGTGTGATATCGCTGCTTGGGCTTCAATGGCGACGAGCGCAAGGACTCGCGCTCGTGGCCTTCAAGGGGTGCGTGATGAACTGCCGGCGCCAAGCGATCGGACTGTCACTGATGGCTGTGCTCGCCCTCTCGCCCGAGATGGCGCTGGGCCAGTCCAAGCCCGCATCCCCGCTCCAGCTCAAGTTTCCGACTGCATCCGGCGCCACCGCCGCCCCGGCTTCCCTCGCGCGGCCGCACCCGATCACCGTGGCCAATGGCGTGCGCCGCGGGCCGCGCTTCCAGCAGGCAGAACCCAGCCTCAGCCAACGCGCCCTGCAAAGCCTGCTCGATAACGCCGAACTCGAACCGCCGGCCGTCGCCGGTCCGGATGGCGCAACGTTCCGTTTCGAGCGTCGTGGCTCTGCAGGTCGCGATCTGTCGCAAGGCTACAAGGCCATGTGCGAGCGCGCGTCCGAGAAACTCTGGGACGAGCCCAACGGAAAACGCGTGAAGTTCGACATCGCCGGCAAGCCAGGCGTCGCGATCGAAATTCCGCTGCGCTGATTTGCCGCCTTCAATCCGGCTGGAATCCACCGGTCACTCGATCACGTCGTTCCAGGTCGATGAAGGTCGTGACATCCGACAGTCCGCTTGCACTCATCAAGCCCCGCACCTGCGCGCCCTGGGTCAATCCGTGTTCGATAAGCAGCCACGCCGAGGGCGCGAGGAATCGACGCGCCCCGGCGACGATCCGGCGAATGCATTCGAGGCCATCCTCGCCCGCGACCAGCGCCCCTTCCGGTTCGAAGCGCAAGTCGCCTTGCGAAAGATGGATGTCGCCGGTCGCAAGATAAGGTGGATTGCTGACGATCAGGTCGAACGACTCGTCCTGCACCGGCGAAAACCAGTCGCCGGCCAGGAAACGGATTCGACCCGGCGCCAGGCGCGCGGCGTTCCTTCGCGCGATGTCCAGTGTGCGCGGGTTCCGTTCAATGGCCGTCACCGAAGCAAGCGGACGCTCATGCGCGATGGCCAGCGCGATCGCACCGGTGCCGGTGCCGAGGTCGAGCACGCGCAGCGGTGCATCCGGCGCCAGGCGTTGCAGGGCGAGCTCGACAAGCAGTTCCGTCTCCGGCCGCGGAATCAAGGTGTCGCTGGTGACCACGAGCGGGAGCGACCAGAATTCCTGCGTGCCCAGGATGTGCGCGATGGGCTCGCCGCGCATCCTTCGCGCCATCAGGTCGCGAAATCCGTTCCCGGCCGGCTCGGGGAACGGATCGTCCCCGTTGGCGTAGAGCCACGACCGCGGCTTTCCCAGGAAGTGCGCCAGCAGCATCTCCGCTTCGGCGCGCGCTTCGTCACCCGGAAGGTTCCGGGTGGCGATGGACAGCGCATCGGCGACGGTGTGCGATTGCATCGTTGCATTGTGCCTGATGACGCCACGCTGACACGCCGCGGCGCATGCTGCGCCCGATGACCACGACCCTGCCCGCTGCGCGCCTGAGCGCCCTCCTGTTGGGCTTCTCGGGCCTGCTGCTGTCGGCCTGCCAGCCCGCGTATTTCAAGGTACTCAACGCGGGTGTCGACCCGGGCGTGTCGAACGCCCGCGTCTACGATGCCGAGCACGGCCTTTCGCTCGATGTCTATCCGGCGCGAAATGCGACCGGCCCGGCACCCGTGGTGGTCTTCTTCTACGGCGGAAGCTGGCAGAGCGGACGTCGCGAATACTATCGCTTCGTCGGCGAGGCCTTGTCCGCGCGTGGCATGGTCGTGGTGATTCCCGACTACCGCAAGGCGCCGCAATTCGTATTCCCGACCTTCATGCACGACGCAGCCTCCGCCACTGCATGGACGATCCGGCATGCTGCCGAACTGGGCGGGGATCCTTCGCGCGTGCATGTGATGGGACACTCGGCCGGTGGCCACATTGCCGCATTGCTCGGCACCGATGCGCGCTACCTTGCCCGATGGAATGTACGGACGCGTCAGTTGGCCGGCGTGATCGGCCTGGCCGGCCCGTACGATTTCCTGCCCATCGTCGACCCCTCCCTCAAGCACGTATTCGGCGCCGAAGCGGACTGGCCGGACTCGCAACCCGTGAATTTCGTGGACGGCGACGAACCGCCGTTCCTGTTGATGCATGGCGGCAGCGACAGGCGCGTGTGGCCGATGAACAGCGAACACCTCGCCGCGCGCCTGGATCAACATGGCGAGACGGTCAGCCTGCGCATCGTTGCGCACACCGGCCACATCGGCCTGGTCAATGGTTTCTACTCGCCTCGATTCTCGCCGGTGCTGGAAGAAACCCTGGCGTGGATCAACCAGGCGAAACCGGCGCCGGCACCGGATGTCGAGGCGACCATTTCGGGGGATTGACCGGTTTAGACTATCGCCCGTGAACCTTCGTGATCTCCGCTACCTCGTTGCCCTTGCCGACCTGCGTCATTTCGGTCGCGCTGCCGAGGCTTGCCATGTCAGCCAGCCGACCCTGTCCACGCAGATCCGGAAGCTGGAAGAAGAGCTCGGCGTCGCGCTTGTCGAACGCGCGCCGCGGCAGGTCATGCTGACGCCGGTGGGCCGCGACATCGCCGATCGCGCGCGCCGGGTGCTGGCAGATGTCGAACAGATGCGCGAGACGGCGCGACGCACGATAGATCCGGAAGGCGGCAGCATCCGGCTCGGTATATTCCCCACGCTGGGGCCGTACCTGCTGCCGCATGTGGTGCCGGTGTTGCGCGCGCGGTTTCCGAAGCTCGAATTGTTGCTGGTCGAGGAGAAGACCGAACAACTGCTGGCCATGCTGCGCAACGGTCGCCTGGATGCCGCGGTCCTCGCCCTGCCCTTGCACGAGGACTGGCTGGAATCCGAGTTCCTGTTCGAGGAGCCCTTCATGCTGGCGGTCCCGAACAACCATGCGCTCGCCAATCGCCGGAACCTGCAATTATCCGACCTGGCGGACCAGCACCTGCTCTTGCTCGAGGACGGCCATTGCCTTCGCGACCAGGCGCTGGAGGTCTGCACGAAGGCGGGCGCCGGCGAGAAGGATGGCTTCCGCGCGACGAGCCTGGAAACACTCAGGCAGATGGTGGCGGCCGGTGTCGGAATCACATTGCTGCCCATGCTCGCCGTGAAGCCGCCCGTGTCCACGTCCACCGATATCAAGTTGGTGAGCTTCAAGACGCCCGCCCCCACCCGACGGGTCGCGATGGTGTGGCGCAAGAGCTCGGCCATGGGCGCGTTCCTGCACCAGTTTGCCGCGCTCCTGCGGGAACTGCCGCCCGACCTGCTGAAGGCGCCTGTGTCCAAGGTCCTGCGCCCCCTGAACCCCTAGTCACCCGGAGCGATTCAATGGCACTCAAAGGCAGCTTGACCGAAGGCAACCTGAAGGCTGCGTTCTCCAGCGAGTCACAGGCCAACCGTCGCTACCTGTACTTCGCGCAGAAGGCCGACATCGAGGGCTTCAGCGACATCGCAAGCGTGTTCCGGTCCACCGCCGAAGGCGAAACGGGCCACGCCCACGGCCATCTCGAGTACCTGGAATCGACCGGCGACCCGGTCACGGGCATGCCGTTCGGCGACACGGCCAGTAACCTGCGCAGCGCCATCGCCGGCGAAACCTACGAATACGCGGACATGTACCCGGGCATGGCCAGGTCCGCGCGCGAGGAAGGCTTCGAAGAAATCGCGGACTGGTTCGAAACGCTGGCCAAGGCCGAGCGTTCCCACGCCAACCGCTTCGCCAAGGCGCTGGCCGAGATCGGCTGACCGCGCCCTGCGTGGAGCGCCGCAAGCCCTTACACTAAGCCCGCACGCGGACGAACCCGGCAATCCGCGGGCAAGGGGATGCAGGCATGAACAAGCTGACGCGGGCGGACCTGCTGTCGCTCGAGCGCTATGCAGGCGAGAGGGCTGCATTCCGCGCGCGCGTGATTGCGCACAAGAAGGCCCGCTGCGTGGCGCTGGGCGCCAACGTCAACCTGTTGTTCGAGGATCGGCTGACGGTCCAGTACCAGGTCCAGGAAATGTTGCGCATCGAGCGCATCTTCGAAGCCGCGGGAATCCAGGAAGAACTGGATGCCTACAACCCCCTCATACCCGATGGCGGCAACCTCAAGGCGACCATGCTGCTGGAGTTCACCGATGCCATCGAACGCGCCGAGCGTCTGTCCCGCCTCGGGGGAATCGAAAAACGCGTCTATGTCGAAGTGGACGGCCATGCGCGGCACTTCGCCCATGCCGACGACGAGCTCGAGCGCAGCAACGACGACCGGACTTCGGCGGTGCATTTCCTGCGCTTCGAATTCACCGTCGACGGCATCGCCGCGCTGAAATCGGGCAGGGGCATGTCGATCGGGATCGACGATCCGCGCATTTCGGAGCACTTGCGCATTCCCGACGCGGTGGTTGCCGCGCTGGTCAACGATTTCGGCGCCTGAGGCCATGCCACGCTGGCTCTGGATCACGCTGTTCGTGCTGGTTGCAGGACTCTTCCTGGTTGGCCGGGGCGGACGGACCGAACACCTGCCCAGCAGAGCAACCGGCGCCGTCACCTGCGCGATGCCCCCGCACTTTGCCGATCCGGCACAACCACTTCAGTCCGACGTGAACGGTCGCATGCCGGCTTTCGAAATCGACGGCGCGCGTTTTTCTCCGCAGGCGGGCTTAAGCCTGGAAGCCCGGGTCCTGTCTCGCGAAGACTATTCACTGGGTCGCGAGTCCCGTTTTTCCCCGACGGACCTGGCGCTTGGCTGGGGACCGATGTCGGCGCCCGGCATGGCGGACCGATTGCATGTCAGCCAGGGCGGTCGCTGGTATCGCTATCGCTGGGGTGGCGACGGCCCGCCCCTGCCCCTGGAAACCATCATTCGCAGCAGCGCGAACATGCACATGGTGCCCTTCGACGCGAATGTCGCCAGGCAGCTTGAACAGGTCGCGGACGGCGACGTGGTCCGCATCCATGGCTGGCTCGTCCATATCGACGAAGCGTCGGGCTGGCATTGGCGCAGCTCGCTAAGTCGCGAAGACTCCGGGGCGGGCGCCTGCGAACTCGTCCTGGTGTGTTCGATTTCAAACCAGTAAGCGCCCGAACTGGCTCAGGCTTCGTCGGCATCCACGCGCGCAGGCTCGGCCTCGGCCGCCGAAATCCAATCCACCATCGCGGGCAGTGCGAACATGCGCTGCATGTAATCGAGGGTGGCTTCCTGCAGCGCCGGGCCATAGCCCCGAAAGCGCACGCACACCGGCGCGAACATGGCGTCCACGATTCCAAAACTGCCGCACAGGAACCCGTCGTCACCGCCATGCGCGGTACGCAACTCCTGCCACAGTTGCTCGATCCGGGCGATATCGCGATCGGCGGCGGCATCCCAGTGCGGCTCGCGCGGCCGCCGACGGCAGTTCATCGGCATCTGGCTGCGCAAGGCGCCGAACCCCGAATGCATCTCGCAGGCCGCGCTGCGCGCCGCAGCGCGCGCCCGGGAAGATTCGGGCCAGGCACGCCCGCCGAGCCAACGCTCGTTGACGGTCTCGCAGATTGCCAGCGAATCCCAGACGATCTCGTCGTCAAATTGCAGCGCCGGCACTCGCCCGGTGGGCGAATAGGCGCTGATGCGCTGGAAGAATTCAGGCGTATCCAGGGGAAGCACGACTTCTTCGAACTCGAGCTGGAAATGCCGCATCAGCAGCCAGGGTCGCAGCGACCACGACGAGTAGTTCTTGTTGCCGATCACCAGGGTGCGCATATCAGCCCCCGGCTCCCGCGACTGCCTGCACCTGGTTGCCGCCGTATTGGCGAGCCTTGGCGAGGGCACGCACGGCGCGTTCCAACGCCAGCTGCGGGCTGCGCTCGCCCATCAGCATCTGCGATACGCCGATGCTGAGCCCCAGGATCTTTTCGTCCGCGAGCGGCAAGCCCAGCTTCCTCACGGCTGCGCAGATTCGATCGGCCAGCACGCGCGCTTCGCCGATCGGCCGGCCGGACAGGAGCACCAGGAACTGGTCGGGTTCGACGCGTGAAATCGTTTCGCCGTAGTCGATTTCCTCGCGGACCATGTCTGCGACCAGGCGCGCGACGGTTGCAGACGATTCGGGCGTCAACCCATCGAAACCATCGATGGCTACCCGCATCAGCGACAGCGGCTTGCGCTTCAGCGCGGCCGATTCGTGCGCGCGCCGGAGCAGCTGCTCGACCATCTCGCGCCTATAGACGCCTGATTCGGGCTCGATCTCCGTCGCCTGGCGCAGCTGCATCACCGTGGCGGCTTCGTCGCCCGCGGTGGTGGCCAGCGCGGCGAACTCCGTGCACAGGTCGAGCTCGGGATCGCTGTAGCTGACATTGGTGCTTCTCTCGATCACCAGCACGCCCCAGCCGGGGCGTTCGATGGGCAACGGGATCACCGCCAGCAGCGCCTGCTGCACCGGCCCGTCCGGCCCGGTGAAGTCAACGCCGATCTGCTGCGGCGCCAGCGAACGGCTCAGGTTCTTGAGCAACGAGCCACGCTGCGCCAGCAACATCTGGAACCAGGGCTCCGCCGTCTTGGGCTCGACCAGCAGCAGGTCCTCGTTGTGATAGTTCATGGCGATCACCGCCGCCGCATGCTGCGGCAGTACGGGCTTCAGTCCGCCCATCAGGCGGCGGTACGCAATCCATTCCATGTCGCCTTCATCCGAGGCATTTTCCATGCCCGCCTGCAGGCTTCGGATCATCCATTCGCGTGCATGCGCGATCTTCTGTTCAGCACTCTGTTCGGTGCTGCCGCCGCGCATCCGCCGTTGCCGTTCCTGCATCAGGCTGCGAATCCAGGGCGCGAAAAGGTAGATGACCATCAGCAGTGCGAGCAGCAACTGGAAGCCGCGCGTTACCAGGCGAGTGGCCGGAAGCAGCTGCATGAAGCCCAGCGCGATCACCGCCATCGCCGGAACCATGGCCAGCCAGACCAGCGCGGGCAGCCATCGCCACTGGCGGGGATCGGACAGCAACACGGCCGCGCACACCAGGCTGGTGGCGGCGACCATCAGCAGGCCGGTCACCTGCATTTGCGGCAGCAGCCAGGCCGGCAGGACCAGGATGACCAATGCCAGCAGCACCAGTGCAAAGCCGGCGCGATCGATCTGCCTGCCCAGCGACGGGTTGGTTTTTTCCAGACCCGCATACTGCTGCGTAGCCCAGAGCAAGGGCGCACAGGCCATGACCCACAGCACAACCGGCAGCGCCGGAATGGCCGCCAGGCTGGTTCCGCCCAGGCTCAGCTGCAGGTGATAGTTGCCGACGATGGCAGCGCACAGCGAACCGAATGCCGCGGCCGCAACCCGCAGCGTTCGCTCACCGGTCAAGGCGCGCCGTGCCACCGCCAACACGAAGATGCCGAACAGGCCGGAATACAGCAGGTCGTAGGCCAGGCTGCTTGCCCTGGCGCGCTCGCGCCATTGGGGCTGGTCGATGACCCTGGGCCGCAAGTTCAGGTGGCCCTGACCCTGGATCTCCAGGTAGAGGGTCAGATTGCGCGGGGCGTTCGCGGGCAATGCCAGCACGAAGGCGTCCGGCCAGCGCACGACCTCATCGGTCTGGGCGATGCCGGTGCTTGCCACGGGATTGCCAGGACCGCCATCCACGTGCAGGCGGAGGGAATTGATGGCCTGCCGCGGCAGGCTGACGAAACGCGGTTCATCGTCGGCGGGCAATTGCGTGCGGATGCGCAGCCAGATGGTGGTTCCGGGCCGACCAATGGCATGGATCCCATCCGACACCACCGGGGTAAAACCGATTTTTGCGCGGCCGGACACTATCTGGTCGAGCGAAATTTCCGAGGGGGCCTGGACGATGGCCACGACCGGGCCAGCCGCGGGCGATGCAACCTGCGCTGCCGATGCGGAAACCGCTGCCAGCGTGGCGGGGACCAGACAAGTCGAGATGGCCAATGCCGACAGCAGGCATCGGGCCCAGCCCATGGTCCGGTTCGATCTCGTCACGTCCGCACTCCCTCTTGCGAAGCCCAGTGTGCCGGAAATTCGAGCATCGGCATATTGCACGGTCGATACCGTGATGCCTTCGTCGGTCCGTCGGGCCGCCCCGGGGCCCGTCAATCCACGGCGGTCGGGTAAACTTGCCGACTCCCACGCAGAAACCCATCCGCATGAACGACCCCACCGCCTCGCTGGCGACCGAGAAACAGGACTTCATCCGGCAAATCGTGCGCGATGACCTGGCCGAGGGGCGGCACGCGAGCATCCATACCCGTTTCCCGCCGGAACCCAACGGTTACCTGCACATCGGCCACGCCAAGAGCATCTGCCTGAACTTCGGCGTCGCGGCGGAATTCGGTGGCAGTTGCAACCTGCGCTTCGACGACACCAACCCGAGCAAGGAAGACATCGAATACGTCGAGGCCATCAAGGACGACGTGACCTGGCTGGGCTTCACCTGGTCGGAACTGCGCCACGCATCGGATTATTTCGAGGTGTTCTACCGCAGCGCGCTGAAGCTGATCGAGGATGGCAAGGCGTTCGTCTGCGACTTGAGCGCGGACGAAGTGCGCGAGTACCGCGGCACGCTTACCGAACCCGGCCGCAATTCTCCGTTCCGCGAGCGCAGCGTGGCGGACAACCTCGACCTGTTCCAGCGCATGCGCGCGGGCGAGTTCCCCGACGGCACGCGCACGCTTCGCGCCAAGATCGACATGGCCAGCGGCAACATCAACCTGCGCGACCCGGCCATCTATCGCATCCGCCACGTCAGCCACCAGAACACCGGCGATGCCTGGCCGATCTATCCGATGTACGACTACGCGCATTGCATCTCGGACGCCGTGGAGGGCATCACCCACTCGCTTTGCACGCTGGAGTTCGAGGACCACCGCCCGCTTTACGACTGGTGCATCGACAACATCGACCTGCCCTCGCATCCGCAGTTGTGGCAGCCCGTGGTGGACGCCGGATTCGAAACCCGCGTGTCGAAGCCGCGCCAGATCGAGTTCTCGCGTCTCAACATCAACTACACCGTGATGAGCAAGCGCAAGCTGATGGCGCTGGTGCAGGACGGGCTGGTTTCGGGCTGGGACGATCCGCGCATGCCCACGCTGCAGGGCTTGCGCCGGCGCGGCTACACGCCCGCATCGTTGCGGCTGCTGGCCGACCGGATCGGCATCTCGAAGCAGAACTCGCTCACCGATTATTCGTTGCTGGAAGGCTGCGTGCGCGAGGACCTGGACGGCAAGGCCGTGCGACGCATGGCGGTGATCGATCCGCTCAAGCTGGTCATCACCAACCTGGCGCAGGACCACGAGGAAATGCTGCCCTTCGCCAACCATCCCAAGCTGCCCGAACTGGGCTCGCGGATGTTGCCGTTTTCGCCCGAGTTGTGGATTGAGCGCGATGACTTCATGGAATTCCCGGCCAAGGGCTTCCACCGCCTTTCGCCCGGGGGTGAAGTGCGATTGCGCGGCGTGGGCATCGTGCGCTGCGAGGAACTAGTGAAGGAAGGCGACCACGTCGTCGCGTTGCAGTGCACGCTCGACCCGGAATCCCGCGCGGGCATGCCCGGCGCCGATCGCAAGATCATGGGCACCATCCATTGGGTCAGCGCGCGGCATGCGGTGCAAGCGGAAGTCCGGCTATACGACCGCCTGTTCACCGTGCCCGACCCGGACAGCGAGGATGAAGGCAAGACCTATCGCGACTACCTGAATCCGGCGTCGGTGCGAAGCGCGACCGCGTATCTCGAACCCGCCGCCGCAGATGTCGCGCCCGAGCAGGCATTCCAGTTCGAGCGGCTGGGCTACTTCGTTGCCGACCGGCGCGACCATCGCAACGACGCACCCGTGTTCAATCGCACGGTTACCCTGCGCGACAGCTGGGCACGGCCGGCAACCCCCTGAACATGCGCGAGGCCCCGACCATGGACAAGCTGGCGATGATCCGGAAACTGGCGTGGGCCACGGCTGCATTTGCGATGCTGGGCCTGGCGTCGTGCAATGCGCCGGGCAACTCGCCGGCGGGCGCGCGAAGCGAATCCGATGCGCCGCCAGCGACGCCTGCCGCTGCGCCACTTGCCGAACCACCGCGGCCTGTGCAGCCCGCGCCTGCGGCCGCACGGCTTCCGTCGGTGGCGCCGACGGCCGAACCCCAGTCGGCACCGTCGACCCCGATGTCCGGGCCCGAAGGCAAGCCCGGGTTGCCGCCGCTGTCTCTCGGCGCGGATGGCGGTCTTGGCTGCCGCAGCGATTCCGATTGCGCGGTGAAGGACGGGGGCAGCTGTTGCGGCTATCGCCCGGTGTGCGTGAACAAGGACACTCCCACTTTCCCGGAGAAGGTGAAGGCGGCCTGCGCCAAAGAGGGCCGGGTCGGGATTTGCGGCTTCCAGGCGATCGACGGCTGCCAGTGCGTGGCCGGCAAGTGCGAGGGCGTGCTGATGATGGAAAACAGCGTGCCGCTGCAATGACCATTCGCATGCAAGTAGCCCTGGCGCTGCCCGAATGGGTGCTGGATGAAGTGCCGGCCGACAAGCGCTATACGGACCGCATCGAAAAGATCGGGCTCGCGATCGAACTGTCGCGATCGAACGTCGCCCATGGCACGGGCGGACCCTTCGGCGCGGCGGTGTTCGATGACGCGGGCCGCGTGCTGGGCGTGGGCGTGAACCGGGTGCTGGCGTCGAACTGCTCGGCCGCGCATGCCGAAGTGATGGCACTCGGCAGCAGCCAACAAAGCCTCCAGCGCTTCCGCCTGAACGACCAGGGCGGGCGGATCACGCTGGCCACGTCCGCGCAACCGTGCGCGATGTGTTACGGCGCGCTGATCTGGGCGGGGATAGACGAGGTGCTGATCGGTGCGCGCAGCGACGACGTGCAGGCACTGGCAAAATTCGACGAAGGCCCGCTTCCGGCGGACTGGGCGGGCGAACTGGAGCGTCGTGGGATCGCCGTGCATCGCGACCTGTGCCGCGACGATGCCTGCAAGGTGTTGCGCGACTATGGGGAGAGCGGCGTTGTCTATTGATGGCACGGAAGAAGCAACGGGCGAGGTCGGCGCACATGCCGACGGCCTGCTCTGCTATTGCCGACCCGGGTTCGAACCGGAACTTGCCGCGGAACTCGGCGAACGCGCGGCGCTCGCCGGCTTTTCGGGATACGCGCGCACGCAACGCAACTCGGGCCACGTGCTGTACCTGGGAACCGACGGCGCGGGCCTGTCGCGGAGCCTGCCGTTTTCCGAGCTGATTTTCGCGCGGCAGAAATTGCGCCTGCTCGCCGAACTCAAGGACATCGACCCGAAGGACCGCATCACTCCCATTTTCGACGCGTTGGCCGGTCGCGGTCGCTACGGCGACATGATGGTCGAGCATCCCGATTCCGACGAAGCCCGACCGCTGTCGGGCCTGGCCCGCGCATTCGGCAACGCCTTGCGCCCCGCCCTTCGACAACGCGGCCTGCTTACCGAGAAGGACGACCCGCGCCTGCCACGGTTGCATGTGTGCCTGCTGGCGGGCGACCACCTGTTGCTTGGCGCCAGCGACGTGGGCGATGCGTCGCCGTGGCCGCTCGGCGTGCCGCGGTTGCGGCAACTGTCCGAAGCGCCCAGTCGCTCGGCGCTGAAGCTAGAGGAAGCCATCCTGACCCTGATGCTGCCCGAGGAGCGCGAGCGCCTGGTCAAGCCGGGCATGTGCGCCGCCGACCTGGGCGCGGCGCCGGGCGGCTGGAGCTGGATCCTCGCGCGTCACCATTTCAAGGTGATCGCGGTGGACAACGGCCCGATGGCCGAATCGGCGATGGCGACTGGCCTGGTTGATCACATCCGTGCCGACGGCTTCAGCTGGAAGCCGCCGAAGCCGCAGGACTGGCTGGTCTGCGACATGGTCGAGTCACCACGCAAGGTTGCGTCGCGCATGGCCGAATGGTTTGCGCTGGGCTGGTGCGAGCATGCGATCTTCAACCTCAAGCTGCCCATGAAGAAGCGCTGGGAGGAAACCCGCCAGTGCCTTGACGCGTTCAGGGAACAAGCCGGCAAGCCGCTTATAGTGCGGGCACGGCAGCTCTATCACGACCGTGAGGAGATCACCGTGTTCGCCACCAATCCCGCTGCAAGAGGACGCATGCTTTGAGCACCCGCACATTCGCAATAATTCGCAGGCACGCGCTGGTCGCAGCGCTCGGACTGGCAGTCGCCGGCACCAGCACTGCCGGATCGGGCTCGAGTTATTTCGACGTCGTCGACACCAACCGCAACAACAAGATCTCGCTCGACGAATACCTGGATCGGTTCACCTTCGCGTTCCGCAAGATGGACAGCAACCGCGACTCCATCCTGCAGCCCAGCGAGCAACTGGTGCCGAACGGCCCGACGGTGACGTTGCCGGAACTCAAGTACCGGCTGGAAAAACAGTTCCACCGCCAGGACAAGAACAAGGACGGCTGGCTTAGCGCGCGCGAGTTCCTCGCACCGCCTGCCTGATCACAGGCCGGCGGCGCGCTTCCAGAAGAATTGCGTCAGCGGCGGCAGTTTTCCCGCCAGCCCCAGCAGATGCCCGCGCAACAAGGTCGGCACCACCGACTCGTTGGAAAAGATGCGGTTGATCGCCTCGAACGAACCCGCAGCCACGGCATTCTCGCTCGCGCGCGACCGCGCCCATCGCTGCAATCGGTGCGCGGCGCTGAAATCCCTTCCGCCCGCTCGCGCATCGGCGACCATCCGGCCAAGCGACGCCACGTCGCGCAGGCCCAGGTTGACGCCCTGCCCGGCCAGGGGATGCACGACGTGCGCGGCGTCGCCGACCAGGGCCACGCGGCCGACGGCCATGGGTTCCGCCAGGCGGCGGCGAAGCGGAAAAGCCTTGCGTTCAGAGACTGCAGTCACCTCGCCCAGCCGTGAATCGAAGGCGCGCGTCAGCTCCCTGCAGAATTCCGCCGGGTCGAGCGCGAGCACGCGCCCGGCTTCCGCGTCGGGCAAGGTCCACACGATGGAGCAGCGACCATCCGCGCAAGGCAGGAACGCCAGCGGCCCGGTCGCAAGGAAACGCTGCCAGGCCGTGTCCTGGTGCGGCAGCTGCGTGCTGACATAAGCAACGACGCCCTGTTGATGATAGTCGTGGTCGCGCGTGTGCACGCCCAGCAGGGCACGCACGCGCGAGGCGGCGCCGTCGGCGCCCAGCACCAGCCGGGCACGCAGGCGCGTTTCGCTTTGCAGCGTCAGCACGACCTCGTCGTCGTCCTGTTCAAGCCCAAGCAACTTGTCGGGGCAGAGTCGTTCGATCGCGGGCGCGCGTGCCAGGGCCGCCCACAGGCGATCCACCAGCAGTTCGTGCTCGACGATATGGCCGAGGCAGTCGCGACCCATCTGGTCCGCATCGAACGCCAGCTCGCCACCGCCGGCCGCATCCCACACCCGCATGTGCCGATAGGGATGCGCGCGCGCCGAGGCCACCGACGCCCATGCACCCACTTCTTCCAGCAAGCCCTGGGCATCCGGCGCGAAGGCATAGACGCGCAAGTCGGATGTTGCCGGGGTCCATGCCTGCGGCTCGTGGGCCTCGACAATTGCTATCCGAAGGCCTTCGGCGGCCAGGCGCAGCGCGGCGGCCGCGCCGACGACGCCGGCCCCGACCACCACCGCGTCGAAGCGGTCCCGGCGGCTCATGG
Source organism: Gammaproteobacteria bacterium (assembly GCA_026398715.1). Next base: position 25,735 of record JAPLSI010000163.1, read on the forward strand.
GCTACTCCGCGACAGCGCAGGTACCTTGCCGCGGAATCCCATCGCGCCCGACACCAGCGGCGCCGACAGGCCGGGCACATTGGCCAGCGCCATCAGGCCAATCGAACGCAACAGGTGCATCGGCAAGGACGCATTTCCCGTCGCACGCGCCAGGCCGTCGCTGAAGGACAGCGTGCGCTCGCGATCCTCGCGCCGCGCCAACTGGTAGGCCTGCAGCACCGACTCGCTGCCGGGATCGACGCCGGCGTCGGCCGCGGCCAGTACCTCGGCCAGTGCAAGCGCATCGCGAAGGCCCAGGTTGAAACCCTGCGCGCCGATGGGATGGATGGTTTGCGCCGCATTGCCCATCAGCACCATGCGCCGCGACACGATGCGCTCGGCGACGACGCGCGCGATCGGATACGCGCTGCGCTTGCCGACGCGAAACACGCGGCCCGCGCGCCAGCCAAAGCGCCGCTGGAAATAATCCATGTACGCCGCATCGTCCATCGCGATCACCGCCTCCGCTTCGGCGCGCGGCACGGCGCAGATCGCGCCGTACTGGCGACCCATCGGCAACAGCGCGACCGGTCCGTCGGCGGTGAATCTTTCAAAGGCGCCGCCATCGGCCGGGCGATCGGTCACCAGGCTGCAGACCAGCAGGGTCTGCAGGTAATCGTGCCGGTCCACGCCGATGCCCTGCGCCTGTCGCGCGAAGGACCCGGTCCCGTCCGCTGCCACCAGCAGGCGCGTGGTCACTTCGCTGCCGCCCGCGTCCTGCGTCGCATCGATGCCCTGGCCCGGCTGCAGGCGCAATGCGACCCCGCCTTCGATGTCGCGAATGGCCGATACCGTCTGCGGACGCAACAGATGCAAGTCCGACAGCGCAGCCAACCGCCGCTCGAGGGCCTGGCCGAGCTCACGCGCAGACACCACGCCGCCGAAGGCATCACGCCCGACATCCGCCGCCTGCAGGCGCACGACACCGAAGTCCCCCTGCCGGCTCACGTGGATTCGCCGGATCGGGCTGGGAGCTTCCGGCAGATGCGCGAGCACGCCCAGGGCGCCCAGCGCATTCAGGCTGGCTGCCGCCAGCGCGAGCTTGCGTTCGTCGAAGCCCGGCGGCGATTCCCTCGGCAGGCTGCCCTCGACCAGGGCCGTGCGAAATCCGCGTCCGTCCAGCGCACAGGCCAGGCTGCTGCCGACCAGTCCGCCACCCAGCACCACAATATCGAAATCCATTTTCACAGGTCTCTCGGACCGCAGGCAGACGCGTTGCGGTATCCTAACGACCTGGCCGCCTGCCGCCTATGGCCGTCGCGCCCCGACCACAGTCACAGTTCATCCCACCGGACTCGCCATGCCCTCACAGCCCCACTCCTCGCTTGCCTCCGGACCGCTCCTGCTGGTCGGAATGATCGTCCTGGCGGCCTTGTCGCGACTGCTGCCGCATCCGCCGAATTTTTCGCCGGTCGAGGCCATCGCGCTGTTCGGCGGGGCGTATTTTGCGAAGCGCAGCGCCGCCATCTGGGTGCCGCTGGTGGCGATGTTCATTTCCGACCTGGCGCTGGGCCTGGTCAATGGCGGCATCTACTCCGAATACTTCTTCAGCGCCGGCTTCGTGCTTGTGTATTTGTGCATTGCGCTGTCAACCGTGGTCGGCTTCGCCTTGCGCGGCCGCGTCACGGCAGTTCGCGTGGCCGGCTATTCGCTGGTGGGTTCCGTGCTGTTTTTCCTGGTGACCAATTTCGGCGCGTGGCTGGGCTCGCCCCTGTATCCACCGACGGGCGCCGGGCTGCTTGCCGCGTATGTCGCCGGCCTCCCCTTCTTCCAGAACACCGTGCTCGGCACGCTGTTCTATTCGGTCGTTTTGTTCGGCAGCTTCGCGCTGCTGCGCCGGCGCATTCCGGCGCTGGGCCTGCAAACCGCCTGACCGCGCGCCATGGGCAATCGTCTGTCCAAGATCTACACGCGCACCGGCGATGACGGCAGCACCGGGCTGGGCGACGGCGCGCGCGTATCGAAGGATTCCGCGCGGGTGTCCGCCTATGGCACCGTGGACGAGGCCAATTCCGCGATCGGCATCGTGCTCGCCTGCGACATCCCCGACACCGTTCGAAACGTGCTGGTAGCGGTGCAGCACCAGATGTTCGACCTGGGTGGCGAGCTTTGCATCCCGGGCCATGCCGCAATCTTCGATGCCGACATTGATCGGCTCGAAGCGCAGCTCGACGCATTCAATGCCGACTTGCCGCCGCTGAAGGATTTCATCCTGCCCGGCGGCGGAATCGCCGCAGCGCATTGCCACCTCGCGCGCACCATCTGCCGCCGCGCCGAACGCGACGTCGTCACCCTGTCGCGGCACGACGCTGTTCGGCCCGAGGCCATTCGATTCCTCAACCGCTTGTCGGACTTGCTGTTCGTGGTCTCGCGCGTGCTTGCACGCGCCAGCGGCCATGGCGAAGTGCTCTGGAACCACGACCGCCGCAAGGGCTGAGATGCGGGTCTACACCCATCCCGACTGCCTGCAGCACGAGCCTGGCGCCGGCCACCCGGAAGCACCGGCAAGGCTGGCTGCGGTGCTGCAGGCCCTGCACGCCGGCCTGCCCCACCTGCAGTGGACCGAAGCGCCGCTGGCCAGCCGCGACCAGATCGCACGCGTGCACTCCGAAGAAATGATTTACCAGGTGCTCGCCAAGCCTGCCGGCGACTGCGTCCGGATCGACGCCGACACGGTGCTATCACAAGGTTCCGCCGCCGCCGCCCTGCGCGCCAGCGGTGCGGGAATCGCAGCAGTCAACGCGATCATGTCCGGCCGGATCGATCGCGCGTTCTGCGCGGTTCGCCCGCCCGGGCACCATGCCACGTCGAACGCGGCGATGGGCTTTTGCCTGTTCAACCACATCGCCGTGGCCGCGGCGCACGCGCTGGCCGAGCATGGCCTGCAACGCGTGGCGATCGTGGACTTCGACGTGCACCACGGCAACGGCACGCAGGACATCTTCGAGCGCGAGCCACGGGTGCTGTATGTCAGTTCGCACCAGGCGCCGCTGTATCCAGGCACCGGCGCCAGTGATGAAACGGGCGTGGGCAACGTGGTCAATGCGCCGCTGCCGCCTGGCGCGGGAAGCGTGGCATTCCGCGCGGCATGGAGCGACCGGCTGCTGCCTGCGCTGGATGGCTTCGCGCCGCAACTGTTGCTGGTATCGGCCGGGTTCGACGGGCACCGCCTCGACCCGCTGGCGGACCTGGGCCTGGTGGCCGAGGACTACGCATGGCTCAGCGCGCGGCTGGCGGAGCTGTCCGTCCGGCACGGCGGGGGCCGCATCGTGTCCTTCCTGGAAGGGGGCTACAGCCTGACCGCCCTGCGCGAGTGCAGTGTCGCCCACCTCACCGGGCTGGGCGCCTGAGGCCCCCGTTCCGATTGCATCCGGGTGGCCGGCGCAGACCCCGCTCGGGCTAGAATGACGGCCATTGCATCTTCAGGAATCACCCGGTGCGCCAGACCAGCCTGCGTTTACTGCCGCTCTGCCTAGCCGTTGCCGGCGCGGTGCGCGCCGAAGAAGCCCCCAAGCCCACCTGGGCCTTGTGCAAGCTTCCCACCACCATTCCCTGGTTCACCGAGGTTCCCGCCGCGCCGGCGGATCGCCTGGCCGCGCCCACCGACATCAGCGCCGACGACCTCGACGTGCAGAAGAGCGAGTCCACGATTTTTTCCGGCAACGTCGAACTGACCCACGCCGACCAGTGGATGAATACCGACAAGGTCACCTACACGCACGATACCGAGCAGTTCGTGACCGAAGGCCAGGTCCGTTACCAGGATCGTACTGTCCGCCTCACCGCGCAAAGCGCCTCCGGCGACCAGAAGAACGACGTGCTGCAGATGGGCAAGGTGCGCTACCAGTTCAATGAAGAACTGGGCAATGGCGAAGCGGAAACGGCAGTGTTGAAGGGGCCGGTCGGCACATTGACCGATGCGACCTACTCGACCTGCCCGCCCGGCCAGCGCCAGTGGGAGTTCTCGGCAAGCCGCATCGCCGTCAACGACGAGACGGCCACCGGCGTCGCCCACAATGTCACGCTGAAGCTCGGCGGCATCCCGGTCATCTGGCTGCCCGTCATCAGCTTCCCGACCGACGACAAGCGTCGTACCGGCATGCTGGCGCCAACCATCGGCCGCGACGACCAGAACGGCCTGGATCTCAAGCTGCCGTTCTACCTGAACCTCGCGCCGAACTACGACGCCACGCTGACGCCGCGCTGGCTGTCCAAGCGCGGCTTCATGCTCAATGGTGAATTCCGTTACCTCACCCTGCGTTCGCGCGGCAATTTCACCGGCACCTACCTGCCGGGCGACGACCTTACCGGCACCGATCGCAGCCTGCTCAGCTGGCAGAACTCCACCACCGTCAACCGCCACTGGTATTTCGCTTCCGACCTGAACAACGTCAGCGACAAGGATTACTTCGGCGACTTCGGCGATTCGATCGACTACACCTCGATCTCGCTGCTCAACAGCAATGCCGGTTTTTACGGTCGCGGAAAGTACTGGACAGCCAGCCTGACGGCGGAAACCTGGCAGATCGCCACGCCCCTGCTTCCCGATGGCGCCGAACCGTATCGCCGGCTGCCGCGGCTGCAGGCCACCGCGCTGCGTCCCCTGTCGCGCTGGGTCGAAGCGGGCCTGAACTTCGAAGCCGTGCGCTTCGACCACGAATCACGCGGCGGCGGCAATCGCGTCGACTTGCAGCCCTACGTGCGGTTTCCGCTCGGCGGCAACTCGTGGTTCATCACGCCGCAACTGGCCTGGCGCTACACCGGCTACAGCTCGCTCGATGACAGCCTGGTCCCGCCGGGCGGATCAAACAGCACCAGCCGCAGCCTGCCCATCGCCAGCGTCGATGCCGGCGCCTATTTCGAGCGCAGCTTCGACTGGGGCGGACGCGATTACATCCAGACCCTCGAGCCGCGCCTGTACTACCTGCGCGTGCCCTACCGAGACCAGGACCACCTGCCCCTGTTCGACACGCGCGAACTGACCTTCGGCTGGACCTCGCTGTTCCGCGACAACAGCTTCGGCGGCGCGGACCGACAGGCCGATGCCAACCAGATGGCGCTGGCCCTCACCACGCGCATCCTCAGCGCTGCCGACGGACGCGAGCGCCTCAGCGCCGGCATCGGCCGCATCACCTACTTCGACCAACCGCAGGTGACGCTGCTGCCAGGCCCCCCAACCGCCTCCGACAACGGCAGCGTCTGGGTCGCGACCATGGACCTGGCCGTCAGCGACTGGTGGAGCCTGGGCGCCACCCACCAGTGGAACCCGGATAACCAGCACACCGAACTGTCGTCGGTACGCACCCAATTGCGCCTGCACAAGGGCACCATCGTGAATGCGGCCTATCGGTTCCGCCGCGCCACGCCGGGCCTGCCGCCGCTGGAACAAACCGACCTGAGCTTTGTCATACCAGTGAACAACAACTGGAACCTGTACGGCCGATGGAATTATTCCCTGCGCGACAACCAGACCATCGAGGCGCTGGCCGGCTTCGAATGGAACAGTTGCTGCGTTGCCGTGCGCTTGCTCGGGCGGCAATACATCCGCAATTTCGAAAGCCGCCAGAACATCGGCCTGTACCTGGAAATCGAGCTGAATGGCCTTGGCAGCTTCGGCCGCGACACGAGCCGGCTGCTTGATAATGCTATCCTTGGATATGTCCGCTGAACGCCTGCGCCGCCCTTGCGCGCCCCGGAGTGCCTGATTACATGAAACCGATTTTCTCCGCCCTGTTCGTCGCGCTGCTCGCAGCGTCGGCGGCCACCGATACCCGCGCCCAGGCGCTGCAGACCACCACCGTCGACACGATTGCCGCCGTGGTCAACGAAGACGTGATCCTGCGCAGCGAAGTGGACCTGGCCGTGTCCAACATCAGCCGGCAGATGCAGGCCCAGAACCCGGGCCAGTTGCCGCCGCGCGACGTGCTCGAGCGCCAGGTGCTCGAGCGCCTGATCCTGATGCGCCTGCAGGTCGAGCGCGCCGAGAGTTCCGGCATCCGCATCTCCGACCAGGAACTGCAGCAAGCCATCGGCACCGTGGCCAGCCAGAACAAGATGACCGTTGACCAACTGCGCCAGCGCCTGGCCGCGGACGGACTCGACTACAACGAATTCGCCTCGAACCTGCGCGACGAAGTCACCGTGCAAAGGCTGCGCCAGCGCTACGTACAAAGCTCGGTGCAGGTCAGTGAAGGCGAAGTGGACCAGATGCTGGCCGGCAAGGACATCGGTGGCGACGAACTGCGCCTGGCCAATATCCAGATCAACGTGCCCGAAGGCGCGACGCCGGGCGATATCGAAACCGCCAAAAAGAAGATCGATGAAGTCAAGGCGATGGTCGAGCGCGGCGAGATCGATTTCCGTTCCGCGGCCATCCGTTATTCCGGTGCGCAGAATGCGCTGGACGGCGGTGAAATCGGCTGGCGCACGATGGACGCCGTTCCGCCGGTCTACGTCACCATGCTCAAGTCGATGACACCGGGCCAGATCACCGAACCCGTGCGTGGCCCGAGCGGCTTCCAGATCGTGCAGTTGATGGAAGTGCGCAAGCCGCAGGCGCAGAAGGTAACCCAGTACAAGGCCCAGGACATCCTGGTCGCCGTCAACGACCTGGTCCCGGCCGAAGTGGCCCGCCAGAAGATCCAGGCCCTGCGCGATCGCATCGTCGCGGGCGAGGATTTCGCCAAGGTGGCCAAGGAAGCGTCCGACGACGTGCAAACGCGCGCCGCCGGCGGCGACATGGGCTGGTTTGCTGCTGAAGCCTGGGGCTCGGCAGTAGGCAGCCAGGTCCAGCAACTGGCGGACGGCGAATTGTCGCCCGTGTTCCAGAGCGATGTCGGCTTCCACCTGATCAAGCGCAACGGCGTGCGCGAGCAGGACGTGACCGAAGAGAATCGTCGCAACCAGGCCCGCGAAATCATCGGCCAGCGCAAGTCCGAGGAAGCCTACGAGCGTTTCCTGCGCCAGATGCGCGCCGAAGCCTACGTCGACAGCCGCCTCGGCGGCGCCTGATCGGCTGATGCGGCCCAGGCTGGCCCTGGTTGCGGGCGAGCCTGCGGGGGTGGGTCCCGAGCTTTGCGTTCGACTCGCCCAACTCCCCCTTGATTGCGAACCGGTGGCCATTGCCGACCCGGACTGCCTTCGGCTCGCCGCCGAATCGCTGGGCCTGCCGCTCCGCCTCATCGATCCCGGACAACCAAGGCAACCGGGCGAGCTGGCGATCCTTCCCCTCAAGCAACCGGTGCCATGCGAGTTCGGTCGGGCCGACCCCGGCAACGCGCGTTTCGTCATCGACTGCCTGCTGCGCGGCGCGCGCGGCTGCCTGGACGGCGAATTCGACGGACTGGTGACCGGCCCGGTCAACAAGGCGAGCATCAATGCCGGCGGCATCGCCTACACCGGCACCACTGAATTGCTGGCCGGACAGGCAGGCCGCGACGTGGTGATGATGCTGGCCAACCCGAGCCTGCGGGTCGCCCTGGCGACCACCCACCTGCCCTTGCGGCAGGTACCCGACGCGATTACCGCCGAACTTGTCGAACGCTGCCTGCGCATCCTTGATGCCGCCCTCAGGCGGGACTTCGGCCTGGCCGCGCCGCGCATCGCCGTACTTGGGCTCAATCCGCATGCGGGAGAAGCGGGCGTGCTTGGCGACGAGGAAATCCGGGTGATCGAACCCGTGCTGCAATCGCTGCGAAGCGAGGGCATGGCGCTGATCGGCCCCCTGCCCGCCGATACTGCCTTCCTTCCGCAAAAGCTCGCCGGCTTCGATGCGGTGCTCGCCATGTACCACGACCAGGGATTGCCCGTGCTCAAGCACTCCGGCTTCGAACACGCAGTGAACATCACGCTCGGACTGCCCTACCCCCGCGTGGCGGTGGACCACGGCACTGCGCTGGAAATCGCCGGCACCGGCGTGGCGGATGCGTCCAGCCTGATCGCTGCGGTCGCGCTTTGCTCGCAGTTGGCGCGACGCGGGGCAAACGCATGAGCCATTTCAAGGAACCACCGAAGAAGCAACTCGGCCAGCATTTCCTGCACGACCGCAGCGTGATCGAGAAGATCGTGCTTGCGGTCAATCCCAAGCCTGGCGACCAGTTGGTTGAAATCGGCCCGGGCCAGGGCGCGATAACTTTCCCGCTGCTCAAGCGCCATGGCGCGCTCACCGTCATCGAATTCGATCGCGACCTGATTACGCCGCTGTCCGAAGCCGCGCACGGCCTCGGGGATCTGACGATCGTGCACAAGGACGTTTTGAAGGTGGACTTCGGCAAGCTGGCCGGTGAAGGCCGGCTGCGCCTGGTCGGCAACCTTCCCTACAATATTTCCACGCCCATCCTGTTCCATGTGCTCGAGCATTCCGAATCCATCATCGACATGCATTTCATGTTGCAGAAGGAAGTGGTGGACCGCATGGGCGCGGGCCCGGGCAGCAAGACCTACGGGCGCCTGAGCGTGATGCTGCAGGCGGTCTGCGAGGTGCAGCCGCTGTTCGACGTGCCGCCGGGCGCCTTCCGGCCGCCGCCGAAGGTCGACTCCTCGGTGGTGCGGCTGGTGCCGCGCGACGTCAAGTCGGTGGGCATCGACGATGCCGCGCTGTTCGAGCGCGTGGTGCGCGACGCCTTCGGCCAGCGCCGCAAGACGCTGCGCAATGCGCTGCAGGCGATCTGCACCGGCGAGCAGATCGTGGCTGCCGGCGTCCGCCCGGAACTGCGCGCCGAGCAACTCGAGGTCGCCCAGTTCATCGCCCTGTCCAACGCCCTGGGCGTCGGCGGGGCAGCGGCAGCGGCCACGGTGGAAATTTAAGTAAAATGACCGGCATGAGTCCCTCGCCGCACGACATCGATGTCCAGGTACAGACCCGGTTCCTGCCGGACCAGTCCACGCCCGAAGACGGGCGCTTCGTGTTCGCCTACACGATCCGCATCCACAACAGCGGCCAGGTGCCGGCGCGCCTGATCAGCCGGCATTGGCTGATCACCGACGACAACGGCAAGGTCCAGGAAGTGCGTGGCGAAGGCGTGGTCGGCGAACAGCCGTGGCTGCGCCCTGGCGACGACTTCGAATACACTTCGGGCGCCGTGCTCGAGACGGCACTGGGCACCATGGAAGGGAGCTACCAGATGCTGGCGGATGACGGCACCCACTTCGACGCGGCGATTGCGCCGTTCACCCTGTCCGTCCCGCGGACGCTGCACTGATGGCCACTTACGCCATCGGCGACGTGCAGGGCTGCCACGACACGCTGCAACGCCTGCTCGAGAAGATCCGATTCGACCCTGCGCGCGACCGCCTGTGGTTTTGCGGCGACCTGGTCAACCGCGGCGGGCAGTCGCTGGAAACCCTGCGCCTGGTGCATTCGCTGGCAATCCACAGCACGGTGGTGCTGGGCAACCATGACCTGTCGCTGCTGGCGATCGCGCAACGCAGCGAAGTCGACCAGGCCCGGGTGAATCCCGACCTGCGCCGCGTGTTGTTCGCACCCGACCGCGACGAACTCGTGGACTGGTTGCGCCAGCAAAAGCTGATGCATGTCGACCGGACGCTGGGCTTCGCGATGGTGCATGCAGGCTTCGCGCCGAAGTGGACCATCAAGATCGCCGAAGCGCGCGCACGCGAGGCCGAAGAACAACTGCGCGGCGACGGCTTCCGCAAACTGCTCAAGAACATGTACGGCGACAAGCCGATCTGGAACCCGAAACTGACCGGGCCCGATCGCTTCCGCGCGATCGTCAACGTGTTCACCCGGATGCGCTATTGCACGCCAAGCGGCCGCATCGGCTTCGAGGAAAAGGGCCGTCCCGGCACGCAGAAGCCCGGGCTGTACCCGTGGTTCGACGTGCCCGGCCACGCGCCGCGGGAATTGCCCGTCGTGTGCGGGCACTGGTCGACGCTTGGCTTGTTCATGGGCCTGGGCATCTACGCCATCGATACGGGCGCGGTCTGGGGCGGCAAGCTGACCGCGCTGGAGTTGGGCCAGGAACTGCGCCTGCACCAGGTCGCGGGGCGAGAAGTGCCCGCCAACGAAGTTCGCCGCAGCGCCTGATAACGGCGCGAGATCAGCCGGCGGCGCCGGCGATGCGCGAGTAGTCGACGAATTCGAATCCGAACGCGTGCCGCGAATCGCCGGCATGCGCCTCGCGACGGTCCACCTGCCATTCGCGCGGATCGAATTCGGGAAATTGCACGTCGGCGTCGGCAACCACCGTGTCCACGTGGGTCAGGTACAGGCGCGATGCCAGGGGCAGCGCCATTGAATAGATTTCGCCGCCGCCAATCACCATCAGCGGCTCGCCGCCGGCCAGCGCCATCGCATCGGCAACGCTCGACACGATCTCCATGCCCTCGAAAGGCGCGTCGGCGGCACGGGTCAGCACCAGGTTGCGGCGGCCCGGCAACGCGCGCCCCAAGGAGCGTGCCGTATTGCCGCCCATCAGGATCGGCTTGCCAAGCGTGAGCGCCTTGAAGCGCTTGAGGTCATCGGGCAGGTGCCAGGGCATTTCATTGCCCCGGCCGATGCCGCGCGCGGTGTCGAGCGCGGCGACCAGGCAGATCATTGCTTCAGCATTTCGCTGAGCCGGCCGCGGTTGGCGAACGCCCACTTGCCGCCGTACTCGACATCGCTGATGCACCAGATGCCGTCGTCGAGCTCGAGCAGCATCGTGTCCTGCCACGAGGCGGAGCCGGCGCCTTCGCCGTGGCGCAGGTCCATCTTCACGGTGGCGCGCGATCCATCGACCCTGGATTCGGCCGCGGAATAACTGTCCGGGCCTTCGAACAGGCTGCTGAACAGGTCGCCTTCCACCAGCGGCGGCTTTTCGTCGGGGTTACTGGCGCGGAATTGTTCCTGGCGCACGCGCGCGTCGCGCAAGGCGCTGGCCAACGACGGACACAGGAAGGCGCTGTAGGCATTCATCGAACCCGCGTCGGGCAGGCCGCTGTTGCCCAGGCGCTGGTGCATGGTCAGGAAGTCCACGACGGCCGCCTCGGGCGATTGTGCTGGCGGCGTCGCAGCAGCCGGCGCCTCGACCGGCGCTGCAACTTCGGCACTGGCGACTTCGGCGCCTGCGGCGCCTTCGGTAGTAGCCGTGGTCGTCACGTCGGCGTCGGACTTGGCCGACTTGTGCGAAAACCACGAACAGCCGCCCAGCAGCAACACTGCCGACATCACACAGGCCAGTCGCATCGGTTTGATCGTCATCGTGATTCCCCTGTTTGCCGCGTCAAACCGCAACCGGCGCCTTGATGGCCGCCTGCGGTTGGTAGCCTTCGATACGGACGTGTTCGGCGCGGAAATCGAACAGGTTGTCCACGGATGGGTCGAGCACCAACGTCGGCAACGGGCCCGGCGTCCTTGAAAGTTGCTCACGCGCCTGTTCGAAATGATTGGAATACACGTGCGCATCGCCGAAGGTGTGCACGAATTCGCCGACCTTCAATCCACACACCTGCGCCACCATGTGGGTCAGCAGCGCGTAGCTGGCGATGTTGAAGGGCACGCCCAGGAAGATGTCGGCCGAGCGCTGGTACAACTGGCAGCTGAGCCGGCCCTCGGCAACGTAGAACTGGAACATGGCATGGCAGGGCATCAGCGCCATCTTCGGCAGGTCGGCCACGTTCCAGGCATTGACGATGAGCCGACGCGAATCGGGATTGCGGCGGATCTCGTCCACCACCCACTGCATCTGGTCCACTTCCACGCCGTCCGCACCGGTCCAGCGCCGCCATTGCCGGCCATAGACCGGGCCGAGGTCGCCGTTTTCATCCGCCCACTCGTCCCAGATGCCGACCTTGTTTTCCTTCAGGTAGGCGATGTTGGTGTCGCCCTGCAGGAACCACAACAGCTCGTGCACGATGGAACGCAGGTGCAGCTTCTTGGTCGTGACCAGCGGGAATCCGTCGCGCAGGTCGAAGCGCAGCTGGCGGCCGAACAGCGATCGCGTGCCGGTGCCGGTACGGTCGGATTTTTCCGTGCCCTTCTCAAGTGCGTCGCGAAGCAGGTCGAGGTATTGGCGCATGCGGGCGGTGCTTGCTCGGAATCAGGCAGTGGTCGGGGGCGTCGTCGGCCCGAACACAGGCGCGCGGCGGGACATCCACAGCAGGCCCAGTCCGATCGCAATCAGCGGCAACGAAAGCAACTGCCCCATCGTCAGCCAGCCGAAGGCGATATAGCCCAGGTTTTCATCCGGGACGCGGACGAATTCGACCACGAAGCGGAACACGCCGTAAAGCAGCGCGAACAGGCCCGACACGGCGTAGCGCGGCCGCGGCTTGCGCGAGAAGAAGTACAGCGCCACGAACATCACCAGGCCCTCCAGGAAAGCCTGGTAGAGCTGCGAAGGATGGCGTGCGTACACGTCCAGCGCGCCGCTGGCATGCAGTTCGCGAAGTTGTTCCATGGACGCGTTGCTGTAGCTGCCCAGGTCGCTGCGCGGGAAGATCACGCCCCAGCCACTATTGGTGAGCTTGCCCCACAATTCGCCGCCGATGTAATTGCCCAGCCGGCCGAAGCCAAGCCCTGCCGGCACCAGCGGCGCCACGAAATCCAGCGTGTCGAAGAAATGGATGCGGCGCGCGCGCGACCACCAGGCGCCGGCGACCATCACGCCGATCAGGCCGCCGTGGAAACTCATGCCGCCTTCATTGATGCGCAGCAGGAACATCGGATCGGCGAGCAGCTGTTCGAATCCGTAGAAGAAGACATAACCGATCCGGCCGCCCAGCACCACGCCAAGCATGCCGTAGAACAACAGGTCGCCGAATCCGTTCTCGTCCACGCCCGGCAGGCGCCCCGCGCGCACGCGCCGGGTGCCCAGCCACCAGGCCGCGCCGAACGCGAGCAGGTACATCAGCCCATACCAGTGGATGCCGTGCGGCCAGAACGGCAGCGGTATCGCGATGGGATTGATGTCGTGCAGGAGGGTCATGGCGCGCCTAGTTGCCGAATCGCTTGGCGCGTTGCTTGGCCAGGATATTGAGCGATTCCACCGCCGCCGAGAAAGCCATCGCGAAGTACAGCAGCTTGCGGTCGATATGGATATCGAAGCCGTCGGCGATCAGCGCGACGCCGACCAGGATGATGAAGGCCAGCGCCAGCATCTTCACGGTCGGGTGGCGGTCGATGAAGTCGCCGATCGGATTGGAGGCGAAGATCATCACGCCCACGGCGATCATGATGGCGGCGATCATCACCCAGACGTTATCCACCATGCCGACGGCGGTAATGACCGAATCGAGCGAGAACACGATGTCGATGATGGCGATCTGCGCGATGACGTAACCGAACACCGCCGAAGGCTTGGTGTCGATGTCCTCGTCTTCGCCGCGACCCTCGACGGCGTCGTGGATTTCCATCGTGCCCTTGACCAGCAGGAACAGGCCGCCGGCGATCAGCACCAGGTCGCGCACCGAGAAGTTCTGGCCCATCAGCGAGAACAGGCTCGCCTGCATTCGGGCCAGGAAGGCCAGCGAGACCAGCAGCATGATGCGCGTGACGCAAGCCAGCATCAGACCGAACTTGCGCGCGGCGGGCCGGCGCTCGGGTGGCAACTTGCTGACCGCGATGGAAATGAACACCAGGTTGTCCACGCCGAGCACGATTTCCAGCGTGGCCAGGGTGAACAGCGCGATCCAGATTTCGCTAGAGAACATCCAATCCATTTAGTTGCCCGCCAGCCGTGGGACGAGCAGTAATCCCCAGCAAATCAATACGTTAATGTCCGACAGGAAAACCGCCGCTGAACCCATGTCCTTCGCACGTCCCGCCAGTTCGTTGTGTTCAGGTCCCCACCGGTCGACCACGGCTTCCAGCGCCGAGTTAAGCACCTCCACCACCAGCACCAGCATCATCGATCCGATCAGGATGGCGCGCTCGATGCCCGATTCGCCCAGCCATATCGCCAAAGGCGCCAGCACGACGAACAGGTAGACCTCGAGCCGGAACGACGACTCCACGGTCCACGTGGCGCGCAGGCCCTTCATGGACCACAGGAATGCCTGCCATGCCCGGAACGGGCTGCGCGGCGCATGGCTGCCCGAACTGTCTGCCATCAGATGTGCGACGGCTCGCCGATGGTCAGTTCTGCGGGCGCGGACTCCTGCGGATGCGGCGCCGGCACGTAGGAAAGATCGAGGTCCTTGGCGGCCTTGACGTCGTCGAGGCGGCGCACCGGCGTCGTGTAGGGCGCCGACTTCATCCAGGCGGGATCGTTGCGCGACTTGGCCAGCAGCTCGCCCATCACCTCGACGAATTGATCGAGCACGTCCTTGCTTTCGGTTTCCGTCGGCTCGATCAGCAGGCACTCGGGTACCAGCAGCGGGAAATAATTGGTGGGCGCATGGATGCCGTAGTCGAGCAGCGACTTGGAAAAATCCAGCGCCGTGATGCCGTTGTCCTTCTTCTGGCGCTGCACGGTGACGATGAACTCGTGCGAGGCACGGCGTTGCGGATAGGCCAGGTCGAAGCCCTTGTCGCGCAGGCGCGCCGCCAGGTAGTTGGCGTTGAGCGTGGCGTATTCGCCAACACGGCGCATGCCTTCACGGCCGAGCAGCCGCGCATACACGTAGGCGCGGATCAGCACGCCGGCATTGCCGCCGAAGGCCGACAACTGGCCGATGGTCTGCGGGCATTGCGCATAGCTGGCCTGCTTGAACCGGTCGCCGTCCCTGATGACCAGCGGCACCGGCAGGAAGGGCTTCAGGCGCTCGCTGACGCCGACGGCGCCGGCACCCGGGCCACCACCACCGTGCGGCGTGGAGAAGGTCTTGTGCAGGTTCATGTGGATGGCGTCGAAGCCCATGTCGCCCGGCCGAACCTTGCCAAGGATCGCATTGAGGTTGGCGCCGTCGTAATACAGCAGGCCGCCGGCTTCGTGCACCAGCTTCGCAATCTCGACGATGCGACGCTCGAAGACGCCGATCGTGCTGGGGTTGGTCAGCATGATGCCGGCCGTCTTCGGGCCGAGCACGGCCTTCAGCGCCTCGACATCGATGTCGCCTTCCGAATTGGTGGGGATTTCGCGCACCGTGCAGCCGCACATCACCGCCGTGGCGGGGTTGGTACCGTGGGCGGCATCGGGAACGATGATCTCGGTACGCGCCGTGTCGCCGCGGGCCTTGTGGTAGGCCATGATCATCGCCACGCCGGCGAACTCGCCCTGCGCGCCGGCCATCGGCGCCAGCGAAACGCCGCCCTTCATGCCGGTCACGTCGGCCAGGATCTCCTGCAGGTCGTGCATGCAGGCCAGGAAGCCCTGGCTGAGCGACTCGGGCGCATACGGATGGCGGCCGGCAAAACCATCCATCAAGGCGATGGAATGGCAGGCGCGGGGGTTGTATTTCATCGTGCACGAACCCAATGGATAGAAGTTCGTGTCGATGGAGAAATTCTTGCGGCTCAGCTGCGTGTAGTGGCGTACCGCCTGCAACTCGGAGACTTCCGGCAGGCCGACCGGCGTGTCGCGAAGGAATCGTTGCGGCAGCGCGGGTGCGGCGACGGCGTCGGCCAACTGGGCACAGGCCATACGGCCGGGCTGGGACTGCTCGAATATCAGCATGGAGTGGACTCTCGCGCCGGAATCAATTTCCCTATTTTGACACAGCCCCGGGTCATGGCGGGGTGACCTTAAGCACAGGGCCCACGAGGCTTCCTGTCCGATGATGGAAGCGTTACCAGGAGATCGAAGATGTTCGATGCACAAAAATTGTTGGGCCAGGTGCTGCGCGAGGCGGCCGGCGGCGGACTGGGCGGCAGCAAGCACCGGAAACGGCGCTCAGGCTCGCTGACGGGCCTGCCAAGCGGCCTGGAGGCCAAGGTGGGCGTGGGCCTGCTCGGCCTGGCCATCGCCGCCTACGAACATTTCAAGCAGTCGTCGCCGGCGGCCGTCCAGACGGGTGCGAATCCACCTCCCGCGCCAGCACCGTTGGCCAGTAGCCTGCCTGCATCGGCCGGGCCTTCCATGCCGCCCCCGCCACCCCCGGGCCGGCCCGATCCTTCGGCGCCCCCACCCGCGGGACAGGGCGACCAACTGCGCTCGCTGCACCTGCTTCGCGCCATGGTGTCGGCGGCGAATGCGGACGGACACGTGGACGCGACCGAGCGCGCGCAACTGATGCAGCACGCGCGCGACGCGGGGCTCGCCGGCGAGGACCTGGATGCACTGGATCGCGAGATCCGCAATCCGCTCAGCCTCGAACAACTGGTCGCGCAGACGCCGTCGGGCCTGAACGAGGAAGTCTATGTCGCCGCACTGATCGCCATCGACGCCGACAACCCGAACGAACACCAGTTCCTGACGGCGCTGTGCGCCGGCCTGAAACTCGATGCCGAGGCGCAGGCGCGAATCCGCCGACAACTCGGCATCGCTTCTCCCTCCCCCTGATCCGGAGTACGAAATGCACCAGTGGTACTTGAGCTACAACGGCAAGCAGTCCGGCCCCTTCGACCAGGCGGCAGCCGTCGCCCAGGCCGCGCGCGACCCCAACGGATTTTGCTGGCGTCAGGGTTTCGCCGAATGGATGCCCATCGCGAGTTGCGCGGAACTGCGCGCGGAGTCCTCGGCCGGCAACATGCCGGTGCCGATGCCCGCGCCGCCGATGGCCGGTGCCCAGCGCGCCGACCAGATCGACTACCGCATCTACGGCGAGGACATGCAGTTCGTCGAGATCGAACTCGACCCGGGCGAAAGCGCGGTCGCCGAAGCCGGCACGCTGATGTACAAGGACGCGACCGTCAGCATGGAAACAGTATTCGGCGACGGCAGCGCCTCGTCGGGCACCGGCGGATTCATGGACAAGCTCGTTGGCGCGGGCAAGCGGCTGATCACCGGCGAGAGTTTGTTCACCACGGTGTTTTCGCATTCGGGCGGCAGCGGCAAGGCCAAGGTCGCGTTCGCCGCGCCCTACCCCGGCACCATCGTGCCGATGACGCTGTCCAACTACGGCGGCAAGATCATCTGCCAGAAGGACAGCTTCCTGTGCGCGGCGCGTGGCGTCAGCATCGGCCTGTTCTTCCAGAAGAAGATCATGACCGCGTTGTTCGGCGGCGAAGGTTTCATCATGCAGAAACTCGAGGGCGACGGCCTGGTGTTCGTGCACGCAGGCGGCACCATCGTCGAACGCGAACTTGCCGCCGGCGAGCGCATCGACGTGGACACCGGCTGCGTGGTCGCGATGACCTCGTCGGTGAACTTCGACCTGCAGACCGTGGGCAGCGTGAAATCGGCGCTGTTCGGCGGCGAAGGTGTGTTCCTGGCGACGCTGACCGGGCCGGGAAAAGTCTGGATCCAGTCGCTGCCGTTTTCGCGCCTGGCCGGACGCATGTTCAGTGCGGCCTACCAGAAGGGCGGCGGCAAGGACGAAGGCTCGGTGCTGGGCGGACTGGGCGGCCTGATTTCCGGCGACCGCGGCTTCTAGTCGCTGTCGGGAAAAATCGCGGTGCCGCGGCTGCCGTCCGGACGGACCCAGCCGCGGAACATGCCGGGCGTATTGAAGGGCATGGCGATGTTGCCCTGCGCATCAAGCGCGATCGCGCCACCGTCGCCGCCCATCGCCGCGACCACGCCATGGATCACGTCATGCGCGGCCCGTTCGATCGAATCGCCGCGATAGGCCACGCGCGCGCAAATATCCTGGGCCACTACCGCGCGAATGAAGAATTCGCCCCAGCCGGTGCCTGACACGCCGCAGCGTTCGTCGGCATAGGTGCCGGCGCCGATGATCGGCGAATCGCCGACGCGGCCGTAGCGCTTGTTGGTCATGCCGCCGGTGGATGTAGCCGCAGCGATGTGCCCGTGCGAATCCAGCGCAACCGCGCCGACCGTGCCGAAATACGTGCCCTGCACGGTGTGCGTGGCGTGCGCGGTTTCCAGTGCGCGGGCATCGAGCAATTGTTGCCAGCGCCGGACGGTGTCGAAATAGTTCGGC
>JAPLSI010000092.1 GCA_026398715.1 Gammaproteobacteria bacterium
GTTGGTGCTTCAACGTGCGCATCTGGTAACCATGTGTGGAACGGCCACATCGCGGCGAGGACGCCACAGCCGATGACGAAGAACGGGAAGTAGGTCTTCTGGAATCCAGGGCTGAGGGTGCCATCAGCGCCAGCCGCCCAGAGCTTCTGCATGTCGAAGGTGCCGAGGCCCTCCGGCTTGAAATTCCGCACTGGCGCCGGACCCCAGAAGGCATCGCGATAACCGGGAATGGCATTGCTCCACTTGCGTCCGGTACGCGACAGGTCGCCATCGCCCGTGAGGTTGCCGACGATCTGGCTGGGTGGGCCCGAGCCCCACGGGTAGACGGTGCGCGTGCCGGCTCGCAGCACGTACTCGAACTGCGCTTCGCTGGGCAGGCGGTAGACCTGGCCCGTCTGCGTGGACAGCCAGTTCGTGTAGGCCACTGCATCCGACCAGGCGACGTGCACCACCGGCAAGGACGCAGATGCGATGCGACCCACGTGGTCGCGACGCCAGTCGACGCCGGCATGTTCGCTGAAGACACCGCCCTTCTCGTCGTAAACCGTGGAATGCCCTTCGCGCGTCGCCACCGTGCGGTAGCCGGTAGCCTGGATGAATCGCCTGAAGTCGGCGACGGTCACTTCATTGCGGGCGATCGCAAAACCGCGGCGGAATTCGATGGCGTGGGCGGGTTGCTCGACGTCCTTGCGCTGGGCGTCCGATTCATCGGAACCCATGGTCGTCTTGCCGTAGGGGATGACCACCATTTCCGGCGCGTTGCCGCCGACCTTGAGTCTTTCGGCAAATACCTGCGCCGGTTTGAACGGCCCATAGTGACGCGCAAGATGGATTCGCTCGCCCAGCGCGTCCACGCCGAAGGGTTGGGCCGCAACCATCCGGGCCCGCTTCAGCAAGGCATCGGCACGGTCGAGTCGCAGCCTGTCCACGGCTTCGTTGCCACGCGACAACAGGTTGGCGGTGCGCCATTCGCGTCGTTCGATGATGCGCAGGCCCATCACCCTTGCTGCAGGGCTGCCCGGCAGGAATCGTTCGGACTCCATCAGGCGCGCATCGGCCTGGCGGAAATCGTCCGAAACTGCGAGTTTCCAGGCCTTGTCGAGCAATCTTGCATTCAATCGCCTGCGCTCTTCGGCTGCCGGCACGTAATCGGGATAGGCCTGCGCGGCGCGAGTGAAAAAGTCGAGCGCGCTTTCGCCGGCGGGTTCCGTGAAACGGCCGGCAGCCGCCGCAGCCTTGGCCTTGCCTACCCAGTCCGCGGCCTGTTGCGCGCTGGCGAGGTGCTGGCGATAGCCAGCCAGGTCAGGATGCTGGGGCAATAGTTGATCGGCAATCTTCACCACGCGACGCGCATCGGCGAACCTGCCGGCGCGCGTAGCCAGTCGGCCGCGCTCGATCAGGGCGTCAAGGCTTGATTGCACGCCCGCTGCGGCCCGGGCATTCCCGGGCTCGACCGCGAGGACGGCCAGGTACAGTTCCAGTGCGCCCGGTCCGGGGCTGCGGTCCTGGTCGAGTTGGCCGCGCGCCAGGGCCGCGTCGGCCTGGCGCAGGGTATCGGGAATGCCGGCGACGGTTATCGCCGGCACTTGCGTCTTCCACGCCGAATCGGCCGGCGGCTGGACCGCCGATGGCGGGGCAACGGCGCTGGGCGCGGCGCTCGCAGGCGCGGGCGTGGCGGGCGCAACGGGCGCAGCGGGACGGTCGCAGGCTGCGAGCAATCCACACACGCCGATGCTGATCAATAGATGACGCAGGCGAGCCATGGACCGGGACCTTGGGCCCGCAACGGGCGCGGGCGAATCGAACTTAGGCTAACCTGCCCTCTTTTGGCAATCAAACCCACGTGACCCACTGGATCGACAACGCTGACACCCTCGCCGCGCACCTGGACGCCTGGAAAGGCCATGCCCTGGTCGCGATGGATACCGAATTCATCCGCGAACGCACCTATTACCCGCAACTTGCGCTGGTGCAACTGGCCGTTCCCGGCGAGGTGTTGCTGGTAGACCCGCTGGCACCCGGCGTGGCGGCGGTGCTGGCTGGCTTCCTCGAGGACAGTACGACCATCAAGCTGATGCACAGCGCCAGCGAAGACCTGCAGGCCTTGTTGCGCGGCTGTGGCGTCGTGCCGTCGCCGGTGTTCGACACCCAGGTGGCGGCGGCGCTGGCAGGCATGGGATCGGGATTGAGTTACCTGAAGCTGGTCGAACAGGTGACCGGCGTGACCCTGGAAAAAGGCGAGACGAGGTCCGACTGGTTGCGCCGTCCCTTGAGCGATTCGCAACTGAAATACGCCGCCGACGACGTGCTGCACCTGCATGCCGTGCACGAAGTGGTCGAGCCGAAGTTGCGCGCCCTGGGCCGATTGGACTGGCTGCAGGCCGACAGCGACCGCGCCGTGCGAAATGCGCGGCTCGACGTTGACGATCCCAATCCACACCTGGCCGTGCGCAGCGCCCAGACCCTGGATGCTGGCGGGCAAGCGCGGCTGCGCCGCCTGCTGACCTGGCGTGACGCCGAGGCGCGGCGCTCCGACCGGCCCAAGAGCTGGGTGCTGGACAACGAACTGGCCGTGCAACTCAGCCGCCGTCCCTTCGACGACTACCATCGCTTCAGCGCCGTAATGGACGCGAATCCAAAAGCGCCACGCAAGGCGCGCCGTGAACTCTGGGAGCTGGTGTCCGCACCGCTGGCCGATGACGAGCTGCAGTTGACGCTCAATCGAAGCGGAGAGGGCCTCGACAAGGAAAAGCTCAAACGCATGCAGGAAGCGGTAGCCGCGCTGGCGACCAGCCTGGACATGCCCGAGGGTCTGTTGTGCTCGCGCAAGCATCTCGAGGCCCTGATGGAGGGCCGGGGCTGGCCCGACGCGATGGAAGGCTGGCGCCGCAGCCTGCTGGAACCGGTGCTGACGCCCCTGCTCGGCTGAGCCGGCCGGGTTGACAGCTCGAGGCACATCGGTTCCACTCAAGCCATGAATCGCGCCCTCGTCACTACTACGACTACGATTTGCACCCTTACGGGGCGGTCGGTCGTGCGCGAGTAAGTTCTCGTAAACCATGGCCCCGCACCTCGAAGAGGATGCGGTGGCACGCATCCAGACGAGACGGGGCCTCCCTTGGAGGCCTGGATGCAAATCGCACATAAATTCGGCGGCACCTCGATGGCGGATGCGGGCTGCATCGCCCGCGTCGCCGACCTGTTGCTGGCGCGCCCCGAAACCGGGCAATCCATCGTCGTGTCGGCGATGCGTGGCGTCACCGATGCGCTGACCGAGTTGGCGCATTCCGCGTCTCGACGCTCGACCGATTGGGAGGCCCAGCTCGAGACGCTGCGCGAACGACATCTTGTCGCCGCCGCCGCGCTGGTGCCCTCCGATACCGGCACGGCCGATTGGCTGGCCGCGCAATTCGACGAACTGTCCGGATTGCTGCACGCACTTTCCGTGCTCGGCATCTCCGGCCGCGAAACGATCGAACGCATCCAGGGCCTGGGCGAATTGTATTCGGCGAAGTTGCTGCACGCCGCCCTGCTCGTCCGCGGCAGCGATGCCGCCTTTCTCGACGCCCGGCAAGTGCTGGTGGTGGACCCCGGCGAATTGGGCGTGGCTGTTGACTGGCCGGAAAGCTCGCGTCGCCTGCGCGAGTGGCGCGCGGCCCATCCCCAGTCGCGCATCGTCATCACCGGATTTATCGCCAGCGACCGCAACGGGCGCGCGACCACGCTGGGTCGCAATGGAAGTGATTTTTCAGGTGCGATCTTCGCGAACCTGTTCGATGCCAGCGAGTTGCAGATCTGGACTGACGTCGACGGCATCCTGTCCGCCGACCCGCGGCTGGTGCCCGAAGCGGTGTCGCTGCCGTCGCTGTCCTATCGCGAAGCCTTCGAGCTTGCCTATTTCGGCGCAAAGGTCATCCATCCGCAAACGCTCGTGCCTGCGCTCGATCGGCAGATTCCGGTGCTGATCCGCAACACGTTCAACCCCGCCTTTCCCGGCACGCGCATCGGTGCGTCGGCCGATCCGTCCGGACCGGTGAAGGCCCTGACGCTTTACCCGGACCTGGCCCTGGTCAATGTCGAAGGCGCAGCCATGATCGGCGTGCCGGGCACCGCGCAACGCGTATTCGAAGCGCTTCGCCGCAGCGATGTGTCGGTCGTGATGATTTCGCAAGGCTCGTCGGAACAATCGATCTGCAGCGTGGTGCGGGCCGAACAGGCGGCGCTGGCCGAACAGGCCCTGTCGCGCGCGTTCGAAAGCGAACTGCGGCGCGGGCAGATCCAGTCGATCGAAGTGACGCGCGACATCAGCGTGCTGGCCGCCGTCGGCGATGGCATGGCTGGCACGCCCGGCGTCGCGGCGCGCCTCTTTGATGCCCTGGCACGCGCCCGGGTCAACGTCCGCGCCATCGCGCAAGGCTCGTCCGAGCGAAAT
Organism: Gammaproteobacteria bacterium; assembly: GCA_026398715.1. Next base: position 4,433 of record JAPLSI010000092.1, read on the forward strand.
ATCTCGGTCGCGATTTCCAGTCGTGACGCGCATCGCGCCCTGCGCGCGGCGCACGCCAATTTCTGGTTGTCGCCGCAGACCATTTCGGTCGGCGTCATCGGTTCGGGAAAGGTAGCTGCCGCGCTATTGAGCCAGCTGCGCGAAGCCCTGCCCCGCCTGCGCGACAGCGCCGGGCTCGACCTGCGCGTGCGCGCCCTCGCCAACAGCCGACGCATGTGGCTCGACGAGCGGGGCCTGGGCGACGGCGACTGGCATGCCTCGCTCGACGTGGCGCAAACCCCGACCGACCTGCAGGCCTTCGCCGCGCACGTGCACACCGAACACCTTCCGCACGCGGTCATCATCGACTGCAGTGCCAGCGACGCCGTCGCCGCCTGCTATCCCGACTGGCTGGCGCAGGGCATCCATGTGGTGACGCCGAACAAACAGGCCGGCGCCGGTCCGCTCGTGCGCTACCAGGCCATCCGCGAGGCGCGGGCGCGCAGCGGTGCACGCTTCCGTTACGAAGCGACGGTCGGCGCCGGCCTGCCGGTCATCCAGACTCTGCGCGATTTGATAGACACCGGCGACAACCTGCATTCGGTCGAAGGCATCTTTTCGGGCACGCTGGCCTGGTTGTTCAACCAGTTCGACGGCTCGCGTCCGTTTTCGGAACTGGTATTGCAGGCACTGGAGCTGGGCTACACCGAACCCGACCCGCGCGACGACCTGTCCGGTGTCGACGTCGCCCGCAAGCTGGTGATCCTGGCCCGCGAGGCCGGCTTGCCGCTGTCGCTGGACGAGGTGCAGGTGGACAGCCTGGTGCCGGAAAGCCTGGCCAGCACCAGCCGCGCCGATTTCCTGCAACGCCTGCCGGAGGCCGACGCCGACATGGCCATGCGCCACGCCCGGGCGGCTGCGGATGGAAAAGTATTACGCTATGTCGCCCGCCTCGACGCCGAGGGCCGCGCCAGCGTGGGGCTGGCCGAGGTCGCCCGATCGCATGCCTTCGCCAATCTTCGCCTCACCGACAACATCGTGCAGTTCACGACGCGTCGTTACGCGGATAATCCCCTCGTGGTGATCGGGCATGGGCGGATCGGCTGCGTCCTGTGTGGCGGCGCTGGTGGCGGCCAATGCATTGCTGGACGCACCGCTCGACCGCGAGGAACTGTATCCGTTCGCGCTGGCCGGCGAGGCAATCGCCAGTGGCGGCCTGCATGGCGACAACGTCGGGCCGATGCTGCTGGGCGGACTAGTGCTGGCCAGCCGCGACCAGTTGGTACGCATTCCGGTGCCCTCGGACTGGCATTGCGTGCTGGTGCATCCCGATGCCGTGCTGGAAACCCGCCGTGCGCGCGAAGCCTTGCAGGGCGACTACAAGTTGCGCGAGTTCGTGGCGCAAAGCGCGAACCTTGCCTTGGTACTGGCCGGATGCTTCAACGCCGATGCCGCCCTCGTGCGCGCTGGACTGGAAGACGTACTGGTGGAACCGCGACGCGCACCATTGATTGCCGGCTTCGCTGAAGTGAAACGCGCTGCGCTGGACGCCGGCGCGATGGGCGCCAGTATTTCGGGGGCAGGACCCAGCGTCTTCGCCTGGTTCGAATCGAAGGCGGGCGCCGACGGCGCTGCCGCCGCAATGCAGGCGGCCTTCGCACAAGCCGGCTTCCAGAGCCAGGCGTACGTGTCGCCCATCGCCGGGCCCGCGGCGGAGCTGCTTGCATGAAATACGCGAGCACGCGCGGCGCGGCGCCGCTGGTCAGCATCGGTCCGGCACTCGCGGCTGGCCTCGCGCCCGACGGAGGTCTATACGTACCGCAGACCCTGCCCCACCTCGAGCTTTCGCGCTTCGACGGCGCGCACACGCTTGCCGAAATTGGCCCGCCCTTGTTGGCGCCTTTCTTCGATGGCGACGACCTGCTGCGCGAGCTGCCAGCCATCTGCGCGCAGGCCTTCGATTTCGAGACGCCGCTGGTGCCAATCGATGGCGACAAGCTATTCCAGCTCGAGCTGTTCCACGGCCCCACGGCTGCATTCAAGGACATCGGCGCGCGCTTCCTGGCCGCGTGCCTGCAACGTTTGCCCCGCAGCGACACCCGCCCGCTCACCATCGTCGTCGCCACGTCGGGCGACACGGGCGCCGCGGTAGCTGCGGCCTTCCACCAGCGGCCGGGAATGCGGGTCGTCATCCTCTATCCCGACGGCCGGGTGTCGCCGCGACAGGCACACCAGCTAGGTTGCTTCGGCGACAATGTCTTTGCATTTGCAGTGAAGGGCAACTTCGATGATTGCCAGGCGATGGCGAAGCAGGCGCTGGCCGATACCGACCTGCAGTCGCAGGCGCCGCTCAGCTCGGCCAACAGCATCAGCCTGGGCCGATGGCTGCCTCAGATGGTCTATTACGCGCAGGCCTCACTCGCCCATCATCGTCGCACCGGCCAGTTGCTGAATCTCATCATTCCGACCGGCAACCTGGGCAACGCCGCTGCCGCGGCGCTCGCGCGTCGCATCGGCCTGCCCATCGGTCGTATCGTCTTGTCCACCAACGCCAACAACGTGCTGCCGGAATTTTTCGACGGCGCGGATTACGCGCCCCAGCCGAGCCGACAGACCTTGGCCAACGCCATGGACGTGGGCGCACCGAGCAATTTCGAGCGGCTGCGCTGGATGTATCCCGACGCTGCCGCGCTTCGTGCGGCATTCACCGCGGTTGCTGCGTCGGATGACCAGATCCGCGACGCCATCGTCACGCTGCACAAGCGCACCGGCCAGGTCGTCTGCCCGCATACCGCGACAGCCTTGCACGCACTGGATGTGATGGACCGGGATCCTTCACAGGCCTGGGCCATCGTCGCGACCGCCCACGCCGCCAAATTCGAAACCGTCGTCGAACCGCTCGTGCGGCAAGCCGTGGCCGTACCCCCGGCACTGGCCGACCTTCTGGCTAGGCCGAGCCACGCGGAAGCCCTCAGGCCCGACTACGGCGACTTGCGCGACCGGATCCTGAGTCTGGATCGCTAGCCCGCCGCACCGATTGGCTCCGCCCGACGCCCGGAGTATCATCACCCCCAGTGGGGCGGTAGCTCAGCTGGGAGAGCGCTGCGTTCGCAATGCAGAGGTCGAGGGTTCGATCCCCTTCCGCTCCACCATTCCCCCCGGAAAATAAATGAAGAACCTGTGGATCCTGTTGTTGGTGTGCGCCGTCGCGGCCGCCGCGTTTTTCCTCGGCCAGCGTAGCCGCCCCGTCCCGACTGAAACTTCGCCTGCCACAGCCACGTCGGCGGCGCCGCAGGAAACCACGCCCAGCACCAACGCGTTCGGCGAAACCTTGTCGCCCGAGCCGCCCCGTACCTTCCGCGGGCCGGACGGCTTGCCGATGCTGATCGCCTATGACGTCGGCGTGACGCCCGACAACAACGACCGGGAACTCGTGAAGGCCGCCGTACTCGAAGACATGAAGAATCATCCGCGCAATATCGAAAAGGCGTATGGGTTGACCATGGAAGAGATCAAGGACGTAGTGGAAGGCCGCAAACCCTTCCCGGACCTCCTGCTTCCCAAGCCCCCTGCCGAAACACCCCCAGCCAGGTAATCCGGGACACTACGGCACGCAAGCATGGATCCCATCGACCTCGCCCGCATCCAGTTTGCTGCCAACATTTCCTTCCACATCCTGTTCCCGACGATCACGATTGCGTTGGGCTGGTTCCTGTTGTTCTTCAAGCTTCGCTTCCGCGCGACGGGCGACGGCAAATGGATGAAGGCCTACACCTTCTGGGTGAAGATCTTCGCGCTCAGCTTCGCGCTGGGCGTGGTCAGCGGCGTCACCATGAGCTTCCAGTTCGGCACCAACTGGCCGGGCTACATGAACACCGTCGGCAATATCGCAGGGCCGCTGCTGGCCTACGAAGTCCTGACGGCCTTCTTCCTGGAGGCAACTTTCCTCGGCGTGATGCTGTTCGGACGCGACCGCGTCTCCGACAACATGCACACGACGGCCACCTTCCTGGTGGCGGCCGGCACGACGCTTTCCGCGTTCTGGATCCTGGCCTTGAATTCCTGGATGCAGACGCCGGACGGGTTCGTGATGATCGACGGGCAGGCGCATGTGACCAGCTGGCTCGAGGTGATCTTCAATCCTTCGCTGCCCTATCGCCTGACGCATGTGCTGATTGCCTCGGGGCTGACCGCCTCGTTCCTGGTCGCGGGAATTTCCGCCTACCAGTGGTTGCGCGGCGATCGCGTGCCGGCGGTGCTCGCTGCGTTGCGCGCGGGCGTGTTCGTGGCGGCGACCCTCATTCCCATCCAGATATTCGTCGGCGACCTGCACGGATTGAATACGCTCGAACACCAGCCGGCGAAGATCGCGGCGATGGAAGGCATTTGGCACACCGAAAAAGGCGCGCCGCTGTTGCTGTTCGCGCTGCCCGACGAACCCGGCAGGAAAAACGATGCCGTAGTCTCCATCCCCAAGTTGGCCAGCCTGATCCTGACCCATGACACCGAAGGCGAGATTCGCGGGCTGGACCAGTTCGAAGGCAAGCACCCGCCGGTCGCGCCGGTGTTCTGGGCCTTCCGGGTGATGGTAGGCATGGGCGTGCTGATGCTGCTCACGTCGTGGTTCGCTGCGCTCAAGCTGCGTCGCGGCGGATCGTTGTCGACGCTGGCGGCGCGCGGACTGGTGTTGATGACCTTCAGTGGCTGGCTGGCGACGTTGGCGGGCTGGTATGTCACCGAGATCGGCCGACAGCCTTATCTGGTTTCAGGCCTGCTGCTGACGCGCGACGCCGCATCGGCCACCGCCGCGCCCATCATCGGCATCTCGCTGGCGATGTACCTGGCGCTGTACCTGCTGCTGATCGTTTCCTACGTGACCGTGGTCTTCCACCTGGCGCGCAAGCGCGTCGGCATGGACGAAGCCCACGAACAGCAACAACCTGGCGTGGAGTTGCCGGCATGAGCGAATGGCTGCCTCTCGTATTCGTGTTCCTGATGGCCCTGTCCATGCTGATCTACGTGGTACTGGACGGCTACGACCTGGGCGTCGGCATCCTGGTGCGACGCGCCACCGATGCGCAGAAGGACCAGATGATTTCTTCCATCGGCCCGTTCTGGGACGCGAATGAAACCTGGCTGGTGCTTGGCGTGGGCATCCTGCTTGTGGCATTTCCGAAAGCCCATGGCGTGATCCTGGGCGGCCTGTACCTGCCGGTGGCGGCGATGCTCGGCGGCCTGATCCTGCGTGGCGTCGCCTTCGATTTCCGGGTCAAGGCGCATGACGACCATCGGGTCTGGTGGAACCGCGCCTTCTACTTCGGCTCGCTGCTCACCACGCTTTCGCAGGGATTCATGCTCGGTATCTACCTGCTGGGCTTCGAATACTCGATCGGCAACATCGCCTTCGCGCTGGGCATCGGCTTGTCGCTGGTGGCGGGCTATTCCCTGCTCGGCGCGACCTGGCTGATCCTCAAGACCGAGGGCGAGTTGCTGGCGCGCGCGGTCACCTGGGCGCGGGGAAGCCTGTGGCTGACCGGCGTCGGCATCATTGCGGTATCGGTGGCGACGCCACTGGTCAGCAGCCGGATCTTCGACAAGTGGTTCGCGCTGCCAAACCTGTTTTTCCTGGCGCCGATTCCCTTGCTGACCGCGGGAATCTTCCTGCTCTGCCATCGCACGCTGGCCCGGATGACCCGGTCGGAACCGCATCGCGCCTGGCTGCCCTTCGCCTCGGCGGTGTCGCTTTTCCTGCTGTCCTTCATCGGCCTGGCCTACAGCCTGTTCCCCTATCTCGTGGTGGACCAGATCACTTACCTGGAAGCCGCGACGGCCACGGAATCCCTGAAATTCATGGGCGTGGGCATCGCCATCACGCTGCCGGCGATCCTTGGCTACACCGCGTATTCGTACCGGGTTTTCTGGGGCAAGACGCGCGCCCTGAGTTATTGATCGGCCGCTGCCCGCTAGAACATCTGCTCTAAACTGCCTGTTGACAGGCCTGCAAATCGCAGTTTAGTGTCGGGTCATGCCTTCACATCACGCCAAGCACGCAATCACCAACGCCCGGGCTCTCCCGGTCGTCGCGATTGGCTTGGCGCCGCTGTCGGCCCTCGTAGCGCTCGTACTCGTACTCGTCCTTATTATCCCCGGAGGTGCGGGCTGAGGGCGTTCGTCGAATACTGAAACTGACGAAAAAACCTGAAACCCCGCACCCGGAAACGGATGCGGGGTTTTTTGTTGCCCGGCTCGCCAAAGCGAACCATGCAAACACAAAATCCAGACGCGAAAACTGCCGAGCCCGCCCACGACCGCGTGCGGATCTTCGATACCACGCTGCGCGACGGTGAACAGGCGCCCGGCTATTCGATGAGCCGCGCCCAGAAACGTCGCATCGCCCAGGCCCTGGCTGAGCTCGGCGTGGACATCATCGAGGCGGGCTTCGCCGCCGCCTCCGATGAAGACTTCGCCTCGGTCCACGCGATCGCCGCCGATCTGCG
>JAPLSI010000161.1 GCA_026398715.1 Gammaproteobacteria bacterium
CCAGGTAGTGTTCCATGCCTATTTCCGCAGCGTTTTCCACTTGCCCCATGCTGCCGCCCAAGGCCGCGGTCAAGCCGCCGGCCGCCATCGAACAGGCCACGCCGACCTCGCCCTGGCAGCCGACCTCGGCGCCGGAGCTGGAGGCGTTCTCCTTGTAGAGGATGCCGATGGCGCCTGCGGTGAGCAGGAAATCGATGATGCCCTGCTCGGTGGCGGCGGGGCAGAAGCGGTCGAAATAATGCAGTACAGCGGGGATGATGCCGGCCGCGCCATTGGTCGGCGCGGTCACCACGCGGCCGCCGGCGGCGTTTTCCTCGTTCACGGCCAGGGCATACAGGTTGACCCAGTCCAGCACCGTCAGGGGGTCCTTCATGGCCGCTTCCGGCCGCGCGCTCAGGTCCTGGTACATGGCCGGGGCGCGTCGCGCGACCTTCAGGCCGCCGGGCAATACGCCGGTCTGGCGCGTGCCGCGCGCCAGGCAATCCTGCATTGCCCGCCAGATTTCCAGCAGGCCGACGCGGGTGAGTTCATCGCTGCGCCAGACCCGTTCGTTGGCCATCATCAGCTCGGCGATGGTCAGCTTGTTGGCCGCGCACAACTTCAATAGTTCGTCGCCGCTGTGGAAGGCGTAAGGCAGCGGCGTGGTGTCGGCGACGATGCGGTCTTCGGCCGCTTCGTCCTGGTTCACCACGAAGCCGCCACCCACGGAGTAGTAGTCGCGCGTCGCAAGTTCGCGACCATCGGCGGCATAGGCGCTGTAGCGCATGCCGTTGGTGTGGAAGGGAAGTTTCTGTCGCTTGTTGAAGACCAGGTCGGTCTTCTCGTCGAAGTTGATGGCGTGCCGGCCCAGCACCATCAGTTTCTTTTCGGCGCGGATGCGGGCAAGCGAGGCAGGAATGAGGTCAGGATCGATGCTGTTGGGCCAGTGCCCTTCCAGCCCCATCAGCACGGCCTTGTCGGTGCCGTGGCCGCGGCCGGTCAGCGCCAGCGAGCCATAGAGTTCGACCCGGATGCGCACGCAGGAATGCAAGGTGCCGGCTTCGTCCAGCCACTTGGTCGCGAAGCGCACGGCGGCGCGCATCGGCCCGACGGTGTGCGAGGACGACGGCCCGATGCCGATCTTGAACAGGTCGAAAACACTGACAGCCATATGAAATAGAATTCCGCCGGGGGTTCCATTCTAGCCCCCGACCGATTCTAAAGGCTGCAAGGGCGCGCCCTCTGATGAACCTGACCCTTTTCCAGCGTGACGATTGCCCCTTGTGCGATGACGCATATGAACAACTGCTGGCCGCGGGCGTGGCCGATTTCGATCCGGTCTGGATAGACGGCGATGCGGCGCTGGAACTTGCCTACGGCGCCCGCGTGCCCGTGTTGCGGCGCAACGACAGCGGCGCCGAACTCGGTTGGCCCTTCGATGCCGCGCAGGTGCAGGCCTTTATTTCTTCGGGAGCACCAACACCAGCCGGGTCTTGACCCTGACCTCGTTGGGCAGCAATTCGGTGTCGGCCCAGTCGCCGGTGCCGACGCCGAAATCCAGCCGCTTCAGCGTCGCTTCGCCCGACAGCACGGCCTTGGCGCCGGCCGTCCAGGTGAAGTTGAGCGCCACCGGCTTGCTGATGCCGTGCAGGGTCAAGGTGCCGTCGGCGGCAAAACGATTGCCGCCCAGGGCGCGGAAACGGCTGGCGATGAAGCGCGCCTCGGGTTGCGTGGCGATATCGAAGAACGCGCTGCTGCGCAGCATCTGGTCGCGCTCGTCGTTGCGGGTGTTGGCGCTGGCCAGCTGGATGCGCACGTCGAAGCGGCTGGTCGCGAGCTTGGCGGGATCAAAACGAATTTGCGGGGTGAATCGCGCGAACTTGCCGTCGAACGATTCCCCCTGGAAGCTGGCGCTGAAACCCAGCGTGGACTCGGGCAGGGCGACGTAGTCGGCGCCCTGCGCGCTGCCCGCTAGGGCGCCGCCCGCGATGCCCGCCGCCACCACCACCCATCCCATCCATTGCCGCATCGGGTTCATTCCTTGTGTTTGGCCGGCAGCATTCGCGACAGGGTGCGGTCGCGCAGGCGGTAGTGATGGTAAAGAGCAGCGGCGGCATGCACGGCGACCAGCGCGGCCAGCGTGAAGAACAGGAACTCGTGCGTTTCCTTGGCGAAGTCCTTCAACTGCGGGTCGTAGCCGCCCAACTTTGGCAGGGCCACCAGGCCGAACCAGCGCAACGGAAAACCCGATGCCGAATTGAACCACCAGCCCGACAGCGGGATGGCGATCAGCAAGCCGTACAGCGCGCCATGCGTGAGCGCGGCGAGGCGGTCCTGCCAGCGCGGCGAACCCGGTTCGGGTTCGGGCCGGCCGGAAAAAAATCGCCAGCCCAGCCGCAAGGCGGTCAGCCCCAGCACGGTCAATCCGAAACTCTTGTGCAGCGCATACACCTGGATCTTCAGCGGGCTGGTCGGCAGGTCGGTCATCACCAGGCCGACCACGGCCATGCCCAGCACCAGCAGGAAGGTCAGCCAGTGCAGCGCGATGCTGGCACTGCCCCAGGTGTCGGAACTATTGCGCAGGGTCATCGTTGCCTCCTTTTACTTCGTCAACCTTGCGCTCGTGGCCATCGGCGGCATCGCGCACCGCTTCTGCTTCTATCACCAGGCGCACTTCATCGCCCACCAGGTTTTTCCAGGACGTCATGCCGAAATCGCTGCGGCGCAGCGAGCCGGTGGCCGAGAAGCCCGCGGTCTTCCTGAAGGTGAGTGGATGCCGGCGCAGCGCATTCAACGTGACCGCCAGCGTGACGGGGTGCGTGACGCCGTGCATCGTCAGGTTGCCGGTGACCTTGGCGGTGTTGCTGCCGGTCGATTCCACCTTCGTTGATTCGAACACGGCATCGGGAAACTTCTTCGCATCGAAGAAGGTGCGGTCGAGGATCTTCTCGCGCCAGTCGGCATCGCCCAGGTCCAGGGTCGTCATCGGGATGCGCACCTTCAACCGGGCGCTGGGCCAGTCGGCCTCGTCGAACTTCAGTTCGCCTTCTATGCGCGAGAACGTGCCGACCGGATTCGAGAAACCGGCATGGCTGACCTGGAAGGCGACCCGCGTGTGCACGGGGTCGAAGGCGTAGCGCGCTTCGTCGGCCATGCTGGCGCCGGCCGCCAACACGCCGGCCATCGCGATCGCGACGCGCAGCGCGGTAGCGCAGGCGAATCGGTTGAAACGGCAGTATCGGTAACGACCGGACATTCACTGATCATAGCGACTCAAGGTGAACGCAAGGTGCTCTTCGGCGCGATCCTTCGTGCGAGGATGCTGGGGCGGGGCAACCTTGGGGAAGGTTTTGCGCAATGGCTGGGTGTTCGCGGCGCTGATGGCGGCCGCGACCGGGGTGTGCGCCGCGCTTCCGGAAACGCCACAGTTCCGGCCCGTGGGCGTGGCCGATGGCTTGCCGTCCAGCAGTACCACGGCGCTCGCACTCGATCGCGACGGCTACCTGTGGATTTCCACGCGCGACGGCCTGGCCCGTTACGACGGTGTCGGCTACAAGGTCTACCAGCACGTTCCCGGTGACGCCGCCGGCCTGCCCGGCAATTTCGTGCAGACCGTCTTCGTCGATGCCGGCAATCGCCTGTGGGTGAGCATCGAAGGGCAGGGCCTGAGCGTGCTGGATGCGGGGCGCAGGGGCTTCCGCCACTTCAACCAGGCCAGTCGGCCGCTGATGCTGAGCAACGACATCTGGGCCATCACCGCGACGCGCGACGGAATGCTGTGGTTCGGCAGTTTCGGCGGCGGCCTGTACCGGATGGACAAGGATGAAGTGCTGACGCGTTTCATGCCGTCGGCGAAGGCGGCGGACAGCCTTCCCGACGAGAACGTGCTGGCCCTGGCCGTGGATGCGCGCGGGCAATTGTGGGCAGGCACCACGTCCGGCCTTGCACGCTGGACCGGCGCCGGATTCGAACGGATCGCCGGCGATAGGCTCAGCGGCAGCGTCGTCTTCAGCCTTTCGGCCGAAAGCGACGGCAGTCTGTGGGTCGGTACCGACGGCGGGCTGGACCATCTGCTGGCCGACGGTCGCATCGAAAAACCCGCGTGGCGCGATCGCCTGCCGGACCGCGGCGTCACCTCGGTATTGCTCGACCGCGAAGGCACGCGCTGGATAACGACGCGGCGCGGCATGGTGCTGGAACGCAATGGCGTGGTGGATGACTTGCGCGATGGCGTCGCGGGCACGCGATCGTCCTGGCTGGGCGTGGAAGACGGTGAAGGCGGATTGTGGTTTGCGACCAAGGACGAAGGTTTATTGCGCTTGCCCGCGGGCTGGCGCCATTTCGCGGTGTTCGCCAATGGCGACGGCGACCGCGGCCTGGCCACGGTGCCGGTGCGCGGCAGTTCGCCGTCGCGTGACGGCCGCGTATGGCTGGTCGGGGCGGGCATGATCGATCGCCTCGATCCGGCAACCGGTCGCGTCGAGCATGTTTTCGACACGTCGGCGGCCTTGCCCGAACGGCGATTGCAGTCGGTGGTGGAACGCGGCGACGGCAGCCTGTGGCTGGGCCATTCGCGCGGCCTGAGCCGGCTTGATATCGCGACGAAACAATTTCGGCACTGGACTACCGGCAAGGGCCCGCAGGACATGCTGCCCGGCGCCGTGCAACTGCTGACCGAAACCAACGATGGCTTGTTGTGGATGGCGTCCTACGGCGGCGGCCTGCAGGCGCGCGACCGCGATGGTGTCTTGAAGCACAGCTTCACGCCGATCGACAAGCACGGCGTGGACACGCCGGAGCAGGAACAACTCTCGCCCGGTCCCGATGCCGCGTTGTGGATTGCAGGGCCAGCCGGATTGCGTCGCTGGAATGCGGTGGCATCGCGATTCGACAAGATCGCCGGTGCGCCCGACACGCATGTGTACGGATTCGCGGTGGTGCCGCCCGATACCGTCTGGATGCATCGCATGGGCGCGCTGGAGGCCTACCACTGGGATGGCAGGGCACTGTCGCGATTCCTAAGCGTGGGCGCCGATGCCGGCATGCCTGCGGTCGGTTCGGGCGGCGTGATGGCCGACCGCAGCGGCGCACTTTGGATCACCACCACGCGGGGCCTGCTTCGCTACGACCCGGTCGGCGAGCGGTTGCGCATGTTCGGCATGCGCGACGGCTTGCCGAGCCAGGAGTTCCTGACGCAACCGCCCTTGATGTTGCCGCAGGGCCTGGGACTTGCCAGCACCAATGCCGGGTTGCTGTTGTTCGATCCGTCGCGCATCCAGGCAGCGTCGGCTGCGCCGCGGCTTGCGCTGGATTCGATCAGCCTGCGCCGCGATGAAGACCAGGTGGCGATGGCGGCCGATGCATCGCGGCTGACGATGCGCCCCGATGACCGCGACCTGCAGGTGACCGCGCGCCTGCTGTCCTTTGCCGACCCCGCCGCGCACCGCTATCGCTATTGGCTGCATGGTTACGACGCCGACT
>JAPLSI010000054.1 GCA_026398715.1 Gammaproteobacteria bacterium
GTGACTGGGTAGCTTTGGCCGGCGACCATGGTGGTCGGCACGGACTGTGAAACGAATTGCGCGTCGAGTGTCAGTGCGGGGGGAGGATCACCCGGGTCGCAAGTGGCACAGATGCCCTGGGTTCCTCCGGTCGGCGGCGGATTGTTGCCGCCTCCATTGCCCGAGGACTGCGACCATGCGAGGCCGGGAAGCGCGAGCAGCAAACCGACCAGCCACGTTCGCAGGGTCGGACCGCCGCGGTCGGGGCGGGTGCGGCGCATGGCTTCAGACAGCTCCGGCGTAATCATGGACTTCCCCCTGGACCTTCGCGGCGAATCGTAAGTGGCTTGCCGAACAGGTCTCTTTCGATGGTCGTGATCAATCCTTCCGGAGCTACGATCAGCCTCGGGGACGCTTCGCTCGGCGCATCAAAGGTCTGGAAGCTGGTCGTCGTGCTGAAATTCCGAGGGTTGGTGATTCGCGTCTTGAACCCGTCCAGGTATTCGGACGTGGTGCGGAGCACACCGAGTTCGGAATCCTGGCTCACCACCGTCACCCGCCCCAGCGCGTCGTAATTCTTGCGAACTCCCAGCACCACGTCGTCCACTGAAGTGATTGCGCCCAACGGGTAGCTGCTGAATTCCTCCCTGCCGTTGTCGTCGAAGCGTTTGATGACAAAGCTCTTGCTACTGGAATTCGTGCGGTCCTCCGTTAGCAACAGCCTTGGCCGCCACATGGCGTCGTAATAAGTGGTGTTCCTGGCGTTGCCTGTGTCGATGGACTGCTGCCAGTGGCCGACCGGCAGCCCGTAGGCCGCGACGTCTGCCCGCGCAAAACCCTGGTTGATCGGGCTCCAGGCGACCGCATCTCCGGCCGGATGGTTCAACCGCGTCAGGCGCCCCATCGGGTCATAGACATACGACGTGGTGTCGCCCAACTGATTCTTCACCGAAGCGATCTGCCCAAAGGTGTCCGCGGTCGGCACGACAATGCTCAGGTCCGCGAACTGGATGCGTTGCGGAATACCACGGTAGTACTCGCCCAAGGTGGTGACGTTGTTCAACGGGTCCTTGATGCTTGCCAGGGTGCCGTTCGCGGCGTAGGCGTAGGTCGCGGCAAGCAAACCGAAGTTGTAGATGCGTAGCGGCAGGATCCGCGTGTCGTAGTCGGTCTGCGCGACAGGCGTCGTGCCCTGGCTCACCTTCCACACCTGGCCCAGCACCCAGGCGCCATCCACCGGCCAATAGGTGATGGTTTCGGATTTCACCGGACCGCCCGTGCTGAAACTGTTCACCCTCTCGGATTGGCCGAACCGGTCGAACTGCTGCGTCTGGCGTGAAAACGTCACACCTTGGCGAATCGTCTGGTGCAGCACTTCGGGACTCAATGTTTCAGTGGGCGCGGTGTTGGAATAAGACATCGAGTCGGCCATCGACTGGCCAAGGATGGTCGGAAACGTCCAAGCCAGGGCCGGGTCGGCGTATGACACGTTTTCGACTTGCAGGCCCGATGGATTGTCCAGGCCTCGCTCCGAGACGCCAGCCACTGTCGACAGCAACTTGCCCTCTGAATGGCCCCACTTCGTACTGTAGGTGTAGTGCACGGTTTGTTGCTCGGGATCGGTCACTTCTACCCACTGCCATTCACGACAGGCGTAGGTTGCGCATTCCGCACTGGTGCTGCCCCACGCGGGCGAATAGCGGTAGACCCAATCAATCGGTGGCACGCCCGGGCCGCTGAACGTCTTCTTGGCGAGCGAGAGCGACAGATAGACAACCGGCAGGTGTTCCGATGGTGGGTTGATGGCGCCGTTGGCGTACACGCAGGTGGTCGGAACCCATGACCTGGCATGCGCCCGCAGCGAGAGTTCGAATCGACCGACCAATCCACCGGGATGGGTGATGGACATCGACGCGTAGTTTTCGTCGGCCGCTACCTGGGTGAAGCCTCGCTGGCCGCACATTCCATCCGGATCGGGAGCGGGCAACTTCACCTGGGCGGCACTGTTCATGGCGAAGCCCCAAGCCGTCTGGTCCGGCTGTACAACGCGCGTGAGCACGCGGCTCCATTTGTCAGTGGGATTGCTGTATTCGTATCGCCAGGTACGTGCATTGGCCACGCCGGGTTGCAGCGTGATGCTGTCCACAAGCGGGGCATCCGTCCGCCACCCAACTACGACTTTCCGGCCATCACTGGCATTGATTTCGGTCAGTCGTCCGACCGTGTCGTAGGTATAGGCCAGCCAATTGCCGAATCTGTCCTCGACGCGACTGGCGTACATATGCCCGGTCTGGCGCGGCAGGAACAGTTCGTCGATTCCCCAGTAGACGTTCGGCGTTTCCGTCGTCGGCTCCGATGATGTCGTCGATCCGTCACCGACATATCCCTCCACGGGCACCGTTGCGATGTTGTCTTCTGGTCGGTTCGGATACGGAATCTGTTCGACAAGCGTCTCGAGCGAGGGACCGTAGACGAGTTGGTTGAACCAGTATTTCGTGCCATCGGGAGCGAGGGCCATGAATGCCTCGCCCGGCATGCCATTGTTGGTGGAAGGCAGGCAGCTGAGCATCCAGTGCCCAGGGGTCACGATGGGATAGGCCGCCGTGTTGTTGCCGGGCGCGAGCGTGTTTGTGGAAGTCCGCTTCAGCAGGGGCTGGCTGCCACCATCGCCGGTTATCAACTGGTACCCATGCCACCACGAAAATCCATACGAGTACGGCGCATGGCTGACTTCATTGAATTGCGAGCATCTCGCCAGGCTGTTGGACGTGCTTGTGGCTACGCTCCACGTTCCGTGGTTGCCCATCCGGTTGCCCGGAATCACGGTCGATATCTGGGGAATCGAGAGATCCCAGTCGGCCATTGGCAGGTCATTGCTGAATGTCACGGGCGAGCCCGACGCCTCGTACGACCGGGTGAGCGTGATGGTCGGACCGATGCCGGGATAGGAAATGTCGGTCTGCTTGAAGCCGACGACGCCGGTGTAGAGGCTGATGTTCTCGCCAAACGGGGAATCGCCCAGCGGCTGTACCGACTCTGCGACCTTGATGCGGTTGAGGTACTCGGTGGAAGGATTGACGATGGTGTCGGCGCGAAGGTCTGCGGTTCCGCATGCGAGGCAGAGAACCGCCATCGCGCCGACCAGACTGATATCCACTTTGCCCTGCATGCACTTCCCCTGTTGAACGACGCGAGCGAGCCGACGGCACAACCCGACTTGCAGCCAGCCTATGCGATAGCCTTGTCTTGTGACGTGCGTCGCAAAGCCTTGACGCATTGGTCATCGGGAAGCCATGCTGCCGCGAGCCGGGTAAACCGCGACATCAGGGGATGTAGGCGCCAGCCGTCAGTGAATGCGTACAAGTTTTGGGGAGAGTTGCTGACTTCAGCAGCGACACTAAGCACTGCGTCACCGCTGGGGAGCGGATTCAATGAGAGATTTGACGACACGGATCAGGCAGGCGCGGCGTCGCCTCGCTTACTCACAGACGGAACTGGCTGCGCAGATCGGCGTGAATCGAAGCGCGGTCGCGCAGTGGGAACGGCCCGGCGGCTCGACGCCAACGTCTTCCAATCTTTCGAAGCTCGCCGTGATTACGTCGGTGCACTACGAGTGGCTGGCGACGGGTCGCGGGCAGATGTGCGTACCAGCCCGCGATGATGCTGTCGACGTGCCGGCACTCGAGCTGCAGTTCTACGCGCACGATGGCATCGAGGAGCGCGTCCTTCAGGGGCTGCGAAAGCTCGAGTACTGGCAGACCTTGAGTATTGCGGAGCTGGTGGAGTCGCTGGGTCGCAAGCGCTTG
>JAPLSI010000067.1 GCA_026398715.1 Gammaproteobacteria bacterium
GAATTGCAGCCGCCCTGGCCGATGCCGCGTTTTCCTTCGACGTGGTGATTACCTGCGGAGGAGTTTCTGCGGGTGAAAAGGATTTCCTTCCGGCCTTGCTTGCCGAGCAGGGCGAAACCTATTTCTGGAAGGTGCGCATGCGGCCGGGCATGCCGGTGTTGGCTGGCCGCCTGGGCTCGGCCCACCTGATCTGCCTTCCCGGAAATCCCGTTTCGGTTTTCGCCACTTACCTGACGCTGGCGCGGCGATTCCTGGACGGATTGCAGGCAAGGACCACGGCGCGAACGCGGCTGGTGGCGAAGTTGTCATCGCCCATCGGGAAAACCCACGACCGTCTGGAATTCCTGCGCGGCAGCCTGGCGTGCGATGCCACGGGACAATTGCAGGTCGTGCCCAATCCAGCCGACGGTTCGCACCGCTTGCGCGCCGTTGCCGATTCCAATTGCCTGATCGTGCTGCCCGAGGGCGCGGCACGATGGGGCGAGGGCAGCCTGCTGGAAGTACTGCCGATGGCGCAGTTTTGATCGCGCCGGATTTGATCGCGCTAGACTAGCGCCCGTGGAAAGTATTCGGGAAATTTCGCCAGCCGAGGCAGTGCAATTGCAGCGCGCCGGCTGTCGCCTGATCGACGTGCGGGAAGCGGACGAGCATGCGTTGGGCCTGCCCGAAGGCGCGCTCGCCATTCCCCGCGCTGCACTCGAATCCAACCCGACGAAGTTTGTTTCAGCCAAGGACGACACCGTCCTGTTGATTTGCGGCAGCGGTCGCCGCTCGATGCTTGCGGCGCAGTCGCTCGCCTCCCAGGGATATGGTTCGCTGCGCTCGGTTGCCGGCGGGATGTCAGCCTGGCAATCCGCAGGACTGCCGGTCAGCACTACCGAGGACCCTGATTTCCTGGAACGATATTCGCGACACCTGCGGTTGCCCCAGGTCGGCGTCGATGGCCAGAAGCAACTGGAGAAAGCGCGCGTGCTGATGGTGGGCGCGGGCGGCCTCGGGTCACCGGCCGCGTTCTACCTGGCCGCGGCGGGCGTCGGATTCCTGCGACTCGTCGACAACGACCAGGTGGACCGAAGCAACCTTCAGCGGCAAATCCTGCACACCGAGTCGCGGATCGGCATGGACAAGGTCGAATCCGCGCAGTACGCCTTGTCTGCGCTCAACCCGCGCACGCGCTTCGATATGCGCGCTACCCGACTCGATGCCGACAACGTCGAATCCTTGGTGGCGGACGTGGATGTGGTCGTTGACGGGGCCGACAATTTTCCCACGCG
Source organism: Gammaproteobacteria bacterium (assembly GCA_026398715.1). The sequence continues at coordinate 1,275 of JAPLSI010000067.1, forward strand.
TTACTTGTTGTCGGATGCCTGCGTGCAACTGGGGAAGCCGCTCGTGTATGGCGCGGTGCATCGATTCGAGGGCCAGGCGAGCGTGTTCGATGCCGGTCGGCAACGCGGAACCGCGCCGTGCTATCGCTGCCTCTTTCCCGAAGCGCCCCGGCCCGAAGACGCGCCCAATTGTGCCGAAGCGGGCGTCCTTGGCGTGCTGCCCGGAATCATCGGCCTGTTGCAGGCCACCGAAACGATCAAGTTGATCCTTGGACTCGGGCAATCGCTGTCGGGCAGGCTGCTGCACTTCGATGCGTTGGCGATGCGTTTTCGCGAGACGCGGCTGGGCGCCGACCCGGACTGTCCCGTCTGCGCGCCAGGACGCGTGTTTCCCGGTTACGTGCAAATGGCGGAGGCGTGCCGCGGCGCCTGATCCAACGCCGACAGATCAACCGTCGCGTCGCCCCAGCACCATCCGCACCAGTTGCGGAAGCGAGCCCGCCTCCATCTTGCTCATGATCTTGGCGCGATGGTGCTCGATGGTTCGCATGCTCGAGCCGAGCATGTAGGCGATCATCTTGTTCGCTTCGCCCGATATCAACCGCTCCAGCACTTCGTGTTCGCGCGGCGTCAGGCTGGCCAGCCTGGCCTCGGTTTGCGCGCGCACCAGCGTGCTGCGGCGATGCTGGACGTCCATGGCCGCAGAATAGAATTCGAAGCGGTTCCTGCTTCCGGCCTTGGCTTGCCACATCGCGACGTCCACGTTCTGCAGCAGGTCGTCGGGCGCCGTTCCATCGCCTGGCGCGACTGAAATACCGATGCAGGCGCTCAGTGCAATATTGCTGTTTTCGATCAGGAACGGCTGTGCAAGCGACTGCAGTGCGCGGCTTGCCACGACCCGGGCGCCATCCAGGTCGGTCGTGCCTTCCAGCGCAATCAGGAACTCGTCTCCCCCGGGACTGGCGATGAGGTCGGTCTTGCGCACGCACTGCTGCAGGCGCGCGGCGGCCTCGGCGAGGATCTGGTCGCCGATGTGGTGGCCGTGCGTGGTGTTGACCACGTCGAACCGGTCGATATCGACATACAGGACCCAGACCTGGTGGCGATTGCGGATCGCGCGGTCGATCGCCGACTGCAGGTGGCTGCGGAACTGCCGGCGATTCGGCAACTCCGTCAGCAGATCGGCGTCCGACGCGTCCGCCGTTGACGGGGACGGGGAGGGCAGGCGGAAGACCACCTGCATGGCGGGTCTTCCCCGGTAGACACAGGCCCGTTCCGAAAGCAGGACCTTCAATTCGGTCCCGTCCATCTTTAGCAAGGACTGGATCACGCTGCGTCGGCGCGGATACGCGGCTACCTGGCGACTGGCAGAGGCGCCCGCCTGTACGGGGAAGATGGAACTGGCGGGCCGTTCCCGGAGTACCTCTGCCGATTTCGCGCCCAGCAAGAGCGCCGCCGCTTCGTTGGCCACCTGGATGCGGTCGTCGGAATGCAGGATCACGGCTTCGTTCGTCATTTCGACGAGCATCGCGTGAAGGTCGGAATCGGAGGCCGTGGCAAGAGTCTTCATTCGTGGGTCTAATATCGGCAAATTGCGACGGCACGGCAAGGACGCCTGTTCATGCCCGATCCTGTTGCCGCGCATTAGTCTGGCAATGGACTCCAACGAGGAAGCTTCCATGGGCATGCCGATCAAGCACGACGTCGAGTTGCACCGGTTCCACACGTCCGCGGAGGGACACGGCGCTGAGCTGGTCTATAGGCTCGTGGGCAAGGTCATGACCATCGTCCACACGGGCGTGCCCGAGGAAATCGCCGGCCGGGGGATTGCGTCGGAGCTGATGAAGGCGGCGATGGCACATGCCGAGGCTTCGGAATGGACGGTCGTGCCGGCCTGTTCCTATGCCAGGGCCTTCAAGGCCCGGTATCCGGAGTACGCCCATCTCTGGCGGGATCGGTAGTACTTCGCATAATGTATATTATGTAAACCTTCGGAGGGTTTGATCCGTATCAAGGCGGTACCGGTTCCTGGCCGATAACTTGGCGCCATGAGCCACGCCTCCGCCATCGACCCTGAACTGCTGCGACGCTACGACACGCCCGGCCCTCGGTACACTTCGTACCCGACCGCGCCGCAGTTCAGCAACGAATTCGGCGAAACCCAATTGCGTGAAGCTGCCATCAGCAGCAACGGCGACCCGATTCCGCGCCGGCTGTCCATCTACGTGCACGTGCCGTTCTGCCTCAGCCCGTGCTTCTACTGCGGATGCAACCGGATAATCACCCGGGACACGTCGCGGTCCGAATCGTACCTGGCGCGCCTGTATCGCGAGATCGACCTGACCGCCGCCTTGTTCGACCGCGATCGCGAGGTCATCCAGCTCCACTTCGGCGGCGGCACCCCCAATTTCCTGACCCCCGCACAGTTGCGCGAAGTCGTTGATTGCCTGCGTCGCCAGTTCCATTTCTCGGACAGCGACAGCCGCGACATCTCGATCGAACTCGATCCGAGGTTTATTTCCCCGGCCGAAATCGCCGAACTCTCAAGCATCGGCTTCAACCGCGCCAGCCTGGGCGTCCAGGACTTCGACCCGGCCGTCCAGGAAGCCGTCAACCGGATCCAGAGCGTCGAACAGACCCTGGCCGTCATCGACGCCTGTCGCAGCAACGGCTTCCGCTCTGTCAACGTGGACCTCATCTACGGCCTGCCGAAGCAGAACCTGCCGGGTTTCTCCAAGACCCTCGATACCGTCATCCAGGCCCGACCCGACCGCATCGCGGTCTACAGCTACGCGCATCTTCCCGAACTGTTCAAGGCGCAGCGCCAGATCGAGGCGAGCGACCTTCTAAGTCCCGAGGCCAAGCTGGCCCTGCTTCAACTGGCGATCCAGAAGCTGTCCGATGCCGGCTACCAATACATCGGCATGGACCACTTCGCCCTGCCCGACGACGATCTGGCGCAGGCCCAGGCTCGTGGCGGGCTGCACCGCAATTTCATGGGCTACACGACCCATTCCGACAGCGACCTGATCGGCCTGGGTGTCAGCGCCATCAGCCACATCGGCGACAGCTTCAGCCAGAACCCCCGTGACTTGCCCAGCTGGCAGATCGCGATCGACGAAGGCCGGCTGCCCGTCTTCAGGGGCATGCAGCTCACCGAAGACGATCAGCTGCGCGCGGATCTCATCCAGCAACTGATGTGCCAGGGGGAGGTACCCGTCGCGGCCCTGGAACGTCGCTACGGCATCCGGTTCAACGACTATTTCGCCGATTCGATCGAGCGCCTGAAGCCCCTGGAAGAGGACGGCCTGGTCCGCATCGAGCCCGGACGGATCACCGTGACCTCGCAGGGACGCCTGCTACTGCGTAATATTGCGATGTGCTTCGACCGATACCTGGAAAAACCGGCTGCAACCCTTGCCCCCCGCTTCTCCCGCGCAATCTGATTGCGGTTGGGGGGGCGGGATGAACCACCCTGCGTTTCCCAAGGCCGACGCGCACATCATCGCCGACGACGGCGACCAGCTGCATTTTTGTTCAACCTGCGCGTTCTCCCAGGCATGCCTGTCCGAAGGCATGGACAAGCGCGCTCTCAATGACCTGCACGTGTTGGTCGAGCATGTCGGCCCCCTTCACGCGGGCGATCATGTTTTCCGCGAAGGCGACCGCTTCGAGGCCATTGCCGCAGTGCGTGCCGGCACGGTGAAGACTTATGTCATCGACCCGGATGGTCGCGAACACGTCCTCGGATTCCATCTTCCGGGTGAAGTGATCGGCCTGAGCGCGATCGATGGCGAACACTATCCGTGCAACGCCGTCGCCCTGGACACGGTGATGCTTTGCCGCTTCTCATTCCCGAAGATGGCGGTGCTGGCGGCGAAAATGCCGGGACTGCAACGGCACCTGTTCCGGCTGCTCAGCCGGGACATCGGTCGCGCCGCCCTGCTCGCCGGCGATTGGTCGGCGGACCGGCGCATGGCTGCGTTCCTCATCGCATTCTCGAGGCGGCTTGCAGCCCGTGGATTTTCTCCCAACCGCTTCCAGCTGACGATGGCGCGCACCGACATCGCCAATTACCTGCGCCTGGCGCCGGAGACTGTCAGCCGCGTGCTGCGACGCTTCCAGCAGGACGGCCTGCTGCTGGTGGAGCGGCGCGAGGTCGAACTGGTGGGACGCGAGCAACTGGAAGAACTGGCAGGTCCCGTCCTGCGCCAATAGCCCTCTGGGGATGACTTGATCCATGTCATGGCGACTAATCGTCGCCACGCTGAACATGCACGTGTTCACATTGGAGACTGTCATGAACACCACCAGAAAGCTCTGGATCGGCCTGGGCGTATTACTCGTCGTTTCCTTCTCGGTCCTGCTATGGGCCGGCGGAGAAATATTCCGGGCTGCCCCGCCCGTGCCGGAAAAAGTGCTGGTCGAAGATGGCACGGTGATCTACACCCGCGCCGATATCGAAACCGGGCGCCAGGTCTGGCAATCGATGGGCGGCATGCAGTTGGGTTCGATCTGGGGCCACGGCGGTTATGTCGCGCCGGACTGGAGCGCGGACTGGCTGCACCGCGAATCCATCGAGGTCCTCAATATGTGGGCGCGCAGCGACGGTGGCGCGGCCACCTACGCGCAGTTGCCGCCTGAGGAACAGGCAGCCTTGCGCGGTCGGCTAGAGCCGATGATGCGCACCAATACCTACGACCCCACGACCGGCACGATCACGCTTACCCGCGACCGCGCCGCAGCACTGTCGAACGTCGCCGCGCATTACGAAAGCCTGTTCGGAAACGACCCCAGCACGGCCAAGCTGCGCGAAGCCTATGCGATGAAGCAGGACACCGTGGATAGCGCAGAACATCGCCGGGCACTGACGGCATTTTTCTGGTGGACTGCCTGGGCCGCGACGACCGAACGCGCGGGAGATGCGATCACTGCGATCAGCCCCGAAGGCGTGCTGGCCAGCAAGAAAGTCACCTACACCAACAACTGGCCCAACGAACCGCTGGTAGGCAACAAGCCGCCGCCGGCGCTCTGGGGCTGGTCCGTCTTCAGCGTGATGTTCCTGATCGCGGGCATCGCGCTGCTCGGCTGGTATCACGCCGTCCACCACGGGCGCGAGGACGCCGTGGATGCATTACCCGCGACGGATCCATTTGCGACTCTCGAACCCACGCCATCGATGCGCGCGACGGCAAAATACTTCTGGGTGGTGCTTGCGCTGTTCCTCAGCCAGATCCTGCTCGGTGCGATTACCGCGCACTACCAGGTCGAGGGTCAGACGGCCTACGGGTTCGAGCTCTCGAACTTCCTCCCCTACTCCCTCGCCCGCACCTGGCACACCCAACTCGCCGTGCTCTGGATCGCCACCGCATGGCTGGCGACGGGTCTGTACATCGGACCAGCGCTGTCGGGTCACGAACCCCGATTCCAGCGACTGGGCGTGAACTTCCTGTTCGTCTGTCTGTTGGTGATCGTGGTCGGATCGTTCGCCGGCCAGTACCTGGCGATCATGCAAAAGCTCGGACTGGAGAATAATTTCTGGTTCGGCCACCAGGGTTGGGAGTACGCGGACATGGGCCGCTTCTGGCAGTGGTTCCTGTTCGTCGGGCTGCTGCTCTGGCTGACACTGGTGGGTCGCGCCTTGTGGCCGATCCTGCGCGGGCCGTCCACATCCTCGCGGACGATGGTGACCCTGTTGTTCCTGTCCACCGTGGCGATCGGCCTGTTCTACGGTGCCGCCCTGATGTGGAACGAGCACACCCACATCTCCGAGGTCGAATACTGGCGCTGGTGGCTGGTGCACCTTTGGGTCGAGGGCTTCTTCGAAGTGTTCGCAACCGCGGTGATGGCCCTGATCTTCACTCGCCTGGGCCTGATCAAGACGTCGGTGGCGGCGGTTGCCGTCTTGTTCGCGACCATCATCTTCCTGTCGGGCGGCGTACTCGGCACCCTTCACCACCTGTACTTCGTCGGCACGCCGACGGCGGTGGTGGCACTGGGCGCGAGCTTCAGTGCACTGGAAGTGGTGCCGTTGGCCTATATCGGCTTCGAGGTCTACCACACCTGGAAGCTCGGCAAGTCCACACCCTGGATGGCCCGCTATCGCTGGCCGATCATGTTCTTCCTGGCGGTGTCGTTCTGGAACCTGGTTGGCGCTGGCCTGTTCGGCTTCCTGATCAATCCGCCGGTGTCGCTGTACTTCATGCAGGGCCTCAACCTGACCCCGCTGCACGGACACACCGCCTTGTTCGGCGTGTACGGCATGTTGGGCATCGCGCTGATGCTGTTCTGCATGCGTGGATTGCGCGGCAAGGTCGTGTGGAATACCAAGGCTCTGGAGCTTTCGTTCTGGTCGCTGAACATCGGCCTGGTGCTGATGGCGCTGCTGACGCTGCTTCCCCTGGGCATCATGCAGCTGCTGGCGGCGATCGAGCATGGCTATTCCTATGCGCGTTCGGCGGAATTCATGCAGCAGCCCATCGTCGAGATGCTGATCTGGATGCGCGTACCGGGCGATACGATCTTCAGCGTCGGGGCATTGTCCCTGGCCTGGTTCGTGTTCCGGCTCTGGGTCGTGCCGACCCCCGAGCCTGCATTGCCGGAAGTCGCGGAACCGGTTGATGCCTGATTCGAAAATGCACACTGCAGATTCGGAACTGTCGATGCGGCGCCTGGGTTGGGCGCCGCATCGACTCCTGTTTTTCATCGGGACGACGAACCTGTTGCTCGGAATGGCCTGGTGGGCCGCGTGGCTGATCTCGCAACGCATGCCCGGGCTTGCACTGACTGCGACTCAACCGCAGGTCGTGGCGGGATGGGTGCATGCCTTCGTCATGCAGTACCAGGTGCTTCCGTCGTTCATGGCCGGATTCCTGCTGACTGTCTTTCCGCGATGGATGGCGCAGCCAGACGTGCCGCTGTGGCGCTACGCCCCGGTTGGCCTGGGCATCTTCGGCGGACAGCTTGCGACGATTGCAGGCGCGATGGGCTGGCCTTCAGGCCTTCTGGTCGGTCTGTTCATGACGGTGGCGGGATGGACGGCGCTGCTGGCGACGCTCGGACCCCTGGTCTGGCGCGACCGCGGAAAGAACTGGCATGCACGGTCGTGCTTCGCGGCGCTCGTGCTCGGCATGTGCGGCTTGCTGGCGCACGCTGCTTATCAGTTCGGCCACTCGCCCTTGTGGGAGTTCGCCAGCATCAAGATCGGCACGTTCGGCCTGCTGCTGCCGGTCTACATGACCGTCGCGCATCGGATGTTTCCATTCTTCGCCGGCAACGTCGTCCGCGGATATGTGGCGTGGCGACCGAACAGCCTGCTGGCCACGTTCTGGGCGCTCGCCCTGCTGCACCTGGCGTTGGAACTGGTGCATGGCTATCGCTGGCTCTGGGCGCCGGACCTGGGCCTGTTGGCGCTGGCCACCACCGTTTGCTGGCGATGGTGGCCGCCCGGTCCGATGCCGGGCCTGCTGCGTGCACTGTTCCTGGGCCTGGCGTGGCTGCCCATCACGTTTGCGCTGTACTCGACCCAGAGCATCGCTTACCTGCTGACCGGAAGTTTCGAGTTGGGTCGCGCGCCTGCGCATGCCTTGTTCATCGGATTCTTCGGCAGCTTGCTGGTGGCGATGGTCACCCGCGTGACGCGCGGCCACTCGGGCCGCCCACTGGAGATGCCGACGATTGCCTGGTTTGCCTTCATCGCGATCCAGGTGGTTGCGGTGATGCGCATCGCTGCTGAATTCAGCGTCGATCCCCTGCCCTGGCACATCCTGGCAGCAATCGGCTGGTTCGTCGCCCTGGGACCGTGGGTCGCGGCCATGGCGCGCACCTACCTGACAGCGCGTGTTGACGGAAAGCCCGGCTGACATGATCGAGTTCTACGCGCAAATTAAATGGGTCCACATCGCCAGCGTGATCTGCAGCGGCGGATTGTTCCTGCTTCGCGGGCTGCTGGTCCAGTTCGGCCGGCAGTCCTTTGCAATGGCAGCGCCCCTGCGTTTCCTCAGCTACACCGTGGACGTCATCTTGCTGACGGCGGCGATGATGCTGCTGACGATCCTGCCCGGCGCGATGTTCGCCAACGGCTGGCTGACAGTGAAACTGCTGCTGCTCCCCGTTTATGTGGTGCTTGGCAGTCTTGCGTTGAAGCGCGGCAGCACCGCTGCGCAACGTCGCACGTGTTACGTGCTGGCATTACTGGTGTTTTGCTTCATGGCGAGCGTTGCCCGCAGCCACCAGCCGACCGGAATCTTCGCGATGCTGGCCGGCTGACCGGCCAGCATCGCGCTACACGTCAGCGCGGAAGCTTGCCCGTGTATTCGGCCTGCAGCCAGATCTTGCGGGTGTCGCGCGCGAAGCCATCGGCCTGGTAGTCCGCCAGCTTGAGCAGGGCATTCCAGTGGGTGCCCAGCGCCCGACCAATCGACAGGTCGAACTCCCGGCCGTACCTCTGACCGCCCCGGTCGGCGCGATAGTCGTGTGCCGCCACGATCCAGGCGAATTTGCCAGCCTTTCCAGTGGCGGACAGATAGCTGTCTTCCAGTCCGGCGGCCGGCGTCGTGGTGAACTTGTCGGCCCAGCCGTTGAATGCATGCAGCGTCGCCAGAGGCGTCTGCAACGCGTGGCGGCCGTCTCCGCCCAGATGCTCCCATCCGAGTTTCCAGGTAATGCCGTGCGCCTGCAGCGACGGCTCGACCAGCCAGTACGAATGCGCGAAGCCCAGAGGATTGTCGGCATGGTCGACTTGCCTTGCGACTTCCGCCGTCCAGCCCCAGCGCTTGTGCGCCGTGCCCGTCCAGCGCACACCGTAAGTGGCGGTAGACGCGGTGGCAAGGTCCCTGTCGTCGTGCAGGTAGGCATAGGCCGTCCACTGCTGGACGCCATGCTTGAAGCCTGCATTGAACACGTGTGAATCGAGTCGCCTTTCACGCGCGAGCGGATCGATGGCGTCATCGCCCGAGATCCGGTGCACCCGATCCAGCCAGGCATAGCGCAACGTGAGGTCAGGCGATGCGCTGTACTCGAATGATGCAGCATCGAATGTCTGTTCGTTCTGGCGCCAACCGACGCTGCCGATCCAGCGCTGGTTGTCCCAGTTGATACGTTGCCTACCCAGGCTGGTGGCGAATTTGGCGCCGCGCCAACCGATCAGCGCCTGGTTGATCTCTGCGCCTTTCGGATCGGCGATCCCCGGCCACGCAATGCGGCCGTTCGCACCACTGTTGTAGTCATTGCCTGCGCTGGCGATGCCCTCGCCTTCCAGCATCAGGAAGACGCCTTTGCCGAGCGCAGCTCGCAACGCCAGGCGCAATCGCGCGGTTTCGGCACTGGCATCATGGGCGAAAGCGTCGTCGCTTACCTGCTCATGCCTGAACCGCAGGTTCCATTCGACACTGACGGGGCTTGCCGCGGCCGCCGATGAAGCGGACAGTGCGCAAGCCAGAGGCAGTACTAGTGCAATTCGTGACATGGGACGTTTCCTCCTGCAGGACTGTCGCCAGTCTTTACCTCGACCAATAGCCAAGCATTGACCGGGGTCAAGAGACAGGATGGATTGGCCGCGATTCGGAGTGACTTGACCCACGTCAGGGCGGCCAGGCTGCCCATTACCGACACTGGCGGCATCGACCAAGGGTCCACGTAGGGGAATGCCAATGAAACATTTGACCAAGCTGCTCGCCGCCACATTCGCCGCCGGCGCATTGTTGCTTTCCGGCTGCGACCGCAACGCCGACAAGACCGACGCGGTCGCCAGCGCCGAAAACCAGAAGGAGACCGGTGGCTCGCTCAAGGGTGACTTCGGTCCTCCGCAAGGCCCGGAGATCAAGGCGGTGCTAACCAGTCCACCGATGGTCCCCCCGGCAACGGGTCGCAAGACACCGGCAAAAGTAATCGTCGAGTTGAACGTCATCGAAAAGGAAATGGAAATTTCCGAGGGCGTGACCTACACGTTCTGGACTTTCGGCGGCACGGTGCCCGGAAGTTTCATCCGCATCCGGCAAGGCGACACGGTGGTTTTCCACCTGCGCAACATGCCTGATTCGAAGATGCCCCATAACATCGACCTGCACGGCGTGACGGGTCCTGGCGGGGGCGCCGCATCGAGCTTCACCGCGCCCGGCCATGTCAGCCGGTTTACCTTCAAGGCGCTCAATGCCGGCCTGTATGTTTACCACTGCGCGACTGCGCCGGTGGGCATGCATGTCGCGAACGGCATGTATGGCCTGATCCTGGTCGAACCGCCGGAAGGCCTGCCGCCGGTGGACAAGGAGTACTACGTGATGCAGGGCGACTTCTACACGGCCGGAAAATATCGTGAGAAGGGTCACCAGGCATTCGACATGCAGAAGGGCATCGACGAGAACCCGACCTATGTGCTGTTCAATGGCGCTGAAGGCTCGATGACCGGCGACAAGGCCCTGACCGCGAAGGTCGGCGAGAACGTGCGACTGTTCGTCGGCAATGGCGGCCCCAACCTGGTGTCGAGCTTCCATGTCATCGGCGAAATCTTCGACAAGGTCTGGTTCGAAGGCGGCGCCCGCTTCCAGGAGAACGTGCAGACCACGCTGATTCCGTCAGGTGGAGCGGCGATCATGGAGTTCCACATGGAAGTCCCGGGTAGCTACGTGCTGGTCGACCACTCCATCTTCCGCGCCTTCAACAAGGGCGCCTTGGCGATCCTGAAAGCGGACGGCCCCGAGAACAAGGAAATCTATTCGGGCAAGGAAGTCGACGCCATGTACATTGGCGATCGCGCCCAGCCCAACCTGGCTGCGGTTGCCACTGCAGCCACGGCTGCCAAGTCGGGCGCGCTGACGGTGGACGACCAGATCAAGGCCGGCCAGGCGCTGTTCGCCGGCACGTGCTCGACCTGCCACCAGCCCAACGGCCAGGGTCTCGAAGGCGTGTTCCCGCCGCTGGCCAAGTCCAGCTACATCGCGGCCGACCCCAAGAAGATCATCGACGTGGTGCTGCACGGCCTGAACGGACCGGTGACGGTCAACGGCAAGGACTTCAACTCGGTGATGCCGCCAATGACGCAGCTGACCGACGACGAGATCGCCAACATCGGCACCTACGTGCTCAACAGCTGGGGCAACCCGGGCGGCCGAATCGACAAGGCCGAAGTGACTGCTCGCCGCAAGGCGGCTCCGGCGCCAGCGGCATCGGCGCACTGAGATCGTATTGATGAAGCGAAGCGCGCTGTTCGCGTTACTGGTACTGCCTGTCGCTGGCGTCAACGCCAGCGACACGGCTTACGTGGACCTGCCGGGTGGTAACTTCAAGTCCACCCTGCAGTACGAAGACCTCAAAGGTCCGCAAAAGATACAGCCGTTTTCGCTGATGCGCAGGCCAGTGACGAATGGTGAGTTCCTGGCTTTCGTGAAGGCGCATCCGGAGTGGCGCCGCGATCGCGTTGCGCCCGTGTTTGCCGAGTCGCGCTACCTTTCGCAGTGGGCTGGGCCCATCGAACTGGGCAAGAGGGCAACGGCCGCCCAACCAGTTACCTGGGTGAGCTGGTTCGCAGCCAGTGCCTACTGCGAGGCACAATCTGCTTCGCTGCCCACCTGGCAGCAGTGGGAATACGCCGCGGCCGCAGACGAAACCCGCCGGGATGCCCGCAGCGACCCGGCATGGCGCGAACGGATACTCGCCTGGTACTCCCGCCCTTCCAACGAGGCGCTCGCCCGTGCCGGCCTGCAGGCACCCAATGCCTATGGCGTGCAGGACATGCATGGCCTGGTATGGGAGTGGACCGACGATTTCTCCGCCCTGCTGATTTCCGGCGACAACCGCAACCAGGGCGACGCCGACAAGGCCAAGTTCTGCGGTGCGGGTTCGCTTTCCATGGGCGACCGCGAGAATTACGCGGTGCTGATGCGAGTAGCGATGTTATCGTCGCTTGAAGGCGCCGATGCCACTGCCAACCTGGGCTTCCGGTGCGCGAGGAAACTTCCATGAAGCGACTTGCATGGCTCGCCCTCGTGGCCAGCGCCCTGTGCACTGTCGGCGCGGCCAGTGCGGCAGCCGTCGCAAAACCCCTGCCCGGCAACTCCGTCTATCAGCTCCAGGCGAAGCTGCTCGATGCCTCCGGCCGGCCTCGGCAGTGGTCTGAGTTTCGCGGCCAACCACGCATCGCCACGATGTTCTATGTTTCCTGCCCCTACATGTGCCCGCTGATCATCGAAAGCGGCAAGGCCATCGACATGTCCCTGACGCAGGCCGAGCGCGCGCGGCTTGGCGTGGTGATGGTCAGCCTTGATCCCAAGCGGGACTCTCCTGCTGCCCTCACGGCGCTGGCCAAGAAGCGTGGCATCGATGCCAGGCGCTGGACGTTGTTGCGGCCCGAACCCAAGGACGTGCGTTCACTCGCGGCGGTTCTGGGCATCAAGTACCGTGCCCTGGCTGATGGGGAGTTCAACCACACCAGCGTCCTGATCCTGCTCGACGCCGATGGCCGCATCCTGGCGCGAACCGAGACCATCGGCACCAAGCCCGACCCCGAATTCCTGATCGCCGTGCGCAAAGCGCTCGCCTCTCGATAATACAATCCATGATGGGGCGGACAGAGGGCCTCCCGCCCCGTTTGATCTAGGTCAAGTCCCGGCATAGTCGGGTCGGCAAAACTACGCGCGGCGCAAAAAAGGGACAGGCAATGGCCACACAGCTACTTTCAGAAACTTACAACGACAAGATTGTGCGCCAGTTCACGGCCATGACCGTGGTCTGGGGCATCGTAGGCATGTTGGTCGGCGTCTTCATCGCCGCCCAGCTGTACTGGCCGGCGCTTAACTTCGATATCGCCTGGCTAAGTTACGGTCGACTTCGGCCCCTGCATACCAATGCGGTCATCTTAGCCTTCGGCGGCTGCGGCCTGATGGCCACCAGCTTCCATGTGGTGCAAAGAACCTGCCATGTGCGCTTGTTCTCGGACCGCCTGGCCTCGTTCGTGTTCTGGGGCTGGCAGGCGGTGATCGTGTCCGCCGCGGGCGTGCCGTTCAGCTTGTCGGCCTTCTCGGTGCCGCCGACGGTGGACGCGAGCGCGACCGTGGCGGTCACCGCGAGGGTGCTGAGGGCGGCCGTGAGGCCGAGAGGAAGTCGGGGGCTGTGCATGTCGGTGATGTTCGCCGGTGCTACGGTGAGTCCGCCCTCTGAACACCGGCCGTCACGCCGGGTTGCGGTCGGGCATACTTCCCAGCCTCGCTGGGGGCGTAGCTCAGTTGGTTAGAGCGCCGGCCTGTCACGCCGGAGGTCGCGGGTTCGAGTCCCGTCGCTCCCGTCCCAGCACGAGACCCCGCACATCGCGGGGTCTTCGTCGTTCAGGGGGCTTGCTCCTCGAGCAGTCGTTCCAGGCCGTCGAGGATGAGGTCGAGGCCGAACAGGAACTCCGCCTCGTAGTCGTACCCCGCTGCGGCCACGTGCCCGCCGACCACTTCGACGAGGTGAGGGAACTCCGAGAGCATGTCGGCGTAGTCCGTCATCTGCTGGCGTGCCACCGCGGCGAAGTCCTCGGGCGACTGGGGTGACATGTCGGTCTGCTGGAGCGCAAAGCCGTAGATGTAGGCGTCCTGGACGGAC
>JAPLSI010000152.1 GCA_026398715.1 Gammaproteobacteria bacterium
CAACTCGGCAAACAGGCTGCGACCGGTAACGGTCGGCGTGTCGTCAATCATTCCCGCAATCCGCAGTTCGCGTGCAACCTGCGTGGTGCCGCCTGCGGCAGTCAATTCGACGGCGGTGTAGCGACCGCCGGGCTTCAGGTCTGCGATGACGGGCGTGCCGCTCGCTGCCGCTTCGAAATCCTCAAGGCCAAGCGGCACGTCCGCTTCGTGCGCGATCGCCAGCAGGTGCAGTACAGCATTGGTGGAACCCGCTGTTGCAGAAACCAGGCGTGCCGCGTTGCGGAAGGCTGTCGCGGTCAGGAAATCGCGCGGCCGGATGTTTTTTTCCAGACAGGCCATGGCCAGTTCACCACAGCGAAACGCAGCCTCGGCCTTGGCCGGGTGGGTGGCGGGGATGTCGTTCAAGCCCATCGGCGACAGGCCCAGGGACGTCAGCACCATGGCCTTGGTGTTGGCGGTGAACTGCCCGCCACAGGCGCCGGCGCCGGGGCAGGCGTGCGACTCGACTTTGGCCAGTTGCTCGCAACCGATCTTGCCCGCGCCATGTGCGCCAACCGCTTCGAACACTTCCTGGATGGTGATGGCCTGGCCGTCCAGCGTGCCGTGGTCGATGCTGCCGCCATACAACACCACGCCCGGCAGGTTCATCCGCGCCAGCGCCATGGCGGCCGCAGGAATGGTCTTGTCGCAGCCGCAAAGCACCACGACGGCATCCAGGCAATGGCCCTCGACCGCGAGTTCGATCGAGTCGGCGATCAACTCGCGCGACACCAGCGAGGCGCGCATGCCCGGCGTGCCCATCGCGATGCCGTCGGTCACGGCGATGGTGTTGAATTCGATCGGCGTGCCACCTGCCGCGCGCACGCCGGCGCAAGCCGATTGCGCCAGGTCGCGCAGGTTGAGGTTGCAGGGCGAAACGTTCGACCAGGTGTGCACGACCGCGACGAAGGGCTTGTCGATGGCGGCATCGTCCAGGCCGGTGGCGCGCAGCATCGCGCGTGCCGGCGCCCGGTCGGGCCCGGACTTGATCGCGTCGCTGCGTTGCGGCTTGCGCGTGTTCATGCGGCTGCCTGCCTGCTGTCGAAACGGATGTCGCGCAGCGCCTCGAGCACTTCGTCGGTGATTTGCGACGTGCTCGCATTGCCGCCGAGGTCGCGCGTCATTTCACAACGATCGAGCACGGCTGAAACTGCGGATTCGATGGCGGCAGCTTCTGCCTCCAGGCCGAACGAATGCCGCAACAGCAGGGCCGCGCTCAGGATGCTGCCCAGCGGATTGGCCCATTGCTTGCCGGCGATGTCCGGCGCCGAGCCATGGATCGGCTCGTAAAGTCCGCGCTTGCCGTCGCCCAGCGATGCCGAGGGCAGCAGGCCGAGCGAGCCGGCCAGTACGGCGGCCTCGTCGGTCAGGATGTCGCCGAACAGGTTCTCGGTCACCAGCACGTCGTAGCGCGCAGGTTGCGATATCAGCAACATGGCCATCGAATCGACCAGTTGATGTTCGAGGCGCACGTCGGGATACTCGCCGGCGATGCGGATCGCCGTCTCGCGCCACAGCCGCGAGGTCTCCAGCACGTTCGCCTTGTCTATTGAAGTCAGGTGGCCGCGACGGCTGCGCGCCAGTTCGAAACCGCGACGCAGCACGCGTTCTATTTCCGCCACGGTGTAGCGGCATTGGTCGCTGGCGCTGTCCGCGTCGCGCATGCGCTCACCAAAGTAACTGCCGCCGGTCAACTCGCGCACGAACATCAGGTCCACGCCAGCCAGGCGATCGGCTTTCACCGGCGAGAATTCCGCTGCGCGCGGATGCACGCGCACCGGTCGCAGGTTGGCATAGACGCCCAGCGTGCTGCGCAGTTGCAGCAGGCCCTGCTCGGGGCGCACGGGGGCTTTCGGGTCCGACCATTTTGGGCCGCCCACCGCACCCAGCAAGACGGCATCCGCGGCCAGGCAGGCGTCGCGCGTGGAATCGGGCAGGGCGCTGCCAAAGGCATCGATGGCGCAACCGCCGATCGCACTTTCGCTGAAGTGGAACTGGTGACCTGCGGCGGCAGCAACCGCGCAAAGCACGGTCGCTGCGGCGTCGGTCACTTCCGGACCGATGCCGTCACCGGGCAGCAGGGCGATGCTCGCCTTCATGCAAGGGCCTCGCGCTGGTTTTCGAAGGCGGCGATCTGCGGCGAGTGCTGCTGCAGGAAGCCAAGCTGGTCCACGCCCTGCAACAGGCAATGCCGGGCGAAGGCATCGATCTCGAAACGGAAACGCCCACCATCGGGCAGTTCGATCGTTCCTTCGGCGATGTCGATCGCCAGTTCGATATGCGGGTGCTTGAGCAGGTAACGATGTTCGGCCTCGCCCAGCACCACCGCCAACAAGCCGTTGCGCAGGGCATTGCTGCGGAAGATGTCGGCGATCTCGGACGACAGTACGGCGCGGATTCCGTAATCGAGCAAGGCCCAGGGCGCGTGCTCGCGCGAGGAACCACAGCCGAAATTGCGCCCCGCCACCAGGATCTCGCAGCCCTGGGCGGCCGGATCGTTGAGCGGAAATTCGGGATCGGGACTGCCGTCCGCCTGATAGCGCCAATCATGGAAGGCGTGGCGACCGAGGCCTTCGCGACTGGTGGTGGTCAGGAAACGCGCCGGGATGATGCGGTCGGTGTCGATATTTTCATGCGCCAGCACGGCGGTGCACGAATGCAGTCGGGTGAGCGGTTTCATGCGGCTTGCTCCGTTTGCGCGCGGGCGAATTGCAGGGGATCGGCAATGCAGCCGGCCAGGGCAGAGGCGGCGGCGATGCGCGGACTGGCCAACACGGTGCGTGCGCCCGGGCCCTGTCGGCCCTCGAAATTCCGGTTGCTGGTGCTGACCACCAACTGCCCGGGCTTGGCGAGGTCGCCGTTCATGGCAATGCACATCGAGCAACCGGGCTCGCGCCATTCGGCACCGGCGGCGCGGAAGACCTGGTCCAGTCCTTCGGCTTCCGCTTCGCGTTGCACGGCGACGGAACCGGGCACCACCAGCATCCGCACGCGTGAAGCGATTCGCCGGCCACGCAGCAGTTCGGCGGCGGCGCGCAGGTCGCCCAGCCGTGAATTGGTGCAACTGCCCAGGAACACCAGGTCCACCGGCATGCCTGCCATCGGCTTGCCCGATTCGACATGCATGTATTCCAGGGCGCGTCGCTCCTGCAGGTCGCGCGGCGCCGGCACCGGCGCGTGCAGCGTGGTGACCATGCCCGGATGCGTGCCGTAGCTGATGGTGGGACGCACCTCGGCGGCGTCGAAGCGCTGTTCGCGATCGTAGCTGGCGCCTTCGTCGCTTGGCAGCGTGCGCCAATAGGCCAGCGCGCGATCCCAGGCTTCGGCCTGTGGCGCCATCGGCCGACCCTTCAGGTAGGCGAAGGTGGTTTCGTCCGGAGCGATCAGCGCGGCGCGAGCGCCTGCCTCGATGGACATGTTGCACAGGGTCATTCGCTGTTCCATGTCCAGCGCACGGATGGCGCTGCCTCGGAACTCCAGCACGTAGCCGGTGCCGCCGTTGACGCCGATCTTGCCGATCAGGTGCAGGGCGAGATCCTTGGCGCTGGTCTCCGCCGGCAGCTTGCCTTCGACATGGATGGCGAAATTCTTCGGCTTGCGCTGCAGCAGGCATTGCGTTGCCAGCACGTGGCCGACTTCGGTGGTGCCGATGCCAAAGGCCAGCGCGCCGAAGGCGCCGTGGGTGGTGGTGTGGCTGTCGCCGCAGACGATGGTCATGCCCGGCTGCGTGGCGCCCAATTCCGGGCCGATCACGTGCACGATGCCGCGGCTGTCGCTGCTCCAGCCGTGCAGCGCGATGCCGAACTGCATGCAATTGGTTTCAAGCTGCTGCACCTGCGCGGCCGCCTCGGCATTGGCGTAAACATGCTGGCCCAGGTCGTCGGTGGGCGTAGTCGGCGTGGAATGGTCAAGGGTCGCCAGCACGCGCTCCGGATTGCGCACCGGCAATCCACGCATGCGCAATTCATCGAAGGCCTGCGGCGAGGTCACTTCGTGGATCAGGTGCAGGTCGATGTACAGGATGCCCGGCGTGGCCTTCGTTTCGGCCAACACTTGGTGGGCGTCCCACAGTTTGTCGAGCAGGGTGCGCTTGTTGGCAGGCATCACGCGGCCTCCATTTCACGGGTGGCGGTTTCCGTCACCGGCGTCAGCCAGCCCCACTGGTCGGTCGTGCTGCCGTCGAACAGGCCGAAGAAGGCCTTCTGCAGCGCTTTGGTCACCGGCCCCGGCTGGCCCTTGCCGACCTGCTTGCGATCGACCGAGCGAACCGGCGTGATTTCCGCCGCGGTGCCGGTCATGAAGACTTCGTCGGCGAAATACAGCATCTCGCGCGGCAGCGATTGTTCGACCACCTCGTAACCCAACTCGCGGGCGAGGGTGAACACGGTATCGCGCGTGATGCCGCACAGGATGCTGGCGCCGGCCGAAGGCGTGTACAGCCGGCCCTTGTGCACGACGAAGATGTTTTCGCCGGCGCCTTCGCTCAGCAGACCGTTCGGCGCCAGCGCGATGCCTTCGACGAATCCGCCACGCACGGCTTCCTGTGCGATCAACTGGCTGGACAGGTAATTGCCGCCCGCCTTTGCGCCGGTCGGGTAGGTGTTCGGCGCCGCGCGCGTCCACGAGCTGACGCAGACATCCACGCCGTCCTGCAGCGCGGCAGCGCCATGCATGCTGCCCCATTCGATGGCGATGATGGCGACATCCACCGCCACGTCGGCCGAAGGCGCCAGGCTGAAGGTGAAGCCCGAGCGATAGGCGATGGGGCGGACATAGGCGCTGGCCAAGCCCGTGGTGCGGATCACTTCCTCGCAGGCGCGATTGATCTGGTCGGGCGTGTACGGAATGGCCAGGTCGTAGATCTTCGCCGAGTTGAACAGGCGCTCGGTGTGTTCGGCCAGGCGGAAATACTGCGGGCCTTGCGGCGTGGCGTAAACGCGCTCGCCTTCGAAGACAGACGAGCCGTAGTGCAGCGCATGTGCGCCGACGTGCACGCTGGCTTCATGCCAGGGCTTGATGCGGCCGTTGTGCCAGAGCAGGGAAGGGGCTTTCATGGTCGGTCGCTCCGTCAAGGCTGGAGTGCGGCGCGCATCGGCGTCGACACGGATGGATTGGAATGGGCTGCGTGCGGGGGCGGCGATGGCGCGCGATCGGCCAGTCGCTCGATGCGATTGACGACTTCCAGCGCGGCCAACGCGGCGGCTTCGACGATGTCGGTGGACACGCCGTTGCCGCGGATGGATCGGCCGGCGTGCTCGACGGTCAGCGTGGCCTGGCCTTGCGCGTCGCCGCCGAGGCTGAGCGAACGCACCTGGAAATCACCGATGGCCAGCTCATGGCCGGTGGCACGTTCGATCGCCCGCACCACGGCGTGCACCGGGCCGTCGCCGATGGA
>JAPLSI010000247.1 GCA_026398715.1 Gammaproteobacteria bacterium
CGGGTCTTGCGCCAACACCGAACCACCGCCGTCGCGAACCGCGAGGATGGCAGGGACGAGTTGCGCATCGGCGCCGCTCAGCACGATCACCATGCTCTCCGGCGCGGAAATCGCGAGCAACAGGCTGGCCAGCGTACCGGTGGAAAAAGACAGGTTGCCATCGTTGGCATTCGCGGACAGGCCGGCAGGCAGCAAGGTTACCTTTCCGCCTTCCGGCGCCCCGCCGTCCACGGCAAGCGCGACCGGCAGCTTGCTGATCTTGGCCAGTTGTTCGACCAGCCGTTCGTGCTTGCCCACTTCCAGGTGCTGGTAGAGCAGCACCGGCACGGACAGGGATTCGGGCAGGCTCGACAGCAATTGGCGCACCGCGTCGGGGCCGCCCAGTCCAGCCAGGATCACCACGGCGCCCAGGCCTGCCGACGATCCCGACAGCGCGACCGCCACGGCAGGCGCCTCGCCTTCCATCGGCGCCAACGCCAGGTTGCTGAAATCAAAACTCGGCGCAGTGGTCGGCGCCACGACGGCGACGGCTTCAATCGATTCTTCAACCAGGACCATGGGCGCGACCAGAGTGATCTCTGCGGCATGGTCGCGCTTGTCGAAAGCTTCCAGTTGCGCGGCCAGTTCGGCCACATCGGCGTCAAGGTCTCCGGCCAGCGGTTCGGCCTGCGCGAAGCTTGAGAAGCTGATGGATTCATCGAAATCCAGATCGCCGAACCCGGCGTCCGCATTCGTCTCCCGCGCGGGATTGGAGGCCTGCTCGCTGGACGCGGCAAGCTCCGAATCCAGGCTCGACAAGTCCAGGTCCATGTCCATGTCCAGGCCCATGTCCGGCGTCGCCAGGGAGGCGCTCATCGGTACCGAGTCTGCCAGGGCGGCGGTATCGGTCGTGTAATCCTCGAGACGGGCATCGTCCATCAATTGCGCAGGCGTGGGCGGCGCGCCGGTTTCCGAGAGTTCGGTCTCCGGCCAGGCCGGCGAGTCCTGGGGCACGGGCGGCAGGCCGTCGTGGCCAAGCATCTTGCTGGCCAGGTGGCGGGCCCAGCGATTCAAGTCCCAGCCATCGAGTTTCGAAGTGACTTCGGCATCGTCGAACATCACTTCGATGCCGGGAGCGGCAAGCAGGTCGTCGAATCGCTCGAGCGCGGTTTCGATGGCGGGTTCGAGGCTGACGAGGTAGTAGTTGGGCGTGGCTGCAGCGACTTCGGAAGGATCGAGCTGCAGGGGGTCGCCTTCCGCTACGACGGTGGCGCCAGCTTCATTGAGCGCATTGCGCAATTGGTCTCGTGCCTTGCCTGCGCGGGCCAGCAGGGCGACGCGAACGCCGTCCTCAGCCATTGACAGCCTCCAGCCCCAGCATCTCGAACACATTGCGCATCAGTTCGGGCTCCTGGTACGGCTTGCCGAGGTAACGGTCGACGCCGATGTCCATGGCGCGCTGGCGATGCTTTTCGCCGGTACGCGAGGTGATCATGATGATCGGCACGTCTTTCAGGCGCGGATCGGACTTCATGTTCTGCGCGACTTCGTAACCGTCCATGCGCGGCATTTCGATGTCGAGCAGGACCAGGTCGGGCACGCGCTCGGCCATCTTCTCGACGGCGTCCACGCCGTCCTTCGCCGTCAGCACTTCCATGTTGTTGCGTTCCAGCACGCGGCCGGTGACCTTGCGCATGGTGATGGAGTCGTCCACCACCATCACCACCGGTACGCGACGCGCGGCAACCACCGGCGCAGGTGCGACCGGCGTGATGTCGCGGATGATCGCGGTCTGGCGACGCACCAAGGGGGCAACGTCGAGGATCACGACCACGCGGCCGTCGCCCATGATGGTGGCGCCGAAGATACCGGGCACCGAGTTGACCTGCGGGCCAACCGGCTTCACCACGATTTCGCGGCTGCCCATCACCTGGTCGATCGAGATTGCGGTACGCAATTCGCCGGACCGGGCGAGCAGCAACGGCATCTGCAGGCTGTCCTGCGCCTTGGCCGGGGCGTGCCCGATCAGGGTGCCCAGGTCGTGGATCGCGTAGTCCTCGCCTGCGTAGTTGAAGACCGGATTGTCGGTGGCCAACTGCTTGTCGAGATCGGCGCGGGCGATGCGGCCCACGCCTTGCACGGATGCAATCGGCACCGCGAAGCTGGTGTCGCCGATCTTGACGAACACCGCTTGGGTAACAGCGAGGGTGAACGGCAGGCGGATGACGAATTCACTGCCCTTGCCTTCGTCCGACTTGATCTGCAGCGTGCCGCCGAGCTGGCGGATTTCGCTGTAGACCACGTCCATGCCGACGCCGCGGCCGGACAGGCGGCTGACCGTTTCGGCAGTGGAGAAACCGGTTTCGAGGATCAGGCTGTAAAGCGCTTCGTCCGACAGCTCGGCATCGGCCTTGATCAGCCCGCGCTCGAGCGCCTTGTCACGAATCGCCTTCTTGTTCAGGCCGATGCCATCGTCGCTGACCTTCAGCACGACTTCGGATCCTTCACGATGCACCGCGATGCGGACCGTGCCTTCCTCGGGCTTGCCCGCCTTGCGACGAACGTCCGGCAGCTCCAGGCCGTGGGCCATGGCGTTGCGCAGCATGTGTTCGAGCGGCGCGGTCATGCGATCGAGGACGTTGCGATCCATTTCGCCGGAGGCACCGTCCACTTTCAGCTGGACCTGCTTGCCGGTATCGGTGGCGGCCTGGCGCAAGACGCGGCGCAGGCGCGGGACCAGTGCGTCGAAGGGCACCATGCGCGTGCGAATCAGGCCTTCCTGCAGGTCCGAGCTAACTCGCGACTGCTGCAACAGCAAGGTTTCGTACTGGCGGGTCAATTCGTCCAGCACGCCTTGCAGGTTGACCAGGTCGTTGGCGGACTCGTTGAGCGCACGGGTCAGCTGCTGCTGGTTGGTGAAGCGGTCGAGTTCCAGCGGATCGAAGCGCTCGTCGTTGGCTTCGCCCTCGCGCTGGTAACGCGCGATGATCTGCGCTTCGGTCTCGATGTCCAGGCGGCGCAGCTGCTCGCGCAGTCGCGTCGTGGTCTGGTTGAGTTCGCCCAGGTTGCTTCGGAACGCGCCCAACTGCTGTTCCAGTCGCGCGCGATAGATGGCGACCTCACCGGCGTAGTTCACCAGGCGATCGAGCAGGTCGGCGCGGATGCGGACCTGTTCCTGCGGTGCGCGCACGCCGGTCATTTCGTCTTCGGCGCCCAGCTCGTCCAGCGGCGCGGACAGCGCCTCGAGCGTGGCGGTTTCGATGCGCGGACGCACCGGGGCCGGCGTCGTCGCAGCGACAGTTTCGGCACCCACCGCCAGGTCGAGTGAACGACCTTCGGACAATGCTTCCACCTGCGCGATCAAGCCAACCGGCGTGGACACGGCCTTGCGCTCGCCGATGCGGGCGACCATGCCGTGCAGGCGGTCGAAGCCGCGTTCGAGCACCACGACGCCGGTCTGGTCGAGCTGCTGGCGGCCTTCGGCCACCGACTCGAGCAGGGATTCCATCGCGTGGCCGAGCTCGCCAACCGCGTAGATGCCGGCCATGCGTGCGCCACCCTTCAAGGTGTGCAGGTCGCGTTGCAGCGTGACGATGGAATCGCGGTCTTCGGCCTGTTCGCGCAAGCGTGCAAGCACGCCATCGGAGTGGTCGAGGATGTCGTTGGATTCTTCCAGGAACAGGTCGAGCAGTTCCGGGTCGAGGTCGCTCATGTCGAGGTCGGCGTCCGGATCTGCCTCATCGATGGCCATCGGCACCGACGGACGCTGCTGGCGAACGGGCGCGGCGGCAGCGACTTCCGGGCTTGCCGCCACGGTGGCCTCGGCGATCTCCTCGGGTGAATCCTCGAAGACCAACTCGGCCTCTTCCTCGATTTCCGCGACGACTTCGGGCTCGGCGACGACTTCGATTTCGGCAACGGCTTCAGGCTCGGCGGCCACTTCGGGCTCGACTGCGGCTTCGGGCTCGAGCGCCGGCTCGGCTTCTACCAACGACGCAAATTCTTCAACCTCGCCCAGCGGCTGGTCTTCGGCAACTTCCGCCGCTTCGGTGACGGCCTCCACTTCGGCAATAAGTTCCGGCGCTTCTTCGACGAAATCGAAGGCGGCAACGGCTTCGAAGTCGGACGCAGGCGCCGCTTCGGGCTCGCCGACATCGAGTTCGAAATTGCTCGAGGCTAGCGCTTCGAGGTCGGCGAATTCAGGGGCGAGTTCCAGGGATTCAACGGCCGGCGACTCGGGCTCGGCCTCGACTTCCCGGGCCTTGCCACTGGTCCATGCCGGCACACCGGCGATGGTCGGCATATCGGCAAAGCCGTCGGCCTCGGCCATCGGGGTCGCGTCGGGCGATGTGAGCGCCTCGAGCTCGGCCAGGCTCATGCCGTAGTACTCGTCGCCGATGGCGACCTGCACCGTAGCGGGCTCATCCGCGTCGCCCTGCATCGATGCCGGGACGACGCGTTCGCCACCCGAGCCAGCCATGGCTTCGGATGCCGCGATGTCATCGCGGAATTCGTCGGACAGGATGAATTCATCACCCGCTTCGATGTTGGCTACGGCCTGCGCTTCCTCGTCTGTCGAGTAGGCGGCAATCATTCCGGCCAGCGCGCTGTCGGAGAGCGCTTCGAGCGATTCTTCAGCGGGTTGCGTCAGCGACTCGGCCGCGAAGGCGGCTTCGGCTGCTTCTGCGGCGGCAGCTTCTGCTGCGGCAGCTTCTGCTGCGGCGGCTTCTGCGGCGGCTGCTTCTGCGGCGGCAGCTTCTGCCGCTGCGGCTTCTGCTTCGGCGGCTTCCGCTGCGGCGGCTTCTGCGGCGGCGGCTTCTGC
Organism: Gammaproteobacteria bacterium; assembly: GCA_026398715.1. The sequence continues at coordinate 4,802 of JAPLSI010000247.1, forward strand.
TGCGGCGGCTTCTGCGGCGGCAGCTTCTGCGGCAGCAGCTTCTGCTGCGGCGGCTTCTGCTGCGGCGGCTTCTGCGGCGGCAGCTTCTGCGGCAGCAGCTTCTGCTGCGGCGGCTTCTGCGGCTGCGGCTGCGGCTTCCGCTGCGGCAGCTTCTGCTGCTGCGGCTTCTGCGGCGGCGGCTTCTGCGGCGGCTGCTTCTGCGGCTGCGGCTTCTGCTGCGGCGGCTTCTGCGGCGGCTGCGGCTTCCGCGGCCTCGCGTTCGCCCGCTTCGCGCAGGAAATCCTCGACGGAAATCAGGTCGGCGGAGAACAGTTCCGCGTGAGCGACCTGTTCGTCCACTTCTTCTGCGTCCTGCGCGACGGTTTGGGCTTCCGTCGCGAGGTCGAACTCTTCCCCGGCCTGCACCTCGGCGACAAATTCGGCCTCGGCGGGTGCGAGTTCTTCGACGGCAGCGGATTCGGCAAGCTCGAACTCTTCCGCGAAATCGGCCGCCTCTGCCTGCGCCTGTGCTTCCAGCGCCTGTTCGGCGCTGAAGGATTCAGTCGGCACATCGGCAAGGGCCTGCGCGGCTTCTGCCTCGAAGGCTGCCTGCTCGGCCTGGAATTCCTGCGACCACTGCATCGGCTCGTCGGCTGCCAGCTCCACGATCGTCCGGGACGAGGCTTCGACTTCAACCGCAGGCGCGGCGGGGGATTCGATGGACGCAATTTCGTATTCGCCGGTTATCCAGGAATCGGCGCGCGACTCCAGCTCCGGCATGGCTTCCGCCTCGGGCACAGCTTCGGGCTCGATGGTCGGCTCGATGAAGGCATCGGACCCAAGATACTGGGCCGCCTCCATCTCTGCTTCGCGCTCGAACTCGTGCGTGGTTTCGTCCACGAACTGCGGCTCGACTTCTGCAGGCGCCTCGACCTCGACAGCCATTTCCGCTTCGATCTCGGCTTCCGCTTCGGCTTCTGCCTCGGCTGCGGCTTCGACCTCTATTTCCAGCTCGGCTTCGGCCGGAATATCGGCCACGGGCTCCACTTCGGCTTCGACCTCTGCCTCGGCCACGGCATCGGCTTCAGCCTCGGCTTCCGCTTCAACCTCGGCGACGCCGACAGCATCGGCTGCTTCAGCCATGCCTTCGAAATCGGGTATGCCGGACGTGTCGGCGGCTTCCATCACCACTACCTGCGGCATCGGCGACAGGTCTTCCTCGGCATGCACGGGCACGCTGGGCAACATGGAATCGGGCAAGGTGTCGCGCAGCGAATAGGCGCGTGCCGACAGGTCGGCGAAATGCGGCAGCACCGGGCGCGGCTTTTCTATGGCGAGGATCGTGGCGCGGATCGCCTTCGCGGCGTCGGCCACCAGGGCAACCCCGGCTTCGCCCGGGTTGAGGTTGTGCGCAAGCGAGCGCTTGACGAAGCCTTCCAGCGGCGCAGTCACCTCGGTGATCGCCAGCACTTCGGTCATGGCGAACGCGCCATTCATCGTGTGGATCGAGCGCAGCAGCGGATCGGTAACAGGTTGCGGACCACGGGCCGCGCACTGCGCCAGCCAGGCATCCACCACTTCCAGGTGCCCCGCCACTTCGGGCTTCAGGATCTCCAGCAGCACCGGATCGATGGAGAACAGCGGACCTTCGTCCTCGTCCTGCGCCACGGCCTCTTCCAGGGCAGCGACGTCGGCTTCCGCCACGGCTTCCACGGACTGTTCATCCATGTCTTCATCGGCATCGGCGGTCGCGGGTTCTTCGGCCATCGATGCATGGCGATAGGTCACGTCTTCGCCTGCAGCCACCTGGTCGGCAGTGGCCTGGATACCTTCCAGGTCGGCGAACACTTCCTGGCCCTGCAGCGCGGCGCGCAACAGCGGCAGGTGCTGCAATGCCAGCTGCACCATCGCCACCACTTCGGGCGTGGCCGGACGGCTGCCATCGAGCACGCGGTTGAGCAGGCCCTCGATCTTCCAGCTGAATTCGCCCAGGGTCTTGGCGCCCACCAGGCGGCCGCTGCCCTTCAGCGTGTGGAACACGCGGCGGATCGGGCGCAGCAATTCGGCGTTGGACGGATCTTCGCGCCATGGCGGCAGCAACTGCGCCAGGTTCTCGATTTCTTCCTCGAATTCCTCGAGGAAGACTTCGCGGATTTCGTCGTCGATCTCTTCGCTG
>JAPLSI010000243.1 GCA_026398715.1 Gammaproteobacteria bacterium
ATGCCTGCGGCGAAGCTGACGATCGTGATGAGGTCCTGCGCCTGTCCGAACAGTTGACTCATCAGCGACAGCCGCCCCGAGGCCTGACGACGCGCGCGTTCCAGCTTGTCCTGCTGCTCGCTGTCCTCGAAATCCTCGAGATCCAGGGTGGCGGCGTGCTGCATCAGGCGCACGCTGGTGGCGTTGGTGAATTTTTCCGACAGCAGCGAATCGATCAGCCCGACCAGCCTGCCCAGCACGTCCGAGGCCACGGCAAGCCCCAGTTCAAGCCACAGCAGGCCGAACAAGGGCGACAGCAATCCGCTGTCCCACCATTCGCGAATCGTCTCCAGCCCCGTGTCCAGGGCGACCAGGCGCAGGGCCTCGTCGATGATCAGCTTGCCGACATACAGGGTGACCACCGGCAGCAGCGCGCGCACCAGGCGCAGCGACAAGCTTGCGAGGGTCATGCCCGGGCTGGTTTCCCAGATCTGCTTCAGGAACGGCGGCAGGTTGCGCAGCGCGCCGACGCGTTCGCGAAGGCTTTTCCTGCCGGCGGCCGGCTTGCCTGCCCGGGTTTCGCCGGCGGCCACTCAGTCGTCGGCCACGACAGCCAGCCCGAACAGGTCGTGGTCGTCCGAGCCCATGATCTGAACGTCCACGAACTGGCCCGGTCGCAGCCCGGCCTCGAGGCCATTCTGGATCTGCACGAGGCCGTCGATCTCCGGGGCGTCGGCCATGGACCGGCCGATGGCGAGTTCGCCGTCGATCAGGTCCACCAGCACTTTCTGCGTCGAGCCGACCTTGCACTCGAGCTTTTCCGCGCTGATCTCGGCCTGCAGCGCCATGAATCGCGCCAGTCGTTCCTGCTTCACTTCCTCGGGCACGGGGTCGGGCAAGTCATTGGCCTTCGCGCCGTCCACGGGCGAATAGGCGAATGCGCCGACGCGATCGAGCTCCGCTTCGTCCAGGAAATCGAGCAGCTGGTCGAACTCGGCTTCGGTTTCGCCGGGGAAGCCGACGATGAAGGTGCTGCGGATGGTGATGTCGGGGCAGATGTCGCGCCAGCGCTGGATGCGTTCGAGCGTCTTGTCCACGGCGCCCGGGCGTTTCATCAGTTTCAGGATGCGCGGGCTGGCATGCTGGAACGGAATGTCCAGGTAGGGCAGCAGGCGGCCTTCTGCCATCAGCGGGATGATGTCGTCCACGTGCGGATACGGATACACGTAATGCAGGCGCGTCCATGCGCCGAGTTCGGACAGGCCCTCGCACAGCGCCTTCATGCGCGTCTGGTAGCTCTTGCCGCGCCATTCGCGCTCGGCGTAGCGCACGTCCACGCCGTAGGCGCTGGTGTCCTGCGACACGACCAGCAATTCGCGTACCCCACCGGCCACCAGTTTCTCGGCCTCGCGCAACACTTCGTCCACGGGGCGCGATACCAGGTCGCCGCGCATGGACGGGATGATGCAGAAGCTGCAACGGTGGTTGCAGCCTTCGGAAATCTTCAGGTAGGCGTAGTGCTTGGGCGTCAGCTTCACGCCGATGTCGGGCAGCAGGTCGATGAAAGGATCTCGCCGGGGTGGCAGCGCGGCGTGCACGGCATTCATCACCGAGCCGTAATCCTGCGGGCCGCTGATGGACAGCACGTCCGGATGCGCTTCGCGAATCAGTTCCGAGCGCTTGCCCAGGCAACCAGTGACGATGACCTTGCCGTTCTCGGCCAGCGCCTCGCCGATGGCGTCCAGTGATTCGGCCACCGCCGAATCGATGAATCCGCAGGTGTTCACCACCACCACGTCGGCATCGCCGTAGCTGGGCACGATCTGGTAGCCCTCTACCCGCAACTGGGTGAGGATGCGCTCGGAATCGACCAGGGCCTTGGGGCAACCGAGGCTGACGAAACCGACTTTGGGCAGGAGCTGGGACATGGAGTGGCCGGGAAGGGACGCAAGGACCGTAATTATAGCTGCCACTACTTGCCCGGCCCCGGCTGGGCGTATCCTTCATTCAGGAGGGACACCCCATGGGCCACTGGATACCGTTGGAAACGCTTAGCGGAACCATCTCCGCCTGGCGGGCCGATCCTGCCATCCCCGCCCGCGGGGCGCTGGTGGTCGTGCAGGAAATCTTTGGCGTCAACTCGCACATCCGCGCGGTCGTGGACAAGTTCGCGGCGCACGGCTATACGGCCATCGCCCCGGCGCTTTTCGACCATTTCGAGAAAAGCGTCGAGTTGGGCTACGACGACGACGGCGTCGCCTACGGCAAGAAGCTGGTCGACAGGCTCGGCTTCGACCGCGCCGTCGAGGGTGTGAAGGCGGCCATGGAGGCAGTCCAGGACGTTGGCGAGGTCGGCGTGGTCGGCTACTGCTGGGGCGGCACGGTGGCCTACCTGGCGTGTTCGCGGTTGGGCATTCCCGCCGTCAGCTACTACGGCGGCCGCACGGTTCCCTTCCTCAACGAGAAGCCCGCAGCGCCTTTGCTGCTGCATTTCGGCGAGCACGATCCGATCATCCCGCCGGCCGATATCGAGAAACACCAGGAAGCATTGCCCAAGGCCGAGATCCACATCTGGCCGGCCGGGCACGGTTTCAATTGCGACCAGCGCGCGGACTACAACGCCACCGTGGCGGTACAGGCCCTGCAGCGCACCCTCGCCTTCTTCAATCTTCACCTGAAGTGACGGACTTCGAGCTGGACCCGCGGCTCGCCGCGGACAGCCACTGGGTGGCCGACGGCCCCGTGTGCCAGGTCCGGCTGATGGACGACACGCGCTTCCCGTGGCTGGTGCTGGTGCCCCGCATCGCCGGCGCGGTCGAATGGTTCGACCTGGGTGAGGCCGACCAGCACGGAGTATTCGATGAAGTGGCCCAGGCGGCGCGACTGCTTCGCGAACAGTCCGGCTGCGACAAGGTCAACATCGGCGCACTGGGTAATATCGTGCGGCAGCTGCACGTGCACGTGGTCGCGCGCAGCCACGGCGATGCCGCGTGGCCGGGGCCGGTGTGGGGCAGCGGCGAAGCGAGACGATTCGGCGCGGACGCGCTGGAAACACGCCTGGCCGAACTGCGGATGCAGTTGGCCAGGCGCTAGCCGACTCAGCTGGCCATCACCACGCGGGTGCCGGCGATCTTGTCGTGGATGCAGCGACGGTCATCGCCGAAGATGAAGAGCACGTTCACCAGCCAGTACAGGAAACCGACGACCGGGATCATGCCGATGACCTGGGTGGTGAGGTAGCGCAAGGCAATCAACTTGCCGAACTCGGGTTTGTTGCCGGCCAGGTCCACGATCTTCATGCCCAGCGCCTTCTTGCCCCAGGTCTGGCCGGTGGCGCTGAGTGGATAACCCTGCACGAGGACGAACAGGACGAAGCTGGCTACGCCGATCATCAGCGTGGTGCCGAAGCCCGGTTCTTCGCCGGACATGAGCATCGCGAAGATGCCTCCGATCAGCATGACCGGGATCAGGATCACCGCCAGGATGATCGTGTCGATGATGAAGGCGACCAGGCGCATGCCTCGTCCAGCCAATACCTGTTCAGCGCCCTGGGCATCGCCCACTACGGCATTCGGTGCGGCATACGGATTGTTGTCTTGCATCGTCGTCTCCCCTTGGTTGGAAATCAGGTGCGGGGTAGCGTAACCCCGGTCTGGCCCTGGTACTTGCCGCCACGATCCTTGTAGGACGTTTCGCATACTTCGTCCGACTCGAAAAACAGCATCTGCGCCACGCCTTCGTTCGCGTAGATCTTCGCTGGCAGCGGCGTGGTGTTGGAAAACTCCAGCGTCACGTGGCCTTCCCACTCCGGCTCGAGCGGCGTCACGTTGACGATGATGCCGCAGCGCGCGTAGGTGCTCTTGCCCAGGCAGACCACCAGCGTATTGCGCGGGATCCGGAAGAATTCCACCGTGCGCGCCAGCGCGAAGGAATTGGGCGGGATGATGCAGACATCGCTGGCCACGTCCACGAAGCTGGACGGGTCGAAGTTCTTCGGGTCCACGATGGTGGAATTGATGTTGGTGAAGATCTTGAACTCGCGCGCGCAACGCACGTCGTAGCCATAGCTGGACGTGCCGTAGGAAACGATTCGGTGGCCGTCGGCGGCGTGCTTCACCTGGCCGGGCTCGAAGGGTTCGATCATGCCCTGGCTGGTGGCCATGCGGCGGATCCATTTGTCGGATTTGATGCTCATTGGATTCCGGGAGTTTGGGGTGGTGGGGTCGGTTTGGAATTGGGCCACAGCAGCCATAGCACGGCCAGGTTGATGGCCATGACGCTGGCCGAGGTCAGGCTGGGCGTTCGGACGAAATAATAGAGCTCGAACGGGACGTAGATGCCCGCCGAAAAGATGCCGAGCCAGCGCGCCCATCCGCGCATGAACCACAGGCCGTACGCTTCGACGAAGCGAAGGATGGCATAGGCTACCGCGGCTAGCACCAACAGGCCGTGCTCGGTGTCCGCGGCATGCAGCAAGCCCAGGAACTTTCGAGGCACGACCAGGGTCGGGTCGATGTCCAACAGGCGCAGCAGCGACACGCCGCCATTTTCCAGCACATGGCTCTGAGCGCTGAGCAGGCCGAAGCCGATGGCCAGCACCGATGCGCCCTTGATGATGTCGATCACCGCCACGATCCGCAGCTTGCGCCTCGCATTCAGGTGCAGGGCGTGCTCGATCGAGTCGCTGGCCTCGCGGATGCGGTGGTGTTCGGTCATCGGATCAGGTGTTCTGGATCACGATGTTGGGAAATGCGATGGATTTGTTCCGCGCCTGCAACGAAAGCTTGGCGCCGACCTTGCGGGCGATTTCGCGATAGCTGGCGGCAATGGCCGAGTCCGGATGCGACACCACCGTGGGCGCGCCCGAGTCGGCTTGCTCGCGGATGGAGATGTCGAGCGGCAACGATCCCAGCAGTTCCACGCCGTACTGCGAAGCCATGCGCTCGCCGCCGCCTTCGCCGAAGATGTGTTCGACGTGCCCGCAGTTGGTACAGGTGTGCATCGCCATGTTCTCGACGATGCCCAGCACCGGCACGTCCACCTTCTCGAACATCTTCAGCGCCCTG
>JAPLSI010000237.1 GCA_026398715.1 Gammaproteobacteria bacterium
CGACGGTCCCGGCACCGGCGCCCGCGGCGGCCAGGCCGGCTGTTCCAGCGGCGACGCCCGCGCCGGTTGCCGCGCCGTCCGCGCCGCCCGCCGCTGCGCAGAATGCCGCAAGATTCGCCGCCGCTGCCTCTGCACCGGCACCGACCGCAACCCCGCCCGCAGGCCCCACGGCACCCGTGCTCGAGATGGAAGTGGTGGAAGAACTGCGCTCGATCATGGGCGCCGAGTACCAGGGCCTGGTGAAGCTGTTCCTGGAAGACGCGCCGTTGCACATCGAACGCCTGCGCGCCGCAGCGGCCGGCAATGACATCGCGGCCATGGTCGCGCCGGCGCACACGCTGAAGTCTTCCAGCGCCAATCTCGGCGCGTTGGCGCTGTCGTCGGTGGCCAAGCGGATCGAATTCGGCGCGCGCACCGAATCGCTGCCCAAGCCATCACTGGCCGTGCTGATGCTGGAGAATGAATTCCGTCGCGCCAAGGCCGCCCTGGCCGCGCTTGACGCCTGAAAGTACCGGCGCCCGGCAATCCGGGCGCCTGGTCAGGAACCGAGCTTGGTCTGCAGGTACGGGCCTTCGCCCAGGCGGGCGATCAGGCTGAGTTGCGTTTCCAGCCAGTCGATGTGTTCTTCCTCGGACTCGAGGATGGATTCGAACAATTCGCGGGACGTGTAATCGGCGGACTGTTCGCAGTACGCGATCGCCGCCTTCAGGTCGGGCACCGCCAGCATCTCGAGCTTGAGGTCGCATTCCAGCGCTTCGCGCGGCGACTCGCCGATCATCAGCTTGCCGAGGTTTTGCAGGTTGGGCAGGCCGTCGAGGAACAGGATGCGCTCGATCAGGCGATCGGCGTGCTTCATCTCGTCGATCGATTCCTTGTATTCGTGCTCGGCCAGTTCCTTCAGGCCCCAATTTTTGTACATGCGGGCGTGCAGGAAATACTGGTTGATGGCGACCAGTTCGTTGTAAAGCGCCTTGTTGAGATGCTCGATGACCTTGATGTCGCCTTTCATGGCTACGCTCCTTCGTGGCAGGCCGCCACTTTAGCGCAGCTCACGCTTAGGCGGCTTGCAGGATCTGCAGCGGGAAGGCTTGCGCCGCAACCGCATCGGCAAGCAGTTCGGCCGCCATCGGCAGGCAGCTGCCGCAGTTGGACCCGGCGCCGGTGCGCATGGTCAGCACATGGACTTCGCGCACGCCATCGGCCGCGGCCTGGCGGATCTCGCGATCGGTGACTCCGTGGCAGATGCAGACGTACATGGAAGGACTCGGATGAGAACCACTTGCATTTGACGTCAAATGAGAATGGTTGTCAACCGCGCGCTGAGGATGGATCAGCGAAGGCTGCTCTTGCGCACCGGGGGCTCGGGCAGGGCCGGGGCATTGGCGAGGGAAATGGCGTCATCTCCGGCGATCTGCCGGGCAAAAGGCGCCAAATGATGCAAAGCCCGGACATAGACCTCGCGCTTGAAGGTCACTACATTTTCCACCGGATACCAGAAGTCGACCCAGCGAAAACTGTCGAATTCCGGCTTGTCGGTCAGGTCCAGGCGCAGGTCGGTTTCCTGGCCGTGCAGGCGCAGCAGGAACCAGACCTGCTTCTGGCCGATGCAGGCCGGCCGCGAGCCCCGCCTCACGCAGCGCTGGGGCAGCCGATAGCGAAGCCAGCCGGGCGTGGCGCCGAGCACTTCCACGTGCTCCGGCTCCAGCCCTACTTCCTCGCGCAACTCACGGTACATGGCCTCAAGCGGGGTTTCATCGGTATTCATGCCGCCTTGCGGAAACTGCCAACCATCCCGGTTCACCCTGCGGGCCCAGAACAATTGACCATCCGTGCGCATGAGCACGATGCCCACGTTGGGGCGGTAACCGTCCGGATCGATCACGATCGGACTCCAAAGACATCACTGGTGCCAGACTGCCACAGGCGCGGCCGGACGAACAAGCGGTGCCGATATCCGACTCCATATTTGATAGTGGGGGCCCAGCCGGGTAGAATTCGCGGCCCCGCCACCGTTTGGCGGGCTCGTGTGGCTATGTAGCTCAGCCGGTTAGAGCGCGGCACTCATAATGCTGAGGTCGGTGGTTCGAGTCCACCTATAGCCACCAATATTCGCGGCGTCGGCACTCGTGCCCGTCTTCATCAACGAACTACAAGGCCTTTGCCATGAAGCGTTCAAGAGCACGTCGTCGCGTAGCACGCCTGCGCGGCAAGAAGTACAGCAGCCACGTCAGCGGCAAGTAATCCCGAAAGACCCGCCCAACGGCGGGTTTTTTGTATCCGCGTTCCCGGTTGCGGCCGGGCGTCCCGACCGAATCGGGCAATGCGCTTTCCGCACCACCGGATCGCGCCGGTACTGCGCCAGGAACTGGTGGAGGAAAGGGCGCGCAACAACCCCGGGGCTTGAGCCGCGCCGCCTACAGCCAAGCGCCGAACCAGTCCGCAGCATGCCTGGCCACTTGTTGCAGTGCGCCCGGCTCTTCGAACAGATGCGTGGCGCCAGGCACCACGACCAGTTCGGCCCACTCGCCCATCACCGTCGCCACCGCGCGGTTGAGTTCAAGCACGTCCGTATCGGCGCCGCCGACCAGCAACAACGTGTGCGCACGCACCTGCGAACAGGTCCGCGAGCCGGCGAGATCGGGCCTGCCGCCGCGCGACACCACGGCGGCGACGTCCTCTGGATTATCCGCCGCGGCAATGAGTGCCGCTGCGGCGCCGGTGCTGGCGCCGAACAAGCCGACCGGCAGCGCGGCGCAGGCGGGAATCGTCCGCGCATGGCGAATGGCGGCGCCCAGGCGCCGGGCCAGCATCGACACGTCGAAGCGCATGGCGCGGTCCTGGTCTTCTTCCATGGTCAGCAGGTCGAACAGCAGCGTGCCGAAGCCGTGCTTGCGCAGCTCGCCGGCCACCCATTGGTTGCGCGAACTGTGGCGGCTGCTGCCGCTGCCATGCGCGAATATCACCAGGCCGCGCGCGCCGGCGGGAATATCCAGGTCGCCCTCAAGCGAAACCTGTCCTGCAGGAATACGAATAGCCGCATGCAACGCCGTCGAAGGATACGAGCCTGCCGCAACGTGCGTTGACGGCGCGGGCGTCGTCGCCAGCAATTCGATGGCTTCGTCGTCGGTGACGCCGGTGAAATCACGGTAGTAAAGGCCGACCGCGTGGAAGGGCTGGGGCGTAGCCAGGCAAACCACTTCGTCGGCAAATTCCGCTACATGCGCCAGGCTGTCGCGGGCTGCCACGGGCACGGCGCAAACCAGGTGCGCGGGGTGCTGGCTGCGTACGGCCTGCAGGGCGGCAATCATCGTGGAACCGGTCGCCAGGCCGTCGTCCACCACGATCACCGTGCGTCCTCCCAGCGCGACCGCCGGCTGGCCGGGGCGATAGGTTTCGCGACGCCGGCGCATCAACTGCAGTTGGCGCTGCACTTCGTCCTCGATGAATTCGGCATCGGCGCCCACCTGTTGGGCGTACGGACCGAGCATCAGCCGCCCTTGTTCGTCCACCGCGCCGATTGCGAATTCCGGATTGCCTGGCGCGCCGATCTTGCGCACCAGTACGACATCGAGTTCACCCTGAAGCGCATTGGCAATGATGCGCCCCATCGGAACGGCGCCGCGCGGGATGGCCAGGATCACCGGCTTGCTGTCGCGAAATTTTTCCAGCGCCGCAGCCAGTTGGCGGGCGGCATCGATGCGATCGCGAAATGGAATCGAAACCATGGTTTCCGCTCCAGAAGGGCCGACCCTCCGGCGAAGGCGAGCGCCCGAGCGTCAATATCCTCCCTTTCAAAGACGCCCGGCTTGACCTCGCTCAAGATCGACATACTGGCAGGGTGCAGACTTGCGAGCACGGCCAACAACCCGTGGCCCGAAGCGAGGCGCCCATGAGCATTCGCCGCCCTCCTACGCTTGACGCCTTGCGCCACGCCGCCATTCCGCTCGGCGGTGGCACCGGCGACTACGACGCCTTGCTCAGGCTCGCCGCCGGCCGCCAGTTCGTCTTGCTCGGCGAGGCCACGCACGGCACGCACGAGTTCTATGCCATGCGCGCCGACATTACCCAGCGCCTGATTCGCGAGCACGGCGTCGACGCGGTGGTGGTAGAGGCGGACTGGCCCGACGCGTATCGCCTGAATCGATTCGTGCAGGGCGATGGCGCCGAATCCATTGACCAGGCCTTCGGCGACTTCCAGCGTTTTCCCACCTGGATGTGGCGAAACCAGGACGTGTTTGCCTTCATCGCCTGGCTGCGTTCGCACAACGAAGCACTGTCGGCCGACAGGCGCGTGGGCTTCTACGGGATGGATCTTTACAGCCTGTATCGGTCCGCCGACTCGGTGATCGAATACCTGCAGGACGTGGATCCCGAACAAGCCCAGATGGCGCGCCGGTTGTATGTCGGGCTCGACCATGTGCGCGATCCACAAGGCTACGGTTACGAAGCCGCATCGGGCCTTCGCCCGCCGTGCCGGGACCAGGCCGCAGCCCTGCTTTCGGACCTGGTGCGCAAGGCACCGGACTATCAGTTGCGCGACGGCGAGGCCGCGCGCGACGAACAGTTCTTCGCCGAACGCAACGCCAGCGTCATCCTCAACGCCGAGCGCTATTACCGGACGATGTTCACAGGCCGCGTCAACTCCTGGAACCTGCGCGATTCGCACATGGTGGACACGCTGTTCGCATTGCGGCGACACCTTCGCAGCGGCGGGCGTGAAGGCCGGATCGTGGTCTGGGCGCACAACTCGCACCTGGGCGATGCCCGCGCCACGCAGATGGGCGAGCGCGGCGAATGGAATGTTGGCCAACTGCTACGTGAACAGGCCGGGCCGTCGAATGTCCTGCTGGTGGGTTTCACCACCTACACCGGGCACGTGACCGCCGCGCAGGACTGGGATGCGCCCGCCGAGCACCGTTGGGTGCGGCCGGCGCATCCGGACAGCATCGAACATCTGTTCTATCGGACCGGGCTCGACCGGTTCTACCTGGCCATGCAACCTGATGTAGCGCAGGCCCTGCGGCCCGCACTGCTCGAGCGCGCGATCGGCGTCATCTATCGCCCGGAAACAGAAATGGCCAGCCACTATTTCCAGGCATCCGTCAGCGGCCAGTTCGATGCGCTGTTCCACCTGGATGAAACCAGCGCACTCGAACCTTTGGACATCCCATCGCAGTGGCAGGTGCGCGAGGTGCCAGACACCTATCCGTTCGGCACCTGACCTATTGCGATGGGTCGACGACCCTGGTCAGCTGACCAGGATATGGCGCGCGCTGTCGCCGTTCTTCTTGGGCAGGGTCAGGCTCAGGATGCCGCCATCGTAGGCTGCGCCGCACTTGGTCGCATCGACGTCGCTGGGCAGCGAAAAACTGCGAAACACCTTGCCCTCATAGCGTTCGCGGTAAATTTCCTTTTCGATGTCCTTCGACTTTTCGCGCCTTGTCTCGGCACTGATCGAAACCTGGTTGCCCTCGACCGAAACGTCGATGTCGCCCTTCTTGACGCCGGGCAGGTCAACGGTAACGAAATAGGTCTTGTCGTCTTCCTTCACGTCCAGCCGCATATCCAGCGAACGCTCCATGTCGCGGGGAAAACCACGCATGCCGAAGTCCCGGAGCAAGTCCGGAAAGTCCTGGAAGGTTTCCTGGTGGGCGAGTTGGCGGAAGGGATTCCAACGGGTCGGGAGGCTCATGATCGTACTCCTGAATGTTTTCTGGGGAGGGGGGATGAATGGCAACGCATGGCGATGCCGAGCAAAAATCTACACCTGTGAAACACGCATTTCTTGCCTCGGATCAATTTCCGGATGAATGGCGAAAGGGCCCTGAAACTGCCGCTTGCCGCGTCAGTGTTAAACTGCCGGCCACATGGACATCTTCAAGATCTTCCGCATCGAAGCCGCACACCGCCTGCCCAACGTACCGGCGGGCCACAAGTGCGCGAATCTCCACGGGCACAGCTTCGCGGTCGAGCTGGTGGTGTCGGGCGAGCCGGGTGCGGACACCGGCTGGGTGATGGATTTTTCCGAGGTCAAGCAGGCCTTCCAGCCGCTGTACGACCGGCTGGACCATCACTACCTCAACGATATCGAAGGCCTCGAGAATCCGACCAGCGAACGGCTGGCCATCTGGATCTGGGAGCGCCTGAAACCGACGCTTCCCGCGCTGTCCACGGTGGTCGTGCACGAAACCTGCACCTCGGGTTGTCGTTACAGCGGCCCTGCCTGATCCGATAGCCTACGTCAGCGGCGCCAGTACCTTTCCATTTCCAGGAAGCTGAAGGACGCCGACCAGGTTATCAGCACGAGCCCGGTCAGCGCCTGGGTTCCAGCAAGGAAACGAATGGGGCCGACCGGCGCCAGGTCGCCGAAGCCGACGGTGGTATAGGTCATCGCCGACAGGTAGATCATGTCGAGGAAACCGGTTCGTCCCGTTGAAATGACATGGCCGGTTTCGGGCCAGAGCAGCAGCGCCCAGTACGTCATTCCAAACAACCAGATTTCAATCGTATGCAAGACCAGCGCCGCAAAAATGCCGTAGAGCACCTTGCGGCGAGACTGGCGGTCGCGGCGTTTCGCCAAGCCCCGTGCGAGCAAGTTCAAGCCTTCGTAGTGCACCATGACACAGAGACAGACGACGGCAATCGTCGCCAGCACCACCACTGCGTTGGCCAGCCAGTTGTCATACATCAGCTCGCTCCTCGCGCCGCCGCGGCATCTGCCGCCGCTTCCACCGATACGCCGTGCCGGTCACGCGCGATCAGCACGTACACCACCGGCACCACGAACAGCGTCAGCAAGGTGCCGAAGCTCATGCCGCCCACGATAACCCAGCCGATCTGGTGACGCGCTTCCGCGCCTGCGCCTGCCGCCAGGGCCAGCGGCACCGAACCGAGCACCATTGCGCCGGTGGTCATCAGGATCGGGCGCAGGCGCAGACCCGCCGCTTCCAGCGCGGCCTGGGCCTTGCTCCGACCCTTTTCCTGCAACTGGTTGGCAAATTCCACGATCAGGATGCCGTGCTTCGAGATCAGGCCGATCAGCGTCACCACGCCGATCTGCGTATAGATATTCCACGACCCCACCGTGTGCCACAGCTTCAGGTCGGCGCCGATGTTCAACAACACCAGGCAGGCGAAGGCGCCGAACACCGCCAGCGGCACCGACACCAGGATCACCACCGGGTCGATGAAACTCTCGAACTGCGCAGCCAGCACCAGGTAGATGAAGGCCAGCGCCAGCAGCAGCATCACCATCGCGCTGGAACCTGATTCGCGGAATTCGCGCGACTGGCCGGCCAGGTCGTACTGCGCGCCCGGCGCTACTTCCTGCAGGGCGTTCTCCATCCAGTCCAGGGCCTCGCCTTGCGAATAACCCGGCGCCAGGCCGGCGCTGATGGTCGCGGCGCGCAACTTGTTGAAGTGGTTCAACTCTTTCGCGGCAACCGTTTCGCGCACGGTCGCCACGTTGTCGAGCTGCACCATGCTGCCATCACCACCCTTGATGAAGATGTTCGACAGGTCTTCGGGCGTGCGCCGCGCATCGTCGGCGACCTGCACGATAACGTCGTATTGCTCCGAGCCTTTCTTGAAGCGCGTGACGCGCCGTCCGCCCAGCATCGTTTCCAGCGTCCTGCCCACGGCCGTCACGCTGGTGCCGATGGACGCGATCTTGTCGCGATTGAGTTCGACGCGCAGCTCGGGCTTGTTCAACTTCAGGTCGGAATCGGGGTTGGTCAGCTGCGGGTTTTCCGCAATCTTGACCAGCATGTTCTTGACCAGGCCATCCAGGTCCTCCCAGGTGCCCGTGGTCTGCACCACGAAACTCACCGGCTGGCCGAAGCCACCCTGCAGCGGCGGCGGCGTCCCCGGGAATGCCCTCACGCCGGTAATGCCCCCAAAGGCCGGGAACAGCGAATCGGCCACTTCCTGGGACGTGCGGTCACGTTCGGACCAGTCCTTCAGCCGCAGGAAACCGATGGCCGAGGTCACGCCGTTGAAGCCGATGATCTCGAAGAAGCGCTCCCTCTCCGGAATCTTCCGGAACGCATCCTCCATCTGCTTGGCATACTTGTCGGTGTAGTCGATGGTCGCGCCCTCCGGCGCGGACGCGGACCCGATCACCAGGCCCTGGTCTTCGGCCGGCGCCAGTTCGTTGGGCAGCATGCGCCACAACAAGAACACACCAACCAGCACCAGGCCCGCCATGCCGATCACGATGCCGCCGTGCGACAGGACTTTTTTCAGCGTATTGGAATAGGCCTTGTCCAGGCCGCGCAGGATGCGCTCGCCCATTTCGTACATCTGGCCGTGCTTCTTTTCATGCCGCAACAGGCGCGAACTCATCATCGGCGACAGCGTCAGGGCAGTGAAGCCCGACACCAGCACCGCGCCGGCGAGCGTCAGGGCGAACTCGACGAACAACTTGCCGCTGCGACCGGTCGAGAAGGCGAACGGCACGTACACCGCCGCCAGCGTCATGGTCATGGCGATGATGGCAAAACCAATTTCGCGGCTGCCCTTGAACGCCGCTTCCATCGGCGGCATGCCGTTCTCGACATTGCGGTAGATGTTTTCCAGCATGACGATCGCATCGTCCACCACCAAACCAATGGCCAGCACCATCGCCAGCAGGCTGAGCGTGTTGATGGTGAAGCCAAGCAAATACATGATCGCGAACGCGCCCACCAGCGACACCGGGATGGTCACCAGCGGCACCAGCACCGCGCGCCAGCTGCGCAGGAACAGGAAGATCACCAGCACCACCAGCACCACGGCGATGCCAACGGTCACATACACCTCGTGGATGGATTTGGAGATGAACACCGTCGAGTCGTAGGCAATCTCGACCTTCATGCCCTTGGGCAGGGTGCGGGTGAGCTGCGGCAGCATCACCTTCAGCGCTTCGGAAATTTCCAGCGGATTTGCGACGGCCTGCTTGACGATGCCGAGCGGAATGGCGTTGTTGCCGTTGAAGCGCGCACGGAATCGCGATGAATCCGCGCCGAGTTCGACCTTCGCCACGTCGCCCAGGCGCACCAGGTAGCCGGCGGTACGCGCCAGGACGATCTTCTCGAATTCCGCCGGCGTACGCAGGTCGGTCTGCGACAGCACGGTGAACTCGCGCTGTCGGCTCTCGACGCGACCTGCGGGAATTTCAACATTCTGCGCGCGCAGCGCGGCTTCGACCTCGGCCGGCGTGATCGACACGGCCGCCATCTTTTCAGGATCCAGCCAGACCCGCATGGCATAGCGATTGCCGTAGACCTGCGCCTGGGCGACGCCCGGGATGTTCTGCACCCGGTCCTTCACCACGCGATTGGCGTAGTCGGCGATCTCGATCAACGAATGCCGGTCGGACGAAAACGCCAGGTAGATGATCGGCTGCGCATCGGCTTCCTGCTTCTGCACGATCGGTTCGTTCGCTTCATCGGGCAGCGCGCCGCGCGCCTGCGCCACGCGATCGCGCACGTCGGACGCTGCGGCATCGGCATCGCGGTCCAGGCGGAAGCGCACCGTCACCTGGCTCGATTCGGCGCGGCTCACCGACTGGATGAAGTCGATGCCTTCGATGCCCGACAGCGCGTCTTCGATGGGCTTGGTGATCTGCGATTCGATCACCTGCGCGTTGGCGCCCGGATAACCGGTGGCGACCGTCACTACCGGAACATCGACATTCGGGATCAGGCGCACGGCGAGCCGGTCGTAGCAGATCAGGCCGACCAGCAGGATCACCAGGTTCATTACCGTCGCCAGTACCGGGCGACGGATCGACATTTCTGACAGGACCATTACGGTTTTTCCGAGGCGGGCTGCGTCTTCACTTTGGCGCCGTCGCGCAGCTTCAGCTGGCCGGTGACGACGACTTCATCGCCGTCCTTCAGGCCGGAGGTGACTTCCACCAGGCCGGGCTGGCGCATGCCCAGGGTTACCGGCACCAATTTGGCGATGCCGCCGGTGACGACGTACACCATCTTCTGTTCGCCGCTCGGCCAGATCGCCTGCTCGGGCACCAGCAGCGCACGTGCGTTGGTGGCAAGCGTGATGCGCGCGCGCGCCGACATGCCCGGCCGCAACTTGCGGTCCGGATTCTCGAGCCGCGCGCGCAGGGCGACGCTGCGTCCGCCGGCATCCACCGTCGGCGCGATGGCCACTACCGTTGCCGAGAAGATTTCATCGCGGTAGGCGTCCACGCCGAAGTCGAGCTTCTGCCCGACCGCCAGGCTCGACAACACGACTTCAGGCGCACGCATGTCCAACTCGATCGGGTCGAGCCGAACCAGTTGCACGAGTTCCTGGCCGACGTTTACGTAATCGCCTTCGCTGACGGTGCGCAGGCCGGTGACGCCGGAAAACGGCGCCTTGATTTGCGTCTTCGACAGACGCGTCTGTGCCGATGCCGATCGCGCCTGGTTCACGGCCAACTCGGCCTGGGTGGTGTCGAGGTCGGACTTGGCGATCAACTGGCGACCGGCGAGCTCGTTGGCGCGGGTGTAGGCGCGCTTGCTGTTTTGCAGGTTGGCATTGGCCTCGTTGAGGTCGGCACGCGTCAGCGCATCGTCCAGCGTGAACAACAACGCGCCAGCCGCGACGTTCTCACCTTCCGCGAAGTGGATCTTCTGGATGCGGCCAGCCACTTCGGGGCGGACGACAATCGATTCATCGGCGCGCAGCGTGGCCACGGTCTCGAACTGGTTGGGCAGGCTGCTCGTGCGCACGCGAACCGTTTCCACCGCAGTGGGTTGCATGCCACCCGGCGGGCCACCCTGCCCGGCCGCGCCGCCCGGTACGTCCTGTCCGTTGGCGAAGAAAATCCGATATCCCGCGAAAGCCAGCAGCAACGCGCCGGCGATGATCAGGAGAGGAATGAATCGACGCATGCGCAAGCCCTTGGCGGTTGGGCGTTTGGCCCGAAAGACTGATCAGTATAGTAATTCCCGACGCCGACAGAACCTGCCGGAAGTCAGACCAATGCAACCGGCAACACCAGGCGCGCACCGAGCTCGGGATCGAAGGGCTCGGCGTTCCATGGCAGCCAGCCCAGGCAGGGCGACGCCAGGGACGAACGCAGCAGCACCTTGTACTCGGCCGCCCTCGGAAAGTCGGGCTCGACCGCGTTGCCGATCCAGCCGGCAATCGGCAACCCGTCGCCCAGGATGGCTCGTTCAGTCAGGCGCGCGTGGCTGAGGCAACCGAGCCGCAGTCCGACCACCATGATCACCGACAGGTTCAGCGCCGATGCGAGCATGGCTTGCTCGAGCCCGTCGGCGAGCGGCGCCAGCCAGCCGCCAACGCCTTCCACCACCATCGCATCGGCGCAAGGCGCCATCTGGCCGTAGGCCAGGGCAATGACGGGCAGGCTGACGGAAATGCCGGCATCGGCAGCGGCTATTTGCGGCGCCGTGGGCTCGGGCAGCGCGAACGGATTGTGCAGGCCGTAGAAGTGGGCAGGCCCGCTTGCAGCCTGCAACGCGAGCGCGTCGTCGTTGCGCCAACCCTCGTTGGTCATCGTGCAGCCACTGGCCACCGGCTTCATGCCCGTGGCGCGCTGGCCATTGCGCGCGAAGGCGTGAAGCAGCGCCACGCTGGCCACTGTCTTGCCAATGCCGGTGTCGGTGCCGGTCAGATAGAAACCGCGCGCAAGGCCGTCCATGCGCTCAGTCTAGCAGCGGCTCGCGCTGGTACACTGGCGGCCCACCGCGGAAACCGCCCCCCATGTTCGACACGGCCGCCCTGTCAGGCAGCAAGACCGAGCAATACGCCGAACTCGCCGCCCAGGCGCGCGGCCTGCTCGCGGGCGAACGCGACCGCACCGCAAATGCCGCCAACCTGTCTTCGCTGGTTTTCCATGCGCTGCCCGAACTCAATTGGGCCGGGTTCTATTTTTATGACGGCGCTGAGCTGGTGGTCGGTCCCTTCCAGGGTCGTCCCGCCTGCGTGCGTATCGCCCTGGGCAAGGGCGTGTGCGGCACCGCGGCCATGTTGCGGCTGACCCAGCGCGTGGCCGACGTGGAAGAATTCCCCGGGCACATCCCCTGCGATTCCGCATCGCGTTCCGAACTGGTGGTGCCCTTGTTCGAGGGCGACCAGCTGGTCGGCGTGTTCGACCTCGACAGCCCCATCACCCACCGCTTCGACGCCGACGACCAAGCCGGTCTTGAAACCCTTGCCGGAATTTTCCTGGAGTCGATCCGATGAGCGAAAAACTACGCAACATCGGGCCCAAGTCCATGGCCTGGCTCCGCCAGACCGGCGTGCGCAGCCTTGACGACCTGAAATCCGTCGGTTCGCTCGCCGCATTCGTCCGCGTCAAGCGCGCCGGCTTCAAGCCCAGCCTGAATCTGTTGTATGCGCTGGAAGGCGCGATCCTCGATTGCCACTGGCAGGAAATTCCGGATGGCCGCCGCAGCGAACTGATCCTTGAAGCCGATGCGGCGGTTGCCTTGCTTCCGCAGCCCAAGGGCCGGCGCATGCCGGTCGCCGGGCCCGTCACCACGACGCGCAATGACGACGATTACCCGTCGTTGCCCGATTCCGATCCGTTCGAACCCGAAGAGTCGACCTCGTCCAGCGAGGAATGACCGCGGACGCGACCTCCGGCAGCTGAGGGCATGAACCAGACAAGACTCGGCCTGCGCGAAAACATCGGTCAGTTTTCCCTGCTGGTGCTGGTCAACGCCTTCGTTGGCGCGATGGTGGGCATGGAGCGCTCCATCCTGCCCGCCATTGCCGAGCAGGAATTCCATCTGGTCGCCAAGACGGCGGTGCTTTCCTTCATCGTCGTATTCGGGCTGACCAAGGCATTCACCAATTACCTGGCCGGCCGGCTGTCGGACCGCTTCGGACGCAGGCACGTGCTGATTGCAGGCTGGTGGGTCGCCGCGCCGGTGCCGTTCCTGCTGATGTGGGCGCCGACCTGGAACTGGGTGCTGGCGGCGAACGCGTTGCTCGGCGTCAGCCAGGGCCTGACCTGGTCGACGACGGTCATCATGAAGATCGACCTGGCCGGTCCGCACAGGCGTGGACTCGCCATGGGCCTGAACGAATTCGCGGGCTACTTCGCAGTGGCGCTGAGTGCGCTCGCCACCGGCTACATCGCAGCGCGCTTCGGCCTGCGACCGGAACCTTTCTACCTTGGCGTGGGCTTCGTCGCGATCGGATTGCTGCTGTCGATCTTTGCCGTGCGCGAGACATCGCATCACGTTGCGCAGGAAGCGGCGATGCACGACGCAAGCAACGCCGCCTTGCAGCCGACGCAGCGCGAGATCTTCTGGCGCACCAGCCTGCGTGATCGCAACCTGTCCAGCATCAGCCAGGCCGGGCTGGTCAACAACTTGAACGACGGCATGGCCTGGGGTCTGTTTCCTATCGTCTTCGCGGCCGCGAGCATGGACCTCGCGCGCATCGGCACGCTGGCCGCGCTGTATCCGGCGACCTGGGGCATCGGGCAATTGTTGACTGGCGCCTGGTCGGACCGCGTCGGCCGGAAATGGCTGATCGCCTGGGGCATGTGGGTGCAGGCGGTGGGCATCGTCGCCATCGCGATGGGAAATGATTTCGCCGTGTTCGCCTCGGGTGCGGTGCTGCTGGGGCTCGGCACGGCCATGGTGTATCCGACCCTGCTTGCCGCCATTGGCGATGTCGTGCATCCGGCGTGGCGCGCTTCCGCGGTGGGCGTTTACCGGTTCTGGCGCGACCTGGGTTATGCGGTCGGAGCGTTGCTGGCGGGAATTACCGCCGATCTGTTCGGGCTATCGGCAGCGATCTGGCTGGTCGCGGCGATGACGTTTGTCTCGGGCCTGATCGTGGCTTTCAGGATGTCGGAAACGCGGGTGCCTTTGACGAAAATCTAGGCGCCGCGCCACGCGCGAAGCGCCAGCGCCATCGCCCCATAGGCGACGGCGGTTGCGGCGCTGGAAATGCCCAAGCTGGCCCAGAAATTCCAGCCATGCCGCAGCAACACGGGCAGCAGCAGGAACAACAGCAGCGACGGCAGCACCAGCCAGAAAATATCCGCGCTGAGCGCAGCCACTTTCTCGGTATCGCCGGTCTCGCGATACAACCACATGAAGGCCAGCAGGGACGTCACCGGCAAGGAGGCGAGCAGCGCGCCCAACAATGAGCTGCGACGGGCAATCTCCGACACGGCAGCGATCAGCAGCGCCGAAATCAATACCTTGACCAGGAACTGGGTCATGCCTCAGCGCACGATCGCGTAGTCGCGCGCGTCTTCGCGCCACGGTGGCGTGGCGGCGATGGCAGGCAATACCTGTTCGGGCGCATCCACCAGCGACCACATCTGCGAATGTTCGGGGTTCAGGAAGCGCTCGTCGATGACATGCTGCAGGAAGGACTGCAGCGGCGAATAGAAATTGCGCGTGTTCAGCAGCAGGATCGGATTGAAATAAAGGCCGAGCCGCTTCAGCGTGATCGCCTCGAACAACTCCTCCAGCGTGCCGCAACCGCCTGGCAGCGCGACCACCGCATCGGAACCCGTCAGCAGCTTGTGCTTGCGCTCGCGCATGTCTTCCACCAGGTCCAGGTGGGTCAGGCCCGGATGGCCCCATTCCAGGTCGGCCATGAATTTCGGCAGGATGCCGACCACCTCGCCGCCGCGCGACAGCGCGCCGTCGGCGAGCGAGCCCATCAGGCCCTGCGAACCGCCGCCATAGACGATGGTGCAGTGGTTGCTGGCCAGGGTTTCACCCAGCGCGCGGGCCGCTGCGTGGAATTCGGGAGCCGCCTGGGGGCTGGAAGCGGCATAGACGCAAATGCGCATGTGTTTATTCCACCGTCACCGACTTGGCCAGGTTGCGCGGCTGGTCCACGTCGGTGCCGCGCAAAACCGCAATGTGGTACGCCAGCAACTGCAGGGGAATCGTCGACACGACCGGCGCGGCGATGATGCCGGTCGCCGGCATCGACACCACATGGTCGCCGGTCATGCCGTGGGCCACGGTTTCGTCGGCGAACAGATACAGCTCGCCGCCGCGCGCGCGGACTTCTTCCATGTTCGACTTCAGCTTGTCGAGCAGCGCATCGTTGGGCGCCACGGCGATCACCGGCATTTCCTTGTCCACCAGCGCCAGGGGACCGTGCTTGAGCTCGCCCGCGGCGTAGGCTTCGGCGTGGATGTAGGAGATCTCCTTCAGCTTCAGCGCGCCTTCCATCGCCACCGGCCAGTGCGTGCCGCGGCCCAGGAACAGGGCGTGCTGCTTGCTGGCGAAGTTCTCGGCCAGTCCGCGCACCTGCCCGTCCAGCTTCAGCGCCTCGCCGATCAGTACCGGCAAATGTTCGAGTTGCTTGACGCCGTCGAGGTAGATTTCCGGATCGACGCCCTTGATGCGCGCCAGTTCCAGGGAGAACAACGCCAGTGCCGCCAGCTGCGTGGTGAAGGCCTTGGTGGATGCAACGCCGATCTCCGGACCGGCGCGCGTCATCAGCACCAGGCCCGCTTCGCGAACGATGGACGATTCGGGCACGTTGCAGATGGCCAGTTGCGTCAAATAATCGCGCTGCTTGGCCAGCTTCAGGGCGGCCAGCGTGTCGGCGGTTTCGCCCGACTGCGAGATGGTCAGGAACAGCGTGCCCTTCTTCACCACCGGGTCGCGATAGCGATATTCGCTGGCGATTTCCGCAGTGCACGGCACGCCGGCGAGCTGCTCGATCCAGTACCGCGCAACCAGGCCGGCGTGGTAACTCGTGCCGCAGGCAATGATGTGCACCGATTCGGTGGCACGCAGCAGGGCATCGGCGTCCACGCCGAATATCTGCGTGAGGATGCGGCCGCCGGCGATGCGGCCTTCCAGCGTGTCGGCGATGGACTGCGGCTGTTCGTGGATTTCCTTCAACATGTAGTGCGCATAGTCGCCCTTGGATGCGGCGTCGGTATTGAAGCTCGACACCTTCACCGGGCGCGTCACTTCCTCGCCAGCGGCATTGCAGATGCGCACCGTGTGCAAGGTTATTTCGGCAACGTCGCCTTCTTCCAGGTAGCTGAAGTTGCGGGTCAGCGGAATCAGCGCGTGCACGTCGGAGCCGAAATAATTCTCGCCCTCGCCATAGCCGATCACCAGCGGCGAGCCGAGCCGCGCGCCGGCCAGCGTGCCGGGCTCGCGCGCGGAAATCGCGACGATGGCGTAGGCGCCATGCAGGCGTGCAACGGTCTTCTTCACCGATTCGAACAGCGTCATGCCCTGCTGCTGGTCGCGCTCGATCATGTGCGCGATCACTTCGGTATCGGTCTGCGAATCGAACTTGAAGCCATCGCCGATCAACTCCGCGCGGAGTTCTGCGTGGTTTTCAATAATCCCGTTGTGCACCACGCTGACCTGGCCGGACGCGTGGGGATGCGCATTCATTTCGCTCGGCACGCCATGCGTGGCCCAGCGCGTGTGCGCGATGCCGCTGAATCCATCCAGGCCGGTCTGTTTTTGCAGGGCGTCCAGGTCGCGGACCTTGCCCTTTGCGCGCAGCCGTTCGATGCCGTTGTCGGTGAGCATGGCGATGCCCGCCGAGTCGTAGCCCCGATATTCCAGGGCCTGCAGGCCGGCGATGAGGTGGTGGACGATGGGGCGCTGGGCGCTGATGCCGACGATTCCGCACATGGGGGCGATTCCTTTCTCAGGCGGCAAGTTTAGCGCGAAGCGCGCCGGCCACCGTCCGGGCCCGATCGCCGGCCGGACAGTCCGCGGACGCCCGAACAGCGCGGGTGGCGCCACCTAAAGTCAATACTTTCAACAATTTAGCCGTTGGCACGCTTCCTGCTGAATGTCCTCCTGAAATCCCAGGAGTTCCGCCCCGCCATGATCCCCGATACCTCAGGCCAGGACCGCGTCATCCACCTCGCCCCGGTGCACGGCAACCGCCGCCGTTGGCTGATGCTGGCTGGCGGCATCGTCGGATTGGCGGCGAGTGCCTTCCTGCTGTCCGGCTGGCTGGGCAGCTCGCGCTCGGTGGACGTGTCCCGGCTTCGCATCGCCGAGGTCACCCGCGGCACGCTGGTGCGCGACGCGTCGGTGAACGGCCGCGTGGTCGCCGCCGTCAGTCCGACCCTTTATGCGCCAGCCGCCAGCACCGTCACGCTGAAGATCCACGCCGGCGACAAGGTGGCCAAGGGCGACCTGCTCGCCGTGCTCGATTCGCCCGACCTCAGCAACCAGCTCGCGCGCGAACAAAGCACGCTGGCGCAGCTGGAAGCCGAGGTTGCGCGCCAGCGCATCCTCGCCGAAAAGCAGAAGCTGATCGCCCGTCGCGATGCCGACGAAGCCGAAGTCGCGCGCCTGGGTGCGGAACGGATCCTGCAGCGCACCGAAGGTGGCTACAAGGCCGGTGCAATCGCCGAAGTGGATTTCCTGCGCGCGCAGGACGCGCTGAAGTCCGCCGAAATCCGCAGCAAGCAGGCTGCGCAGGCGTCCGGCCTGGAGATCCAGGACGTGGCGCTGGGCACCAGCACCAAATTGAATGAATTGCAGCGCCAGCGCCTGATCGTGGCCGACACGCAGCGCAAGGTGGACGAGTTGAACGTGCGCTCGCCCGTGGACGGCGTGGTCGGCACCTTGTCCGTGGCCGATCGCACCGTCGTCGCCGCCAATACCGCATTGATGACCGTGGTGGACCTGTCGCAACTGGAAGTCGAACTGGAAATTCCGGAAAGCTACGCCGACGACCTGGGCCTGGGCATGACGGCGGAAGTGAACATCGGCGCCACCGTGGCGACAGGGAAACTTTCGGCCCTGTCGCCGGAAGTCGTACGCAACCAGGTGCTCGCGCGCATCCGCTTCGACGGCAAGCAGCCGCCCGGCCTGCGCCAGAACCAGCGCGTGACCGCGCGCGTGCTGATCGAGGAAAAGCCGGATGTCTTGATGCTGCCGCGCGGCTCCTTCGTCGAAAACGAGGGCGGCCGGGCCGCCTACGTGATGGACGGCAGCGTCGCCGTGCGTCGCCCGATCGAGATGGGCGCGACCAGCGTGTCCGCCGTCGAGATCCTGTCCGGCCTGAAGCCAGGCGACAAGGTCGTGATCGCCGGCACCGACAGTTTCGAAAACGCCGAGCGCATCTCGGTCAACAACTAACCACATCGACACAGGAAGGATACGCCCATGCTTCGCATGACCAATCTCAGCAAGGTCTATCGCACCCACATGATCGAGACGCATGCGCTGCGTGGTTTCGACATCCATGTGAGCCCGGGCGAGTTCGTCGCCGTCACCGGCCCGTCCGGTTCGGGCAAGACCACCTTCCTCAACATCGCCGGCCTGCTGGAAGAATTCACGGGTGGTGACTACGTGCTGGACGGCGTCAACGTGAAGGGCATGGACGACAACGCGCGCAGCAAGTTGCGCAACGAAAAACTGGGCTTCATCTTCCAGGGCTTCAACCTGATTCCCGACCTGAACCTGTTCGACAACGTCGACGTGCCGCTGCGCTATCGCGGCTTCAACGCCGCCGAACGCAAGCGCCGCATCGAAGAAGCCCTGGGTCGCGTGGGACTGTCGTCGCGCATCCGCCACTACCCGGCCGAATTGTCCGGTGGCCAGCAACAGCGCGTCGCCATCGCCAGCGCCCTGGCCGGCGCGCCGAAGCTGCTGCTCGCCGACGAACCGACCGGCAACCTCGACTCGCTGATGGCGCGCCAGGTGCTGGAGATGCTGGAGGAGATCAACGCCAAGGGCACCACCATCGTCGGACCTGATGAAGGAAACATACGCCTCGCTCGCCCATGTGGGAGCGACTTCGGCCGCGAACGCCTACGCCGCCGACAACACCTGACCCACGGAGCACACAGCCATGTTCCGCTATTACTTCCAACTGGGCATCCGCAGCCTGCGCCGCAACCCCATGCTGACCGCGTTGATGGTGGTCACCCTGGCGGTCGGCGTGGCCGCGAGCATGGCCACCTTCACCGTGCTGTACGTGATGTCGGGCGATCCGATCCCGCACAAGTCCGATCGCCTGTTCGTGCCGCGCCTCGACAACGCGCCGCTCACCGGTTACGCCGAAGGCGACGAGCCCAGCGACCAGATGACCTACCAGGACGCGACCAACCTGTTGGCCAGCGGCCAGGGCGTGCGTCGCACCGCGGTGTACGGCACCAATGCCGGCATCGAGAGCGGTCGTCCCGACCTGCCGCCGTTCCTGGCCAATGGCATTGCACCGACCCGCGATTTCTTCGCGATGTTCGAAGTGCCGATGTTGCATGGCTCGATCTGGAGCGCGGCCGACGAGGCCGCGAGCAAGGACGTGATCGTGCTCAGCCGCGAGCTGAGTGAAAAGATCTTCGGCAATGCCAATCCGGTCGGCAAGAGCGTGCGCTTCGAAGACACCGAGTGGCAAATCGTCGGCGTGGCCGACAAATGGAATCCGCTGCCGCGCTATTACCGCCTGATCAATGGCAGTGGTGGCGGCTTCACCGGCAGCGAGCAATATTTCATCCCGTTCCAGACTGCCGTCCGCCACGAGATGGGCAACAGCGGCAACAACAATTGCAGCGGCGAAGGCCCGAAGGAGCCCGGCTACCAGGGCTGGCTGAAGTCCGAGTGCGACTGGATCCAGTTCTGGTTCGAGGGCGCAAGCGCCGCCGACCAGGCACGACTGAAGGAATTCCTGGTCGCCTATGTCACCGACCAGAAGAAGCTCGGCCGCTTCCCGCGCCCGGCCAATGTGCGCATGGAAAACGTGATGGAGTGGATGAAGCACCTGGGCGTGGTCAGCGCGGATGCGAAACTTTCCACCTGGCTGGCCTTCGGCTTCCTGCTGGTGTGCCTGGTCAATACGGTGGGCCTGCTGCTCGCGAAGTTCTCGGCGCGTGCCGGTGAAGTGGGCGTGCGCCGCGCCTTGGGCGCGACCAAGAATGAAATCTTCCGCCAGTTCCTCACCGAGGCCGCCGTCATCGGCGTGGTCGGCGGCCTGATCGGACTGCTGCTCAGCTTCGGCGGCCTGTGGCTGATCTCGATGCAGTCGGAAGAGATGGCGGTGATTGCGAAAATGGATTGGGCGATGCTGGCACTCACCCTCACGCTGTCCATCGTCGCCAGCATCCTTGCCGGCCTTCTGCCCACCTGGCGCGCCTGCCAGGTAACGCCTGCCCTGCAGCTGAAGACGCAATAAGGAACCCTGACCATGGCCATCCGTCCCATCTTTTCATCCTTGCTGCGCAACAAGACCGGCGCGTTGCTGATCGCCGCACAGGTTGCGCTCAGCCTCGCCATCGTCGCCAATGCGCTGTACATCATCCGCGATCGACTGGCATTGACTGCCCGGCCGACCGGCGTCACCGAAGAGTCCAATTTGTTCCGCATCGGCATCGCGCCGCTGAAGGACGAGGAATCGCCGGAAGCCAAGATCGCCATGCAGCAGCGCTATGCCGACGTGCTGCGCTCGGTGCCCGGCGTCACGTCCATTGCCTGGACCAACCAGACGCCGCTGTCCACGTCGGGCTGGAACATGGGCATCGCCAAGACGGCCAAGCAGGCAGAGACCTCGTCCAATACCGCGATGTACTTCGGTCCCGACTCAATGGTGAAAACCTTTGGATTGAAACTGATCGAAGGTCGCGACTTCACTGCGGACGACGTGGACCTGATCGATCCCGACCAGACCCAGCGCATGGGCCGCGCCGCGATACTTTCGCACGAGCTTGCCAAGAAGCTGTATCCGAACGAAAGCGTCGTCGGCAAGACGATGTACATCGGCATCGGCGCCGATGCGCAGCCCTTCCAGGTGGTGGGCGTGGTCGAGCGCCTGCAGAGCCCCTGGGCCCAGGCGGGCGAGCGCGGCGAGCTGTCCACCATCATGGCAACCCGTCGGGTGCAGGGTTACTCGATGTTTGCCGTGCGCACCGAGCCGGGCCAGCGCGACCGCGTCATGAAGGAAGCCGAAGCCTTGGTCGGCAAGACGCTGCCGGGACACATGGTGGTGCAGAACACCGCCATGGACGAAGACCTCTTCAACATCTACCGCAACGACCGGGCCATCTCCTGGATGCTGATCACGGTGACCGTGCTGCTGTTGCTGGTGACCGCCAGCGGCATCGTCGGCATGGCCACCCTGTGGGTCAACCAGCGTCGCAAGCAGATCGGCGTGCGCCGCGCCCTGGGCGCGCGCAAGGTCGACGTACTGCGCTACTTCATCACCGAGAATTTCATCATCACTACCGGTGGCGTCGTGGCCGGCCTGTTGCTGGCGGTCGGCCTGAACCAGTTGCTGGTAAGCCAACTCGAGCTGACCAAGCTGCCCCTGGGCTACCTGGCCGTGGGCTCGCTGGCGTTGTGGCTGGTGGGCGTCGGGGCGGTGTACGGCCCGGCCCTCCGTGCCTCGTCCATCTCGCCAGCCATCGCCACGCGCAGCGCCTGACGGTACGCTAGGCCTATGCCTACCGTACTCGTCATCGACGACAACCCCTCGGTCGCCACCGCGCTCGAGGTGTTGTTGTCACTGCAGGACATCCATACCCTGCGCGCCCTGTCCCCGGACGAGGGCCTGGCCTTGCTGGATTGCAACGACGTGGACCTGGTCGTGCAGGACATGAATTTTTCCGCCGACACCACCTCGGGCGAAGAAGGCGTGGCGCTGTTCCGGGAAATCCGCCAGCGCCATCCCGACCTGCCGGTGATCCTGCTGACGGCATGGACGCACCTTGATGCCGCCGTGGACCTGATCAAGGCCGGCGCGGCGGACTACCTGGCCAAGCCCTGGGACGACCGCAAGCTGGTCGCCGCGGTGGAGAACCTGATCGAGCTGGGCCAGGCCAATCGCGAACTGCGTCGGCGGCAGCAGCGTGACGTGCGCCAACGCCGCGAGCTGGAAAAGAACTTCGCCCTGCGCGGCTTCGTCTGGAACGATCCGGTCACCGAGCGGGTGCTGTGCCTGGCCTGCCAGGTAGCGCGCGCCGACGTGCCGGTGCTGATCACCGGCCCCAACGGCGCGGGCAAGGAACGCATCGCGGAAATCATCCAGGCCAACTCGGCCGTGCGCGACGGACCCTTCGTCACGCTCAACTGCGGCGCGCTGCCGTCGGAACTGATCGAAGCGGAATTGTTCGGCGCCGATGCGGGCGCGTACACCGGCGCGAGCAAGGCGCGCGAGGGAAAATTCGAGGCGGCCGATGGCGGCACCTTGTTCCTGGATGAAATCGGCAACCTGCCACCCGCGGGCCAGATGAAATTGTTGCGCGTGCTGGAAACCGGTCGCTTCGAGCGGCTGGGCTCGAATCGCGAACGCCAGGTAAAAGTGCGCGTGATCAGCGCCACCAACGCCGACCTCGCCGCGATGATCCGCGCCGGCACGTTTCGCGAGGACCTTTACTACCGCTTGAACCTGATCGAATTGCGACTGCCGCCGCTGGCCGAGCGCCCCGGCGACATCCTGCCGCTGGCCGAACACTTCCTGACCGACGGCAAGACCCTCAGCGAAGCATCGCGCCAGGCGCTGTTGCGGCATGGTTGGCCTGGCAACGTGCGCGAATTGAAGAACACCCTGCAGCGCGCCTGCCTGGTGTCGCCCAGCCCGGTCATTACGCCTGCCGATCTCGGCCTTCCCGGGGCCGCAGGCTCTGTATCCGGATCTGCAGCCAGCGAAGCCGAGCCCGATCGCGAGGCCATCGAAGGCGCGCTTGCACGCGCAGGCGGCGTGGTCTCGCAAGCCGCCGCCGAGCTTGGCCTGAGTCGCCAGGCCCTGTATCGGCGCATGGACCGACTCGGCATCTCGCGGTCCTGACCATGGCTGGCTCCGGTCGCAGCTTCTCGCTTTCGGCACGGTTTTCCGCACTGGTCGGACTGCTGGTGGCGGTGACGGTAGTGGTGACCTTGTTGTTGACGCACTGGTTCGTGGACAGTCCGGTCCTGGTCGGCTGCCTGGCCTTGCTGGCTTGTTTTCCGCTGGCGTTGTGGCTGGTGCGGAGCCGGTTCAAGCCGATGCTGTCCCTGTTCCGGGCACTCACCGGCACTGTCAGCAGCTACCGCGACGGCGATTTTTCCTTCGGCTTGCGCTGGCCCAAGCGCGATGAACTCAGCGAGCTCGTGGATGCGCACAACGAGCTGGGCGATGTGCTGCGCGAACAACGCCTGGGCCTGGTGCAGCGCGAACTGCTGCTGGACACGATGGTGCAGAACACGCCGGTGGCGATGCTGCTGGTCGCCGAATCCGGGCCCATCATCTATGCCAACCTCGCCGCGCGGCAGTTGCTCAACCAGGGCCGCAAGCTGGAGGGAAATAACCTCGAGTCGATCCTCAGCAAGGCGGCCGCGCCCCTGCGCGATGCGATGGACCGCGGTGGTGATGGATTGTTTTCGGTAGGCAGCGAAGACGAGGAAGAGATCTACCACCTCGCCCGGCGCAGTTTCCGCCTCAACGGGCGCGCGCACGAATTGTTTCTGCTGCGCCAGATCACCGTGGAACTTCGCCGCCAGGAAGTGCAGACCTGGAAGAAGGTGATCCGCGTGATCAGCCACGAATTGAACAACTCTCTGGCGCCGGTCGCGTCGTTGGCGCACTCGGGCGGCGAGCTGGTCAGGCGCGGCCAATTCGAAAAACTGCCGACCATCTTCGCCACCATCGAAGAGCGCGCCCGCCACCTGGAAGGCTTCATCCGCGGCTATGCCCACTTCGCCAAGTTGCCCATGCCGCGCAACGAGGCGATCCGCTGGCCAGAGTTCGTGGCGCGACTGCACAGCCAGATTCCCTTCGCCGTGGATGGCGCGTTGCCTGCCGAGTCCGCGCACTTCGACATCGCGCAGATGGAGCAAGCCTTGTTGAACCTGCTCAAGAACGCCCACGAATCTGGCTCCAGCGCCGACGATGTGACCCTGCGCGTGCGCCAGCACGCCGGCCTGTTGCGAATCGAAGTGATGGACCGCGGCAGCGGCATGAGCGACGCGGTGTTGTCGAATGCACTGGTGCCTTTCTATTCGACCAAGCGCAGCGGCACCGGGCTGGGCCTGGCCTTGGCGCGAGAAATCGCCGAGGCCCATGGCGGCCGGATCAGCTTGGGCAATCGCGAAGGCGGCGGGCTGTCGGTGGCGATGGTGCTGCCATGCTGATCAGGGAACTCGACAAGAAGCGCTGGGGCGGCGGTGGGTTGCTGCTGCTGATCCTGCTTGCCATCCTGCTGGCCGCACCCCTGCTTCGCCATGGCGCCGGCTCGCACCCTCTCAGCGGCACACTGCGCAGCGACCTGTGTCCCCTGTTGCCCAATCCACCAGCACCGTTGTCCCGATCGTCGGTTCGCCAGGGCGCCACCAATGCAGGCGCGGCAAGTTGCGAATTCCTCGATGCCGGCGGCCAACCCGCGCTGCTCGTCAGCCTCACCAGTACCAGGCAGGCATCGCTACAAGAGCCTCAGCCTCACCAGTACCCGGCAGGCATCGCTACAAGAGCCGGTGCGCACGGACCGCATGTACGAGGTGTGGGTGAAGGAAGTCGCCGCCAGCACGGGAAATCCGGTCAGCGAGCTGCCTGGTCCCTGGGCGATGGGCAGCGCCTACCGCGACAACGACCGGCAGCTGGTGCTGGCCGAAGACGGTGGCGTCCTGTTGTACCTGGACTCGCGCGCGCTCGATGCCGCGACCCTCGCTGCCTACGCGCGCGAGGTTGCCGGCGGATTGCGCAAGACCGCGACCGAACGCGGGCCGCTCAAGATCGAAGCCCCCGACGTGACCCTGCCTCGCTAGGCAGGGTTCGCGCTACCGGCATTACTTCTTCTTCGGCCGTTGCCAGGCCGGAATGCTGTGCTGGCGGCCGCGCGCGACGGTGAGCTCGCCTGCGGGCGCATCGCGGGTGATCACAGAACCGGCGCCGATCGTTGCATCGCTGCCAATCGTCACTGGCGCCACCAGCGCGGAATTGGAACCGATGAAGGCGCCGTCGCCGATGGTGGTCGTGGACTTGTTCACGCCGTCGTAGTTGCAGGTGATGGTGCCCGCGCCGATGTTCACGCGCGAACCGATTTGTGCATCGCCCAGGTAACTGAGGTGGTTCGCCTTCGAGCCCTTGCCGAAGCGGGCCTTCTTGGTCTCGACGAAGTTGCCGATGTGCACGCCGTCGCTGAGTTCCGTGCCCGGACGCAGCCGCGCATACGGGCCAATCGTGCAATCCGCGCCCGCCACTGCCCCATCGATATCGCAATGCGCCTGCACGGTGGTGCCGGCGCCCAGCCGCGCATTCCTGAGGCGGCAGAACGGGCCGACTCGTGTGCCCGCACCGAGTTCAACGTCGCCCTCGAGAATGACGTCGACATCGATCTCGACATCCTCACCCACGCTCACGTTACCGCGGATATCCACTCGCGCCGGATCGGCGAAGCGAACCCCCTGCATTGCCAACGCACGCGCAGCGCGCAGCTGGAACGCCCGCTCGAGTGTCGCCAGTTGCCAGGCATCATTGGCGCCCTCGGTCTCGACCGGATCGGCGATCCGTACCACGCTGGCCGCCTGGCCCTCGGCCGCTGCCATGGCGAAGATGTCGGTCAGGTAATACTCGCCCTGCGAATTGCCGTTGCGCAGCCCCGCGAGCCATCCGCGCAAACGCGACGCGTCCGCGACGATGATGCCCGTATTCACCAGCCGCACTGAAGCCTGCTCAGGCGTCGCGTCCTTCTGCTCGACAATGGCGGCAACGCGGCCGTGCGCGTCGAGCAACAATCGACCGTATCCCTGCGGATCAGCCAGTTCGGCGGCAAGCACGCCCAGGACGCCGGTCGATTCCAGCAGGATGCGCAGGCTCTCGCTTCGAATCAGGGGTACATCGCCATAAAGCACCAGCACGCGCGAATCATCTGGAATAGCCGGCATGGCCTGTTGCACCGCGTGGCCGGTGCCCAGCTGGCTGGCTTGCTCGGCCCACCGCAGGTCGGCCTGCGCAGCGAAGGCGGCTTGCACCTGGTCGCTGGCGTGGCCGTGCACGATGTGGATCGCGTCCGGATGCAACGCCCGTGCCGCGTCGACCACATGGCCCAGCATCGGCTTGCCGGCAATTGCCTGCAACACCTTGGGCCGCTTCGATTTCATGCGCTTGCCTTCGCCTGCGGCGAGGATCACGACGTGCAGTGCCTGGCTCATGCTTGGTTCTCCATGGCCATAGTATCGGCGGCCGGAGCCACCACGGCCAGCCGTCGCCCGTCGACCTGCAGGCGACGTGGCCGACCAGGCCTGCCCACGGTGGCCAGGACCCGTGCTCACGCAACCTGAACGAGATCCGTATATCCTCGAACGCTGCACCGGTGCCAAAGGCCGGCCACCCTCCTCCGTCCGAGAGGCTTGACCCATGAATTTCCGCTCGCTTCGGCTGGCCTGCCTGCTCCTGGCCGGCGCCGTGTTCTCGTCCCAGGCCCAAGCCACCGATCCCTGCAATTTCCAGACCGGCAATGCCTTCAGCTGGGACCAGGTCATGCAGTGCTACAACAGCGTCCCTTACAGCGAAGCCGACCGCGACAATGCGGTGGCATTCCTTACCGCCATCCGCGAGCGCAGCGACCTGCGCGAAGTCAGCGAGGCGCAATTCGGCTGGCGCGGCAGTCTCGCCGCGCTGGGCCAGACCAGCTTCAGCAGCGACTTCGCGATGCAGATGGCGATCACCAGGAACCACAAGGAATTCAACAACCCGCACTGGCGCTATTTTCGCCCGGGCTGCTACGGCAACTACCTGGGTGCGTTCATGCCCTTCGACTTCGGCTCGACCGTCACCCGCAGCAAGAGCGGCAAGCAGCAGCAAATCGTCTTCATCGAATCGGCGGCCTGGCTTCCCGACCTGTACCAGTCCTTCACCGGCATCGACGCCCGTCGCTACATCGGCATGAAGCTGGTCTCGATCAATGGCGTCGAGGCGCTGCAACACTTCCGCAATTTCGGCAACGGCGATCTTCGTTTCGACACCAACGACGGCGAGAACTTCAACGAGGCCATGCAGAACGGCGCGTATTCGATCCGCGTGTCGCTCAGCCATGACATCCCGCCCGACCGCGCCGCCGACGTGTATGTACTCGAGAACACCAAGGGCGTGCGCACCACGGTGACCATGCCCTGGATCTTCGCGCCGCGATCGGCCTTCGGCCTCGGGCAATCGACTCTCCCCAGCAACACGTCCAGGTTCCAGCAAACCTGCACCTTCCCGAGCACCGTCGTCAATCTGGTCAATCGTGTGCAGGGCTCGGCCGATCCCTCGGCCATCGAGTCGCCGCTGGCGCGTGAAGCGGCCGAGCAGGAGTTCGTGCAGGATCTGCGCGAGAAGCGCGCCATGACCCAGCGCCTGCGCAAGAAATACGGCGGCACCAACGGCGTTGGCTATTTCGAGGTGGCGCCGGGCAACCTCAACCAGCCGCTGACCACCGTCGTACCCAAGGCAAACGGCGCTGTCGCCTATGCCGTGGACGACAAGGCGACCATCGTGCGCCTGAACGAATTCACCAGCGACTGGAAGTCGCAGGTCATCGCGGCCACAGAATATGCCTGTGCCAGCACCGATCGCCTGGTTTTCGACATGCGCAACAACAATGGCGGTTATGTCGACCAGACTTCCTGGCTGACCTCGCACTTGTTCCCCGAGCGCACCACGCCGGCTGAATCGAGCCTGGTTGGAAGCTTCCTTAATTCCAACCCTGGCCGCAATGAACTTGCCGCGCGGATGAGCGACTATGCGCTCACCTACTTCGGCCCGGGTTTCTGCGCGTGGGGCTATGAGCCGGCATGCTTCGTGAACCCGACCACCGGGCAGCCACTGACGGCAAACGATTGGTACACCCATCCTGCGATCTCGCAGACACGCGGGGGCAAGAGCGAATCACTGACCCAGGCGGTTTCCTTCATCAATGACCGGCCCGACTACGTGCCCGGCACCGATCCCATCGCCTGTCCGGGCAAGTTCCACGGCAGCACGCTGGTGATACTGACCAACGGCACCGGGGCAAGCGCCGGCTACTTTTTCCCGGAGCTGATCCGCGACAAGTCGGTGTTCGTTTCCGCTGGCGGCTTCATCGGCGAACCCCTGGTCTCGGGCATTGCCCGGGGCGGCGCGGTCTGGGGCATGAACGGTTTCGAAGCCTATGCAGAGCAGTATTTCATCAAGTATTTCTACGGCCCCGCCCTGGCGCCGATCCCCTACCTGCGCCGCAGCGCCGAGTCGTACATCGAGCAGCCGGGCATCTACACGACCGCTTCCGATGACGGCGCGGCGCTGTTTGCCGAAGCGAACTCGCTGGGCAATGTGCGCATCGATGTCTGGGCCGACAGTCCGGAAACCGACGGCTACGTCTACCGCAAGGTGATCAGCGCCGTGCAGGCGTGGAAGCCGGGCAACTGAAGCCTGGCGCCAGGCAAACAAAAACGCCGGCCAATGGCCGGCGTTTCTTTGTGGCGCGGTGCAGGAAACTCAGTGCTTGAGGTTCTTGCGCAGGCGCTCGAGCGCCTGCAATTGAACCGTCGCCTCGACCAGCTTGGCCTGGGCCTCGGCGATTTCCATCGCCTCGCCACGGTTGGCCAGTACGCGCTCGGCTTCTTCCTTGGCTTTCAGCACGGCCAGCTCGTCGATGTTCTCGGCGCGGATGGCAGTGTCGGCCAGGATCGTGATGACCTGCGGCTGAACTTCCAGGATGCCGCCCGACACGACCATGTCGACCTTGTCGCCATTGGCCAGGGTCAGCACCAGCTTGCCCGGCTTCAGGCGGGTGATCAGCGGTGCGTGCCGCGGCGCGATGCCGAGCTCGCCCATCTCGCCGGTGGCGACGACCATCACCACGTCGCCGTGGAAGATTTCTTCCTCGGCGCTGACGATGTCGCAACGAATGGTGGTGGTCATGGGTTAGTCCTCAGGCCGCCAGCTTCTTGGCCTTCTCGAGCACGTCCTCGATGCCGCCGACCATGTAGAAGGCCTGCTCGGGGATATGGTCGCATTCGCCATCGCAGATCATCTTGAAGCCGCGGATGGTGTCCTTGAGCGTGACGTACTTGCCCGGCGAGCCGGTGAAGATTTCCGCCACGTGGAAGGGCTGCGAGAAGAAGCGCTCGATCTTGCGGGCGCGGGACACGGCCTGCTTGTCTTCTTCCGACAGTTCGTCCATGCCCAGGATCGCGATGATGTCCTTGAGTTCCTTGTACTTCTGCAAGGTCTGCTGGACGCGACGGGCGGTGTCGTAGTGTTCGTGGCCGATCACGTTCGGATCGAGCTGGCGCGAGGTCGAGTCGAGCGGATCCACGGCCGGGTAGATACCGAGCGAGGCGATGTTACGCGACAGCACCACGGTGGCGTCCAGGTGGGCGAAGGTGGTCGCCGGCGACGGGTCGGTCAAGTCATCCGCGGGCACGTACACGGCCTGGATGGAGGTGATCGAGCCGGTCTTGGTCGAGGTGATGCGTTCCTGCAGCACGCCCATTTCCTCGGCCAGCGTCGGCTGGTAACCCACGGCGGACGGCATGCGGCCGAGCAGCGCCGACACTTCGGTACCAGCCAGCGTATAGCGGTAGATGTTGTCGACGAAGAACAGCACGTCGCGGCCCTTGCCGCTGGCGTCTTTTTCGTCGCGGAAGTATTCGGCCCTGGTCAGGCCGGTCAGCGCGACGCGCAGGCGGTTGCCCGGCGGCTCGTTCATCTGGCCGTACACCATCGCCACTTTCGATTCTTTCTTGTCTTCGACGTTGATGACGCCCGATTCCATCATCTCGTGATAGAAGTCGTTGCCTTCGCGGGTACGCTCGCCGACGCCGGCGAACACCGACAGGCCGGAGTGGGCCTTGGCGATGTTGTTGATCAGCTCGAGCATGTTCACCGTCTTGCCCACGCCGGCGCCGCCGAACAGGCCGACCTTGCCGCCCTTGGCGAACGGGCACATCAGGTCGATCACCTTGATGCCGGTTTCCAGCAGTTCATTGGCCGAGCTCTGCTCTTCGTACGAAGGCGCCGGGCGATGGATTTCCCAATGGTCCTTGGCGGCGATCGGGCCGGCCTCGTCGATCGGGCGACCGAGCACGTCCATGATGCGGCCCAGGGTCTCGACGCCGACCGGCACGGAGATGCCCTTGCCGGTGTTGTCGGCCATCAGGTTGCGCTTCAATCCGTCGGTGGTGCCGAGCGCGATGCAACGGACGACGCCGTCGCCGAGCTGCTGCTGCACTTCCAGCGTGATCTCGGTGCCGGCGACCTTCAACGCGTCATACACGCGCGGCACTGCGTCGCGTGCGAATTCCACGTCGACGACCGCGCCGATGATCTGCACAATCTTGCCCTGGCTCATCTTATGTATCCTCTGAAAAATTCGTTGCGTAACTTGTTTCGTTAAACCGCCGCGGCGCCGCCGACGATCTCGGAGATTTCCTGGGTAATCGCGGCCTGCCGCGCCTTGTTGTAGATCAGCTGCAGCGTTTCGATCAGCTTGTTGGCATTGTCGGAAGCGGACTTCATGGCCACCATGCGCGCCGCGTGCTCGGACGCGATGTTTTCCAGCAGCGCCTGGTACACCAGCGATTCGACGTAGCGGGTCATCACGTGGTCGAGCACCACTTCGGGGCTCGGCTCGTAGATGTAGTCCCAGTCGAAGCGGGTCTGCAGCGACTCCGACGGCGGCAGCGGCAGCAGCTGGTCCAGCCGCGGCTTCTGCGTCATCGTGTTGATGAAGTCGTTGTAGCAAAGGAAGACGCGGTCCAGGGTGCCGACGCTGTAGCTGTCCAGCATCACCTTCACCACGCCGATCAGCTGGTCGAGGCGGGGCTTTTCGCCCAGGTGCGTGACCGAACCGAGCATGTTGACGTTGAGGCGACGGAAGAAGGTCGCGGCCTTCTGGCCGACGCAGACCAGGTCGATCTCGGCGCCCTTGGCCTGCCAATCGCGCATGTCCAGCAGGATCTTGCGGAACATCTGCGAGTTCAGGCCGCCGGCCAGGCCGCGGTCGCTGGACACCACGATGTAGCCGACGCGCTTGATAGTCGCGTGTTCGGCCATGAACGGATGCGTGTATTCGGAGTTGGCCTTGGCGATGTGACCGATCAGCTGGGTCATCAGGCGCGCATACGGGCGCGAGCCCTTCATGCGTTCCTGCGCCTTGCGGATCTTCGAGGCCGAGACCATTTCAAGCGCGCGCGTCACCTTGCGGGTGTTCTGCACGGACTTGATCTTGGTTTTGATTTCCCTGCCGCCTGCCATCTTTCTTCCTTTTCAGTAGGGGCGCCGAAGCGCCTCAGTCGCGGCCAGGGCCGCGCCTACGTCAGTGATTACCAGCTACCGGTGGTCTTGAACTCGGAAACGAGCTGCTTGAACTGCGCCTCGATTTCCTTGTCCCAGGCGCCAGTGGCGACGATCTTGGACTGCAACTCGCCATAGCTGTTGGCCATGTGCGCGTGCAGGCCTTCTTCGAACGCCAGGATCTTGTTCATCGGGATGTCGTCCACGTAGCCTTCGTTGGCCGCGTAGATCGTCAGCGCCATCTGCGCGATCGACATCGGCGCGTACTGCTTCTGCTTCATCAGTTCGGTAACGCGCTGGCCGCGCTCGAGCTGCTTGCGGGTGGCTTCGTCAAGGTCGGAAGCGAACTGCGCGAACGCGGCGAGCTCACGGTACTGCGCGAGCGCGATACGGATACCGCCCGACAGCTTCTTCATGATGGTCGTCTGGGCCGAACCACCGACGCGCGACACCGAGATACCGGCGTTCACGGCCGGGCGGATGCCGGCGTTGAACAAGTCGGTTTCCAGGAAGATCTGGCCGTCGGTGATGGAGATGACGTTGGTCGGCACGAACGCCGAAACGTCGCCAGCCTGGGTTTCGATGATCGGCAGCGCGGTGAGCGAGCCGGTCTTGCCCTTGACGGCGCCGTTGGTGAACTTTTCCACATACTCTTCGTTGACGCGCGCAGCGCGCTCGAGCAGGCGGGAGTGCAAATAGAACACGTCGCCCGGATACGCTTCGCGGCCCGGCGGGCGGCGCAGCAGCAGGGAGATCTGGCGGTAGGCCACGGCCTGCTTGGACAGGTCGTCGTAGATGATCAGCGCGTCTTCGCCGCGGTCGCGGAAGTACTCGCCCATGGTGCAGCCCGAGTAGGCGCTGATGTACTGCATGGCAGCGGATTCGGAAGCGCTGGCGGCGACGATGATGGTGTGTGCCATCGCGTCGTTGTCCTGCAGCTTGCGCACGACGTTGGCGATGGTCGAAGCCTTCTGGCCGATCGCGACGTACACGCACTTAATGCCGCTGCCCTTCTGGTTGATGATGGTGTCGATGGCCATCGCCGACTTGCCGGTCTGGCGGTCGCCGATGATCAGCTCGCGCTGGCCGCGGCCGACCGGGATCATGGCGTCGACCGACTTGTATCCGGTCTGCACCGGCTGCGACACCGACTTGCGCCAGATGACGCCGGGGGCAACCTTTTCCACCGGCGCGGTGAGCGCGGCGTTGATCGGGCCCTTGCCGTCGATCGGCTCGCCCAGCGCGTTCACGACGCGGCCGAGCAACTCCGGACCGACCGGCACTTCAAGGATGCGGGCGGTGGTCTTGGCGACGTCGCCTTCGCGAAGGTGCTGGTATTCACCCAGGACCACGGCGCCGACCGAGTCGCGCTCCAGGTTCAGGGCGAGTGCGAACGTGTTGTTCGGCAGCTCGATCATTTCGCCCTGCATCGCGTCGGCCAGGCCGTGGATGCGCACGATGCCGTCGGACACCGAGGTGACGGTGCCTTCATTGCGTGCTTCGGCGGTCAGCTTGACCTTTTCGATGCGGCTCTTGATGAGTTCGCTGATTTCCGACGGATTGAGCGTCTGCATGGTCTTGTCCTGGAAGTCGTCCGGCTTGCACCGGCGATTGGTTCAAAGAAGAAAAGGTTTC
Source organism: Gammaproteobacteria bacterium (assembly GCA_026398715.1). Next base: position 32,794 of record JAPLSI010000237.1, read on the forward strand.
GAATCAGTTGGCCAGCGCCGCGCCGAGGCGCGCCAGCTTGGTACGGAGGGAGCCATCGATGACTACGTCGCCGGCATCGATCACCGCGCCGCCGATCAGCGAGGCGTCAACCGCCGTGCTGACTTCGACTTCGCGGCCGAAGCGCTTGCGCAGTGCATCGCGCAGCTTTGCCACTTCGTTGGCGTCGAGCGGATTGGCCGAGGTGATCAGCGCCTTCACCACGTGCTCGTCATCGGCACGCTGCGCGTCGAATAGACCCGAAATTTCCGGCAGTACTTCAAGGCGGCGGCTTTCAGCCAGCACCGAGATGAACTCGCGGAAGATCGGATCGACGTCGCCGGGCGGCAGCAGCACGTCCACCAGCGACTGCGCGTCGAGGCGCGGATCGCCGAGCACGGCATGTACCGCAGGTTCGGCAACCGCACGGGCGGCGAAGCCCAGGTGGTCGGACCACTGGGCTAGACGACCGTGTTCGCGCGCGATTGAAAACGCGGCGCGGGCATACGGACGGGCGATGGTGAGTGACTGGCTCATGGCAGGTGTTTTCTCGCTGCTCAGATTTCAGCGGCGAGTTCGTCCAGCAGCGCCTTGTGGGCGTTGCCGTCGATCTCGCGCATGATCAGCTTCTCGGCGCCGGCAATGGCCAACGCGGACACCTGCTTGCGCAGGTCTTCGCGAGCCTTCGACGTGGCCATGGCGATGTCCGCCATCGCAGCAGCCTTCTGCCGATTGCCTTCCTCGATGGCCTCTTCCTTGGCCAGGTCGATGATCTGAGCACGACGCGTTTCGGCCTGGGTGATGATCTCCGACGCCTTGCCGCGCGCTTCGCGCAGCACGTCGTTGACCTTCTCCTCGGCCTGGGCCAGGTCCTTCTTGCTGCGATCAGCAGCCGCCAGGCCTTCAGCGATCTTCTGCTGGCGCTCTTCGATGGCCGCCATCAACGGCGGCCAGATGAACTTGACCGTGAACAAGATCAGGATCGCGAACGACAGCGCCTGACCCAACAAAGTCATGCCGATATCCATACCATCTTCCTCTTACAAAGCTTTCGTTTACCGCTGGGCGCGCGGGTTGCGCGCGCCTGTGGCATCTGCCCGCCGGAGCGGGCACATACTGGAGGTGAATCAGCCGGCGGCGACTTCAACCAGCTTCGACAGCAGCGGGTTGGCGATGGCGAAGTACATTGCCATGGCGAGACCGATGATGAACGAGGCGTCGATCAGGCCGACCAGCAGGAACATGCGGCCCTGCAGCATCGGGATCAACTCAGGCTGGCGGGCAGCGGCTTCGAGGAACTTCGAACCCATGATGCCGATGCCGATACAGGCACCGAGGGCGCCGAGGCCGATCATGAGGCCAATGCCGATGGCGGTGTTGGCCTGGATAAGCGCGATGAACTCGTTCATTTGAAACTCCTGTTAGTGAAATTTAAGTCGAAATGTTTGCTGCGAACGTGGATCGGTCTAGCGTGCCGCGAAATCAGTGGTGGTCGTGCGCCATCGAGATGTAGACCACGGTCAGCATCATGAAGATGAAGGCCTGCAGCAGGATGATCAGGATGTGGAAGATGCCCCAGAACGCGCCGAACAGGACGCCGGGCAGGAAGGTGATCCACGAGACCAGCAGTCCCGCGATGAGCATGAAGACCAGCTCGCCGCCGTACATGTTGCCGAACAGTCGCATCGCCAGCGAAACCGGCTTGGACAGGTATTCGACGAGGTTGAGCACGATGTTCGGGATGACCAGGGCAATCTTGCCCAGCGTGCCTTCGGCGTGGAACGGCGCGGTCAGCAGCTCCATCGTCCAGCCGCCGAAACCCTTGGCCTTGATGGAGTAGAAGATGGTGAGGACGAACACGCCCAGCGACATTGCGAACGTCGTATTGACGTCGGCGGTCGGCACGACGCGCAGGTAGGTGTGGTGCGCGGCTTCGTGGCCGCCGATCAGGGTGATGATTCCGGCAGCCAGGTCGAGCGGCAGCAGGTCCATCGCATTCATGAAGAGGACCCACATGAAGATGGTCAGCGCCAGCGGGGCGATGAAGCGCCGATCGCCATGGAACACGTCCTTGACCTGGCCTTCCACGAACTCCACGACCATCTCGACGAAGGCCTGGCCCTTGCTGGGAACGCCGGCCGTGGCGCGTCGGGCCATGATGCCGAACCACAGGCAGAAGATGAGGCCCACGCCCAGGGACACCAGCCACGTATCCCAATGGAAATTGCCGCCGAACACCGTCCCCGTATTGTGGGTAAGGTGGTGTTCGATGTATTCGGTCAAACCGCCCTGGCTCGATTCAGCGCTCACTAAACACCTATGCTTTTAATCCATGAGTTAGAAACGACGCCGCCATGGTTGCCACCAGCCCCGCCAGCAACGGCAGCGGCGGCAGGTCCCACCGGGCAAGCGACATGTACAACGCGCCAAGCACAACGAACCACTTCAAGAGCAGGCCACTGACCAGTCGCGCCAGCGCCATGCCCGCTGGATAGGCCGGCCCGAACATCGACCGCCACGCCAGCAACAAACTCCCCAGGGCCACTGCACCACCGCTGATTCCGGCGGCCAATGCGGCGCGGGGTTCCTGCAGGAGAAAACCCAAAGCCACCACAGTTGCCACTACCGCCTGCACCGCTACCATGCGGAGGGCGAGACGTCGGTTGGCGCTCTGGGAATTGAACACGCGCAGCACCCGGGTCTTGCGAAGGCGGCAGGAAAACGTCCCTGCCTAGCCCCGAAAGTATAGCAGTGGGCCACGGGGCCGGACAACCAAAAAGGCGCTGTTTTCGCCCTTGTGCCAAGCCTGTCGACTTGCTATTGAGTGAAGACCTTCACGCTTGGGGATTCGTCGTGTACATCGCCTTGATCTGCGTCCTGGTTGCCGGACTGATGCCCTACCTGTGGACGGGCGTGGCCAAGTTCAGCGGCCCGCGTTACGACAATTCCGACGTTCGCGGCTGGCAGGCGCGACTGGTCGGCCTGCCCTACCGGGCCAACGCGGCGCACTTGAACAGTTTCGAGGCCTTCCCCCTGTTCGGCACGGCCGTGCTGGCGGCATTCCTGACCGGCGCCGACGCACAGCACGTCATGCAACTGTCGCTCGCCTTCGTGGGATTGCGACTGCTGTACGGCGTGATCTACCTGCTCAACATCGCGGCCCTGCGCAGCCTGGTCTGGCTGGCCGCCATGGCCTGTTCGGTAGCCATCTGGCTGGCCGCGATCGGGGCCGTTTCGGGCCACTGAAGCGCAAAAAAACAAAGCCCCCAGCGTTAGCTGAGGGCTTTGAGGGTGAGACCCCTGGCGATGACCAACGTGTCCGAAGGTCGTGTGGCAAGCCCCTGGTCGTGAGCTTGATCGCGCTTGGGTGTGGAGGTTTTATCGAGGCAACAAAAACAAAGCCCCCAGCGTTAGCTGAGGGCTTTGAGGGTGAGACCCCTGGCGATGACCTACTCTTGCATGGCTTGAGCCACACTACCATCGGCGCGGTTGCGTTTCACTTCCGAGTTCGGGATGGGATCGGGTGGTTCCACAACGCTATGGTCACCAGGGAGACGGTTGGAGGGTCGCGGTGGTCTCGATGTACCGAGATTGACGCGCACGCTCTCACGTTTGGTGTTGCGTATAAGTTGGATGTAGCGAGCAGTGATTGAGTGTCGAGACGTGTCTCGAGGGTATGACTTTCAATTGAGTTACTGGCGAGTCGCCATTTTAGCTCAAAGCCACTTGAGGTTA
>JAPLSI010000273.1 GCA_026398715.1 Gammaproteobacteria bacterium
GGCCCGCCAGCTGGCCATGCTCAGCTACCGCACGCCGGAAGAATAAGCCGAACGCTTCGACGCGCCGGTGGAATGGTTGGACGGCAATGCGCGGTTTGCTTCGGAAGATTACCTGGACGCCTGCGGCTCGAATTACGTCGCGCGCACGCCGCTCACCGCCTTCCTGCGCCTGTCCGAGTCCATCGATGTACACGCCGTCGCCCCGGAATCGGTCGTGGTGCCGACCACGCTGGTGGCGATTGACGAAGACCGCCTCGTGCCGCGCCACACCCTGGTGGAACTGGCCGAGCGCCTGCCCGTGCTGCGCCGCCTGCACCTGCTGCGTTCGCGCTATGGCCACGATGCGTTCCTGAAGGAAGAAGACGCGATTGCCGACATCATCCGTACCGCGCTCGACGATGTGCTGACGCCGGGCCTCGTGGTTTCGACGACGGCATCCTCGGCGCCGGTCGATTCGACTGCGTCTGTCACCTCCACGGGAGTGTCCGCATGAGCCACGGTGCCTCCAACGCAGGTCTTCCGTTCTCCCCTGCAACGCTCGCGGTGCGCGCGGGCATCGATTGCGATACGGCACATGGCGCGGTCGTGCCGCCCATTGTCCTGTCGAGCAATTTCAGTTTCGCCGGCTTCGACCAGAAGCGGCAGTACGACTACACGCGCAGCGGCAACCCCACGCGCGATCAACTCGCCGATGCGCTGTCGGATCTGGAAGGCGGCGTGGGTGGCGTGGTGACGGCAACCGGCATGGCCGCAATCACGCTGGTGCTGGCCGCACTGCTCGAGCCCGGCGACACGCTGGTCGTGCCGCACGACTGTTACGGCGGCAGCTGGCGTTTGTTCAATGCGCTGGCGCGCAAGAATCATTTCAACCTGGTCACCGCCAATTTCACCGACCCGCGATCCTTGTCCGCGGCGCTGGCGCAATCGCCCAAGCTGGTCTGGATCGAGACCCCGTCCAATCCCCTGCTGCGCATCACCGACATCCGCTTCGTCGCCGAAGCCGCGCATCGCGCCGGCGCATTGGTGCTGGCCGACAACACCTTCCTGTCGCCGGCCCTGCAGCGCCCGATCGAGCTGGGCGCCGACCTGGTGCTGCACTCCACCACCAAGTACATCAACGGCCACAGCGACGTGGTCGGCGGCGCGGTCATCGCCAGCGACCGCGCGACGCTGGACACGCTGACCTGGTGGGCCAACGCGCTCGGCCTGACCGGCAGTCCCTTCGACAGCTTCCTGACCCTGCGCGGCCTGCGAACCCTGGACGCGCGCCTGCGCGTGCACCAGGAAAACGCCGAAGCCCTGGCGCTGTTGTTGTCGAACCACGACGCCATCGCCGCCGTGCACTATCCGGGCCTGCCCTCGCACCCGGGCCATGCTTTGGCCGCGCGCCAGCAAAAAGGTTTCGGCGCGATGCTCAGCATCGACCTCGCCGGCGGCCTGCCCGCGGTGCGCGCCTTCCTCGACGGCCTGCGATGTTTCACGCTGGCCGAATCCCTCGGCGGCGTCGAAAGCCTGATCGCGCACCCCGCCACGATGACCCACGCCTCGATGTCCGCCGAAGCCCGCGCCACCGCCGGCATCGGCGATGGCCTGCTGCGCCTCTCAATCGGCATCGAAGCCCTGGAAGACCTAACCGCCGACCTCACCGCCGCCCTCGCTCGCGCCTCTGCCGCCTCCGCTGCTTCCGTCGCTTTCGCGACCTAGTCACTTCGGAACCGTCCGGAAATTCCGCGCGTCGCCGGGTCAGGGCGCGTTCGGCCGCGTCGTGGAAAAAACGTCCTGTTTTTTACACGCCGCCGCTCCTTGCGTCCTGCACCGCTCGGCCGAACACGCCCTGCCCCGACGTCGTCCCAATCACGGCCGCACGATTCGGGCTAAGTGCAGAAGCATCAGAGCCTCGAAATATCAAGGAAAGCGCACACGTGGCTCCACCACGTGACAAGCCGCGCTTGTGCAGACTTAGAACCACACCGACGAGCCCACTGCGCGCTCACTCTGACAAGCCAATTCACCGAGACGAAGTGGAAGCCTTGGCGAGGTACCTGGTCGGGAGGACAGCAGGGACAGAAGTACGGATTGCGTATAGAAGCGGGGGGCGGTGTTTGCTTCGACAAAGTCGCGCGAGCGCCGTCAGGCGCGAGTGCAGCGACTCGAAGTGAATACCGACCCCTGCCTCGCCACAACGCCTGACCGCTCAGAACCCAGCAAGCCTACCGCGCAGAAGCAGCCGCCAAGGTAATAGCCGGGACCGAAGCGAAGTATTGTTCGATGGGCTCGGGCCGATGGATGCCGAAGCCTTGCGCGTAATCCACGCCCAGGTCGCGCAATGCGGCAAAGATCGCATCGTTCTCGGTGTGCTCGGCAATCGTCTGCTTGTTGAGCACGTGCGCGATGTCCGTGATCGAACGGATGACGGCCGTGGACAGCGATGAGCTTTCCAGGTCGCGCACGAAGCTGCCGTCGATCTTGAAGTAGTCCACGTCCAGTGATCGCAGGTAGTTGAACGAGCAAAAGCCCGTGCCGAAATCGTCCAGTGCGAAGGCGCAGCCGAGTGAACGCATTTTCGTGATGAGTCCCTGCGCGCGGGCCAGGTCGCGCACCGCGCTGGTTTCGGTGACCTCGAAGCACAGCTTGTAGGCGGGCAGGCGGCTGTTGCGCACGCGGTGGTAGAGGAAGATGCCGAAGCCTTCGTCCACCAGCGATGCGGCGGTGAGGTTGATGGCGCAGGTGTGCACCTGGGCGGCGGCGTCGGGGCGCGATTCGAGCCAGCCCAGCGTCAGGTTGACGACGTGGCGGTCGAGGGCGACGCCGAGTTGGAAGCGTTCGGCAGCGGGAATGAAGTGGTCGGGCGCGAGCCGTTCGCCGGTGTGCGGGTCGCGCATGCGCAGCAATACTTCGAAGTGGCGGCCTTCCGCTGCGTAGGGACGTGCCAGCGGCGCGGGCGGCACGCCGCCGGAAGCGGCGACCGGATGGTCGTGCAGCGGCGCGATGGACTGGCAGTCGATCTCGAACAGGTTGCCGTCGATGGCTTCGCGGATGCGCAGGGCCCAGTGCATGGCCTGGGTGCGCTCGTGCATCTCGCCCGGTTCCAGGCTGGCCAGCACTACGCGGTTGCCGCCCAGTTCCTTGGCGGTGAAGCAGGCCGCGTCGGCCAGCGACAGCAGGCGCGCGTATTCGATTTCGCCGGCCTTGAAATTGACCAGGCCGATGCTGACGGTGATGTTCAGCACGTGGTTCTGCCAGCCAACGCGATAATTCTCGACGGCGCGCTGCAGGTGCTGCAAGCGCAGTTCCATGGTTTCCGCATCGCCTGCCAGCAGCAGCGCGAATTCGTCGCCACCGATGCGGAACACCTGGTCGCCGGCGCGCAGCCGGGCTTTCAGCAACGAGCCGATGCCGTGGATCAAGGCATCGCCGGCGGCGTGGCTGGCGGTGTCGTTGATCAGCGTGAAGTGGTCAAGGTCCAGGTAGGCCAGCGCGCTGCCCTCGCCCTTTCCTGCCAACGCCAGTTGCACCGCTTCTTCGAACGCGGCGCGATTGGGCAGGTTGGTCGCCGCATCCGTGGTGGCGCGGCGCAATACCTTGCGGGTGGCGATGCGTTGTTCGTTGATGGATGCCACCAGTACCAGCGGCAAGGTGCCGACCAGGCTCATGAAGCCGAGCAGCAACGCGGCGTCCAGCGAGGTCTCGGGCGGCTTGAAGCCGGCCAGGCCCAGGCCGGTGAGCGAGGTGAGGAACAGCACCGTGATGCAGGTGCCGAGCATGGTCCATAGCGGCTGGAAGCGCAGCGCGCTCCACAGCAGCAGAGACATCGGCAGGGCGACCATGCCCAGCGCGTACACGCTGTTGCGCAGGCCGCCCAGGTACACGATGCCGAACGACACCAGCAGCACGATCAGCCACGGCGCTTTTTCCTTCACCGAGGTGTAGTCGTCGTCGCGCGGCATGTCCGGGTTGTTGGAAATGGGCGCGGCCAGCACCAACATGCTCGGGGTGATGCAGATGATGCCGAGCAGGTTGCCCATGCCCCACTTGAACGAGGCAAGCCAGAGGTCGGATATCGGGATCATCTTCGAGTACAGCAGGCCGCTGACGCCGATGGCGGCCGACACCAGCACCATCACGATGGCGCCGCGCAACATGATGAAGCCGCTGGCAATGCTGATCCGTGGCGGGATGCGCGACTGGTGCACGGCCCAGGCGCCGGCCAGGGCGCCGACCCAGTTGCTCAGTGCCGAGAACGGCAGGAACGTGGCCGGGACGGGGGCGAACAGGAAGTGCGAGGCGAGGACCGCGACCGGGATGAACAGGGTGCCGCGCCAGCCGAAACGCAGCACGGCTGCGTAACCGATGCCCGCCGACGGCCAATACAAGGCGACCTGGGACGGCCCGCCAATGAAGGCGACGGCATACCAGGTGCCGAACATGTACAGGGCGGTGAACAGGATGAAGCGCAGCATCGTGCGGTCCCTCTACCCCCAGGTTCTACCGCGTGGTCGGCACTCGCGCCCAAGCATGCGCCTTGCCCATGCTAACTGAACGTGATGGATTCAACATTCGATGACGTTCACGGCCAACCCGCCGCGCGACGTTTCCTTGTACTTGTCCTGCATGTCCCGGCCCGTGTCGCGCATGGTCTTGATGACCTTGTCCAGCGAGACGCTGTGGGACCCGTCCCCGCGCAGGGCCATGCGCGAGGCGTTGATGGCCTTCACCGCGCCCATCGCATTGCGCTCGATGCAGGGGATCTGCACCAGGCCGCCGATCGGGTCGCAGGTCAGGCCCAGGTTGTGTTCCATGCCTATTTCCGCAGCGTTTTCCACTTGCCCCATGCTGCCGCCCAGGGCGGCGGTCAAGCCGCCGGCCGCCATCGAACAGGCCACGCCCACTTCGCCCTGGCAGCCGACCTCGGCGCCGGAGATGGAGGCGTTCTCCTTGTAGAGGATGCCGATGGCGCCTGCGGTGAGCAGGAAATCGAGGAGGCCCGGCTCGGTGGCGGCCGGGCAGAAGCGGTCGAAATAATGCAGAACGGCCGGAATGAGGCCGGCCGCGCCATTGGTCGGCGCGGTCACCACGCGGCCGCCGGCG
>JAPLSI010000102.1 GCA_026398715.1 Gammaproteobacteria bacterium
TGCTGGTGGAGGGCGAAAGCGAGCCTGCCCTGCAGCAGTTCCTGGAAATGTTGCGGCGCGATAAAACCTACCTGGACCAGTTACCCAAGCGCACCCTCATCGACGCCTTCCGGGTCATCGAGGACGCCGACCTGGTCGGAGAGTATCGAAGGTAGATGGCGTCGCTGCTGTTCTGACCGCCGTTCCAGTCCCTGAAATTGCCTGTTCACGCTGCGCACTGGCTGCTTTATGCTGACCGACCTGTCCCTGCGCTTCGGTTCCCATGCAATCTGAAGAGCTGTCCCCGGAAGAACTGTCCACCCTGCTGACCAGCTATACGCCGGACATCCCGGGCTATCGGGTCATTCGCCGCATCGGCAAGGGCGGCATGTCGTTCGTCTATCTGGGCGTGCAGATTTCCCTGGACCGCCAGGTCGCCATCAAGGTCATGTCGCCGGAGGCGCTGAAGGACGAGAAGAGCAAAACCCGCTTCGAACAGGAAGCGCACACCATCGCGAAACTCGAGCATCCCTGCATCGTTGGCGTGCATGAAGTGGGACGCACGCCGCAGGGGCTGCTTTACTACGTGCTGCCCTACCTCGCCCGCGGCCACTTGGGCCAGCGCGATTTCACCAACGACGAGCCGCGCATCATCGAAGTATTGCGCGCGCTCCTGTCGGCGCTTGAATACGCCCACACGCGCGGCATCGTCCATCGCGACGTGAAGGCCGAGAACGTCCTGTTCGACAACGCCGACCGTCCGCTGCTGACCGACTTCGGCATCGCGCTGCAACGCACCGACACCAGCCGCATCACAACCGCCGGCCTGGCCGTGGGCAGCGGCGGATACATGGCGCCCGAGCAAGCGCGCGGCGAAGCCGTGGACGGTCGCGCGGACCTGTACAGCGTTGGCGTGCTCGCTTATGAACTCCTCAACGGTCGCCTCCCCTACCTGTCGTCGGACCCGCTGGGCCTGGCGCTGATGCATGCGCAGGATCCAATTCCGCGCCTGCCTGCCGAACGCAAGCACTGGCAGAGCTTCATCGACCGTGCCATGGCCAAGTCCCCGGACAACCGGTTCCGCAACGCGCAGCAGATGCTCGGCGCACTCAACCAACTGGCCGTGCGGGAACGCGCCGTGCTGGCCGCGCACGAGGCCGCGCCGCAAGCGCCGGTCGTGCCGCTTATGCAGCGGCCGTGGCTGCGCCCTGCCCTGTTCGCAGTCGCGGCCGCCACCATCCTGGTGATGACCGTGTTGTTGTTGCGCACGCCGCCCGCTCCGGTGGTGGCGAGCAATGATTTCTTCACCGGCGCCGAAGTAACTGCGGCGGCCGAGCCGCCTGCGGCCAACCCGATGTCCGCACCGACCGACGCACCCGAACCTGGCGATGACACTGGCGTTGCGCCCGTGGCGGCGGCCGAGCCCGTGCCGCAGGCAGCGCCCGAGGAAACGCCCGTCGTTGCCGACCCCCTGCCTGTTGAAACGATCGCCCCGTACGGGGCCGTCGAGGCGAGCGTCACTTCGATCGAACTGGCCTTTGATCCAACGGTTCCGGGCGCTCGCGAACTCCATGCCGTGCCACGACAGATCAAGGCGAAACGCCTGAGCACGCCCGCCGGCGACAACGCCATCGAATCACTCGGCGCCGCGCGGCGCGCCGGTGCGCCAGCCGAAGACCTGACCCGCCTGAGCGACGAAGTCATTGCAGCGATGGGCAAGAACATCGTGTCCGCGTTGGCTGCTGGCCGCGACGATACCGCGCGCACCGGCTACAAGCGCGGCAGCGAATTCGCCCGCGAAAGCGGTCGACTCAAATCCGAGGCCTGGAAGAAATTCCGCGAGGCCCTGGTGCCAACCCTGGTCACCCGCCTGGACAAGTCTGCCCAGGCCTCCGACCGACCCGGGTTCGAAGCAACCAAGGCCCTGGCCCGCACACTCGAAGTGCCGTCGCAGTCACTCGAACCGGCGTGGTCCCGCACCATCGTCGAGGCACGCCCCGGAAAGATCTTGCGCAGCAATGGCCCCACCACGGTGCTGGTGCAGCCCGGAACTGGCAGCAGGCCAGGCATCGCGTTCATGCGCGAGGAAGTGTCGAAGGCCGATTACGCGGCGTTCGCCAATGCAACCCGTCGGCCGACGGCGCGCTGCAGGAACCGGCTTGCGCCGATCACGATCAAGAAGCGGACCTGGTCCGCACCCGGTTTCAGCCAGACCGACAGCCATCCGGCGGTTTGCGTCAGCTTTGAGGATGCGCGCGCCTATGCCCAGTGGCTGAGCGCGCGCACCGGCGAAACCTATCGCCTTCCGACCGCAACGGAATGGCGGCAGATCGCGAATTACAAGGGCAGCGGCAACGCCTGCCAGGATGGCCGCGTGGATTGCGGCCAGGACGGCACCGTGCCCGCTGGCTCGGGACCTGCCAGCCCGCTGGGCCTGGTGGGCGTGCGCGGCAATGCACGCGAATGGCTGAGCGATTGCGCCGGCAGTTGTCGCCAGCACCTGGTCAGCGGCCTGGGCTGGCGTGACAATTCGGGCAAGGCCGAACCAACGCGAAGCAGCGGCTTCGATGCATCGGTCGGATTCGACGATGTCGGTTTCCGACTTGTCCGCGAAGTCAGTTCCAACTGATGGGCAAGCTCCAGAAATACTTCCTCACCGGACTGCTGACGCTGCTGCCGATCTGGCTGGTATGGATCGTGTTCAAGTTCGTGTTCGGCCTGCTGTCGGGCCTGAGCACGCCGATCATCGGCCCGGTCACCAGTTCGATCGCCGCGAGCGACCCGGCGATGTTTGGCTGGCTGGCAGACGCATGGGTGCAGACCGCCATCGCACTCGCGGCGACCGTGTTGTTCATCATGCTGGTCGGCTTGCTGGCACGGCGCGTGGTCGGGCAGAAGATCATCGCCTGGCTGGAATTGCTGATCGCGCGGATACCCTTGGCCAAGACCATCTATGGCAGCGCGCGCCAGTTGCTGGACCTGTTGCAGACCAAGCCCGACGGGACGCAGCGCGTTGTGCTGATCGACTTTCCGCACAACGAAATGAAGTCGGTCGGCTTCGTCACCCGCATCCTGCACGACGAACTCACCGGCGCTGAACTGGCCGCGGTCTATGTGCCCACCACGCCCAACCCGACCTCGGGTTACCTGGAAGTGGTGCCCGTCGAGCGGCTTACGCCCACCGACTGGACCGTGGACCAGGCCATGACCTTCATCATCTCGGGCGGCGCCGTCAGCCCCGACAAGATCCCCTTCCAGCGAGCCCCGAAGGAATGATCGGCGACCTGCGCGGACAGAAGCTCTTCGTGGTGCTGGCAGCGTTCTTCGTGGTGAATGCGGTGCTGGCGGAATTCATCGGCGTGAAGATATTCGCGCTAGAGGACACGCTGGGCCTGCGCCCTTTCGAGTGGAACCTGTTCGGCCAGTCCGGCTCGCTCAATTTCACTGCCGGCACGCTGCTCTGGCCGATCGTGTTCATCATGACCGACACGGTCAACGAATATTACGGCAGGCGCGGCGTGCGCTTCATCAGCTGGCTTGCCGTCGGGCTGATCGTTTACGGCTTCATCTTCGCATTCGCCGCGATCCACCTTGCGCCGGCGAGCTGGTGGGTCGGCGCCGCCCAGGGCCAGGGCGTGCCGGACTTGCAGGCAGCCTTCGCCGCGATCTTCGGCCAGGGATTGTGGACGATCGGTGGATCGGTGGTCGCCTTCCTGATCGGCCAGCTGATCGACGTTTCCGTGTTCCACCGGATCCGCAAGGCCACCGGGCAAAGGTTCGTGTGGGTGCGCGCGACGGGCTCGACGGCCATCTCGCAATTCATCGACAGTTTCGTGGTGCTGTACATCGCCTTCGTGCTTGGGCCGCAGCAGTGGCCCACCAATCTCTTCCTGGCGGTTGGTTCTCTCAACTACGTCTACAAGATGGGCGCGGCACTGGCCCTCATTCCACTGCTCTACATCATGCGTGGCATCATCCATGCCTATCTTGGCCACGATCAGGCGAAGCGGATGATGGAAGAGGCGGCGCGGGAATGAGCATGCACTCGCGAGTACGCGCAACCGTGGCCGGCATCGTCGTGATGCTGGCGCTCGGCGTGGCGGCGCAGGAACCGATCGACAACTGCTCCAGCCTTCTCGGCTCGCTGTCGGTGGAACTGCGTTACGCGCGAAAATTGTCGCCCGATGCACGCACCACCTTCGTCTGTCCGCGCGATACCAAGGCGCTGCTGGGAGCAAGCAAGCAGCGCATCGTCAGGTCGCTCGGCCCGCCGGACGTTACGCGCGGCGCCGAACTTGAAGGAAGCTCCGCCAGTTGGTCCTACTTCTTCGGACCCAGGCCCGAGACAAGCTACCCGGCGGGTGTGCCCGAACTCCGGTTCGAGTTCGATGGCGAGCAAAAAGTGGCGTCGGTTTCCTGCCAGCGAACCCGCTGACGGCTGCGAAAGGTCGTGCTAGGATGAGAACCATTCTCATTCGTGGAAACAGCCGATGCGCCAGATCCTCCTGTTGCCGCTCCTGCTTCTGGCCGCCTGCGGCAACACCGACCAAAGCGCGGAAATCGCCGAACTCAAGGCCCAGGTAGCCAGCCTGAAGGCCGTGCCAGCCACCGCCGCGGCTTCCGCCGTCCCCGCCGCGCCCGAGCTTGGCCAACAGATGCTTGAACTGCAGATTCGCCATGCGCGGCTCTGGCAGCCGGGCGCCGCCCGCAACTGGATGCTGACCCAGTTCGAACTGGCCGAGCTGCGCGAATCCCTGAACGGCGTGGTCGAACTCAACGGCGACCATGCCGCGCTGCAGCCCAATCGACTGGCGGAGGTCTTGCCGACCTTCATGGATCCGGCCCTGAAGCAGATGCAGGCCGCCATCGACACGCAGGACGGCCCGGCCTTCGACAAGGCCTACGACGAAGTATCGAAGGCGTGCACCGACTGCCACGCTTCCGCCGACCATGCCTTCCTGGTGATCCAGCGTCCGCAGTCGCCGATGCTCGACAACCTGAAGGCCGCGCCCTGAGCCAAATTGATCGGCGGGTATAATGCGCCGAAGCCGCCCGACGGCGCGAAACGGAAATCAGCCATGGCAGCGACAATGATGAAGGCACTGGTGAAGCGCCACGCCGAGAAAGGCATCTGGATGGAACAGGTGCCGGTTCCCAGCCCGGGACCCAACGAAGTCCTGATCAAGCTGGAAAAGACCGCGATCTGCGGCACCGACCTGCACATCTACAAGTGGGACGAATGGAGCCAGCGCACCATCAAGCCCGGCCTGGTCATCGGCCATGAATTCGTCGGGCGCATCGTCGAACTCGGCGGCGGCGTCACCGGTTACAAGATCGGCGATCGCGTGTCGGCCGAGGGCCACATCGTTTGCGGCCACTGTCGCAATTGCCGCGCCGGCCGCCAGCACCTGTGTCCCAATACGGTCGGCATCGGCGTCAATCGCGCTGGCGCGTTTGCCGAATACATCGCGATGCCGGCATCGAACCTGTGGCCGATTCCGGACCAGATTCCCTCCGAACTCGCGGCCTTCTTCGACCCCTACGGCAACGCCGCGCACTGCGCGCTGGAATTCGATGTGATCGGCGAGGACGTGCTGATCACGGGCGCCGGACCGATCGGCATCATCGCGGCGGGCATCTGCAAGCACATCGGCGCGCGCAACGTGGTGGTGACCGACGTCAACGACTATCGGCTGAAGCTGGCCGCCGACATGGGCGCCACGCGGGTGGTGAACGTGTCCAAGCAATCGCTGCGTGAAGTCGTGAAGGACCTGCACATCGAAGGCTTCGACGTGGGCCTGGAAATGAGCGGCAACCAGGCGGCATTCAACGACATGCTCGATTGCATGTACCACGGCGGAAAGGTCGCGTTGCTCGGCATCCTGCCCCGCGGCGCCGGCATCGACTGGGACAAGGTCATCTTCAAGGGCCTCACGCTGCAGGGTATCTACGGCCGGCGCATGTACGAGACCTGGTACAAGATGACGCAGATGGTTTTGACGGGATTCCCGCTGCAGAAAGTGCTGACGCACCAGGTGCACATCGACGATTTCCAGAAGGGTTTCGACCTGATGGACGCGGGCAATTGCGGCAAGGTCGTCTGCAGCTGGACCTGATTGAAGGGTAAACGGGACAAAAAAAAGGGCGCCGAGGCGCCCTTTTTCATGCCGCCTTGGAATGCAATCAGCCGCCGAGCGCGAGGGTCAGCACCAGACGATCGGAAACACGATCACCATCAATGTCGGTGTCGTAGTAGTTCAGGGCAGCGTTGACCGGACCGAACTGGCGGCTGACGCCGATGTTCCAGTCGTTGTAGCTGCCGTTGTCATCCGAGAACTTGCTGCGGCCGACGCCGGCGTTCAGCGCGAAATCGTTGCCGACGTCCCAGGTGCCGCCCAGGTTGAAGTACAGGCTGGAGTAGTCGAGGTTGGCGTAGTCGTTCGCGTAGGCGACGGTGAAGGTCAGCATCTCGCTGTAGGTGGCCGAGACGAAGTACTCGTTGTAGTCGATGCTGCCGTAGGCATCGCGCTCGCCCAGGTAGGTGTAGCGAACGGCGTGCACGTCCATGTTCCAGTCTTCGGCAACGTCGGCGCTGTAGCCGACATAGGTGTCGAGCTCGATGTCCGGGCCGTCGCTGTCGTTGAAGTCGATGTTCGATGCCCAGGCGCCGACATACCAGCCGGTGTCGCCGAACGCGTAGTCCAGGCCGCCCTGCAGCGCGGGCTTGAAATTGGATTGGGTGATACCGCGGAACACATAGTCGGAGGTTGCCGACAGGTTCCAGCTGAGGTTGGAACTCGACTCTTCCTCGGCGGCGGCTTCGGCGGCCGGCGCGGCTTCCTGGGCAGCGGCTTCGGTGGTCTCTTCAGCCGGTTCGGCTGCATCCTGCGCCAAGGCGGTGAGTGGCATGGCGAAGGCGGCGAGGCTCAAGGCAAGCGCAATTTTGTTCAACTTCATGATTGGATCTCCGTTTTTTTGGCTAACGACTATTGGTGGTAGTGGATGCGTCGTCCTTCGCGGGCCGCGTCGGTCCACCCTGCTTGGGTGGGTGGGCCGGACATTCCCCTGTCACGGCTTGTTGAATTTTTAACACAGTATTAGCACAAATTGCGATACGCAAGCGTACGGAGGGCCTCTGTTCCGAGCAGTGGGCCGGCCCCGGCCAATGAACGATAATCCCGCCCTGCCCCTTCGGCCTCCCGACATGACCAAACCTGCCCTTACCCGACTGGGCGACAGCCTGGACTCCATCCGCGCCGACGGACTGTTCAAGTCCGAACGGGTCATCACCAGCCCGCAGTCAGCAGAAATCGAGCTGGCTGACGGCCGGCGTGTCCTGAACTTCTGCGCTAACAACTACCTGGGCCTCGCCGACCATCCGGCGGTGATCCAGGCCGCCAAGGAGGCGCTCGACAGCCACGGTTTCGGCATGGCTTCGGTACGTTTCATTTGCGGCACCCAAGATTTGCACAAGCAACTGGAGCAAAAGCTCGCGACGTTCTTCGGCACCGAGGACGCCATCCTGTATGCCGCCTGCTTCGACGCCAATGGCGGGCTCTTCGAGCCACTCCTCGGCGAGGAAGACGCGATCATCTCGGATGCGCTGAACCATGCATCCATCATCGACGGCGTGCGGCTTTGCAAGGCAAAGCGCTATCGCTACGCCAACTGCGACATGGCCGACCTGGAACAGCAACTGGTCCAGGCGCGCGCCGATGGTGTTCGCGACATCCTGATCACCACCGATGGCGTGTTCTCGATGGACGGCTTCATTGCCCCGCTCGACCGCATCACGGAGCTCGCGCACCAGTACGGCGCGTTGGTGCACATCGACGAATGCCATGCCACTGGCTTCCTCGGCGCCGGTGGCCGCGGCTCGGCAGAAGTGAAAGGCGTGCTGGACAAGATCGACATCTTCACCGGCACC
>JAPLSI010000078.1 GCA_026398715.1 Gammaproteobacteria bacterium
TTTCCGACATGGCGAGCTTCAAGCTGGAATTTCTCAATGCCACTTGCATGGATCGGCCGGACGGCACATGGAGCTGGCTCACCAGGCGTTCGACCGGAACGCCAAAGCGAAGGTCACGTGATCCGAAATTCCGGTTGCCAAAAACCGGGTTGGCGCCAGCCAGGCTATAGGCGTATTCGACGACGTCGCCCACTCGAACGTCGTCCAGGAAGACGCTGGCGGACTTCGATCCGTCGAATATCAGGTACTCGAGTTCCTTTTCCCTTTGCAGCACGCGAATAGATGCCGATGCCAGTTTTTCGAAAACCCGTCCTGCGCGATGGACGCGGATGGCGTGCAGGGTAAGCGTCTGGTAGGAGGGGTCGAAGTTGACCTCGATGTTGGCGCTGGACTCGACGCCGCTTTCAGCCACGGCCTTGACCGCGTAGTGGAAGTACTGGACCGCATCGCTGTCCCGGATGCGCACCTGCGAATCGCTCAGCAGCCAGTACGCCCCATCGCTGACTTGCGACTCCGGCACCTTCGCATCAATCGAAACGCTGATGGGTTCGACCCAATCAGGAGCGGGACCCTTGCGTACTTCATCCGCCGCGAGAGCCAGGGAATCTATGGAGAAGGCCACGAGGGCAAGGGCCGCGACGGCCAGGCTTCGGCCCAGGCGCAGAGCCGAGATATCCAGTAGCAGCAAGTCATTCCCCTGTCGTCGGTCGGTGGATCGTCTCACAAGCAGGTACCTGCTAGCCGACCTCGATGCGGGTGGTGCCCAGCACCACGACCTGGCCACTGCGGATCTTGCAGGTCTTGCGCAACTCCACCACGCCATCCACCGTCACCTGGCCGGTGGCGACCAGTTGCTTGGCGCCGCCACCGCTGTCGGACAGGCCGACCAGCTTCAGCAGGTGGTGCAACTCGACGTGGTCGCGGCCCGGGTCGAGTTCGAAGCTGATCGTTTCCATCTTCATCCAGGCGGCCGGTTGGGACTAGGATGATAGGGGATACAGGGGGTGCACAGGATGGACCGACGGGCCGCGCTGAAATTGCTGGGCATGGGCGCGATGCTGGCGCCGGTGGCGACGCACGCGGCAAGGCCGCCCGTCCGAAAACCTGCCACGCCGATGCCGCGCGTGGGCGTTTGCTATAGCCCCGCCTACGTGGGTTCGGCGCATGCGTTCGAAACCACGCGCAAGGCCGCGTGGGTGGCGAGTTCACTGACCACCCGTCCCATACCCGGTGTGGGCCTGGTCGGAAATCCTTCGCTGACCGCGGCGCACCTGGCCGTCGCGCACAGCGCCGCTTACATCAACGCCGTCCGAACGGGCCAGCCGCGCGCGCTTGCCGAGTCGCAGGGTTTTGCCTGGGACCCGCAGTTGTGGTCGATGGTGCTGGCCTCGAACGGTGGCGTAATCGCGGCATCGAAGCGGGCGTTGACGCACGGCGTGGCCGGTTCCCTGTCGAGCGGCCTGCACCACGCACGGCGCGACCACGGCAACGGATTCTGCACGTTCAACGGCCTGGCGATCGCGGCGCTCAAGGCCTTGGGTCCCAAGGTCCGCCGGATACTCGTGATCGACCTCGACGCGCATTGCGGTGGCGGCACGCATTCGATCCTGGGCGGAAATCGTGCGATCCATCATCTCGACATCGCCGTCGACGACTTCGATCGTTACGTGCCCACCGGCGGCAACACGCTCGACCTGGTGCGCGACGCCGGCGCGTATCTGGGCGTGCTCGACCAGCGCCTGGACGAACTGCGCGACAGGCCATTCGACCTGTGCCTGTACAACGCCGGCATGGACCCGCACCAGCATTCCCCGGTAGGTGGCCTGCCGGGCATCGATGCGCGATTGCTGGCCCGGCGCGAGCAGCGGGTTTTTTCCTGGTGCGCGAAGCGAAGGATGCCCATTGCCTTCGTGCTGGCGGGCGGCTACATCGGGCCGAACCTCGACCAGACAGGGCTGGTTGCGCTGCATCGGCTGACCCTGCAAGCCGCTGCGGCCAGCATCGGAGCGTGGCCGATGCGCGCAGGGTGAAGACGCCGATACCGGGCTAGCCGCGCTTCCGCTTGCGGTCGCGCGTGCGAATGATGCTAAGGCCGATCAGGCGCGAAACGATGGCGGCGATGTAGCCGACCCCCGCGAATTGCTCCAGCATCACCAGCACCCGCGCCGGTGCGCTGATCGGCAGGATGTCGCCGATGCCCACGCCCGACAGGTTGGTGAAGCTCAGGAACAGCAATTCCATCCAGGAGCGTGGGGACTCAGGGTTGTTCAGTGCGGTGAAACTTCCCGGATACCAGGCCTGGCAAACGAAGAATGCATAGGCGAAAGCCCACGCGATCAGGGTGAACGTCGCGCCCGCGGCGAACAACTCGTCGGCCGTCACTTCGTGGTCGTGCAGCATGTACGCGATCAGGCTGCCCGCCGAATAGAAGTACAGGCAGGACTCGAACAGCGACGAGACCACCAGCAGTTCGGGTCTGCCCAGCACGATCGAAAGTACGGTCAAGCCGACCGCCGGCACCGCCAGCGTCCAGGCGATCCAGCTTTCCGCCGGGCTGCGATTCACCACCCACAGCGCCAGCGACACCACCACCACGCCGACCAGGCCGAACAGCACGCGACCGCTTTCGCTCTGGTCCATGGTGGGGTAAAGCACCAGGCTGATCAGTTGCGCCGCCAGCAGGAAGGCGGATGGGTGGCGATGGAAAAGGGTGCGCGCAGCCATCGGGCTCTCCATGCGGCCTGCGGGCCGCGGTGGCGCTGATCATAGCAATGCCGGCCCAGGCGGCGAGGCCGCTAGAATACGAGCATCAACGGAGTCGATCGTGGACACCCAGGAATTACAGCGCGCCCTTGCCCTGCACCGCCAGGGCCAGTTGCAGCAGGCGGAATCCATCTACCGCAAACTGGCGCAGGCCGATGCGCGGCATTTCGGCGTCGCGCACATGTTGGGCCTGGCGCTGCTGCAACAGGGCAGGGCCGCGGACGCCGTGGCCCAATTGCGGATTGCCCTGTCCCTGAATCCCGATTCCGCCGAGGCGCTGGGGCACCTGGGCGACGCGTTGAAGGCCGCCGACCAGCCCGATGCCGCGCTGCAGGCCTACCAGGCCAAGTTGCGGCAGCGCCCCGACGATCTCGAAACACTGTTCCAGTGCGGACTGGTGCTGCATTCGCTGCATCGCTACGAGGAGGCTGTCGCCTGCCATGAAGCGGCGCTGCGTCTGCGCCCCGACGGACCACGCATCCTGTTTTCCTGCGCCAACGCCTTGGTGGAGCTGGGCCGGTTCGACGATGCGATGGCGCGTTTCGATCGATGCATCGAAGTGCAACCGGATTTCGATGGCGCCCGTCGCAACCGCGGCATCCTGAAATTACTGCTTGGCGACCTGGCCGGGGGTTGGCCCGATTACGAACATCGGCGGCCCAGGCCGGCAGACCGCGAGATCAAACCCGTGGCGCCCGACTGGCTGGGCGAGGACTTGCGTGGACGTTCGCTGCTGGTGTCGGATGCGACCGGACTGGGCGACGCGATCCAGTTCATCCGCTACCTGCCGATGATCGCCGCGCGCGGCGCGCAGGTAAGTTTCCTGGGCAATCGACGCCTGTTCCGTTTGTTCCGGCCGTTGGCGTCATCCATCGAGTTGCTTTCGGCGTTGCCGGCCGATCGCCACTTCGACTTCCACTGCAAGCTGCTCAGCCTGCCGGCGCTGTGCGGCACGCGACTGGACACTATTCCCGCGCCGATTCCTTATCTTCAGGCGGAGCCCGATCGCGTCGCGAAGTGGGCGGCGCGCATCGGCGACCATGGTTATCGCATCGGCATTTCGTGGAAGGGCAATCCATCGCGCACCATCGACGCCGGGCGCTCGGTGCCGCTGGCCGAATTCGCGGCCATAGCCCGATTGCCCGGCGTGCGCCTGATCAGCCTGCAGAAGCGCTATGGGTTGGAGCAACTGCAGGCGCTACCCGAGGGCATGCAAGTCGAGTCGCCGGGCGACGATCTCGACGAGGGCGAGGACGCCTTCGTGGACAGCGCGGCGTTGATGCAGAGCCTTGACCTGGTCATCAGTTCGGACACGTCCACCTTGCACGTGGCCGGCGCGCTCGGGCGCCCGGCGTATCTGGCCCTGAAATTCGTGCCTGAATGGCGCTGGTTCCTGAATCGGCACGACACCGCCTGGTATCCCAGCGTGCGCCTGTTTCGCCAGCCGCGCCGCGACGATTGGCGCGGCGTATTCGAAAACATGGCCGTGGCGATTGCGTCGAGACTCCCGACAGGCTGAACCAGCGGCTCGTTCATCGGCGATTCGGACACCGCCGAAGACACTGGCCGCCGTCATCCACGGAAGGAGTCATCCATGAAGATCAATATCCTCAGCGTCGCACTCGCGATCGGAATCGCCGGCAGCATCCCGCCGGCGCTGGCCCAGACCGCGCCGGTCGCCACCCCGCCGGAATCCACCCAGGCAGCCACGGGCATGACGGAAGTCGACGTGCGCGCCCTGCTGGCGTCCAAGGGCTTCACCGAAATCAACGATGTCGCTTTCAAGGAAGGCACCTGGACCGCCGACGCCAAGAGCGCCGATGGCAACCATGTCGAACTCAAGATCGATGCCGCGACCGGCAACATCTATTCCGACGACGAAGTCGCGACCATCGGCAAGGACCAGATCATCATCAAGGTCCAGGCCGCCGGTTACACCAACGTGCATGACGTCGAGCTGGAAGACGGCGTGTGGAAGGCCGAGGCCAACGATTCCAAGGGCAATGACGTCGAGCTGAAGCTCGATCCGAACGATGGCCACATCATCGGGTCGAAGGAAGACGTGTTGGGTGCGAAGAAGTAAGTCTCAGACAGCGATGTGGCCCGCTGCGCCTGCCGTTCAGTTCACGCGCAGCGACGCCATGGCCCCGGGCAGGAACTCGCGCAAGGTCGCCGATTGTTCGTTGTCGAGCCCACTCAAGCGCTTGTAGATCTGGCGCGCGGCCTGGGTGAATCGTTCGAGTGAACGTTGCTGCTCGTCCGACTGTGGCGGCAGGTCGCGCAGCGCAGTGAGGTAGTCGGCGTGCATGGACGTGAATTCGTCCAGTAGCGGACCGACCGCGGGATTGGTGCGGCGGATCGCCAGCACCAGCAGGTTGAGTGCATGCGCGAACCCCTCGCTGCCGGGTTCGGCATCGGCCACGGCCTTGGCCAGGTCGAATTTCGTAGTCATCGCAAACGCCCCTTGATGCGTAAATCCCCTTGGATAAAAACGTAGCACCTGTATCCGGGGAAAACCGTGCAGGACTTCGCTGTTCGCCCATGAACGTTGTTCATCCTGGCGTTACGGCAGCGCGCCTACTATCTGAACGAACTTCAGGG
>JAPLSI010000221.1 GCA_026398715.1 Gammaproteobacteria bacterium
TGCGGTGTTCGACTCGGTGTCGGTGGGCACGACCTTCAAGAAGGAACTCGCCGAGAAAGGCGTGATCTTCTGTTCGTTCTCCGAGGCCGTGCAGGAACATCCTGAACTGGTCAGGCAATACCTCGGCAGCGTCGTTCCGCCAGGCGACAATTATTTCGCGGCGCTCAATTCCGCGGTGTTCTCGGACGGCAGCTTCGTGTTCATCCCGCGCGGCGTGCGTTGCCCGATGGAACTCAGTACCTACTTCCGCATCAACGCCCGTGACACCGGCCAGTTCGAGCGCACGCTCATCATCTGCGAGGACAAGGGCCACGTCTCCTACCTGGAAGGCTGCACCGCGCCCATGCGCGACGAGAACCAACTGCACGCCGCCGTGGTGGAACTGGTCGCGCTGGAAGACGCCGAGATCAAGTATTCGACCGTGCAGAACTGGTACCCCGGCGATGAAAACGGCGTCGGCGGCATCTACAACTTCGTCACCAAGCGCGGCGAATGCCGCGGCGCGCGCAGCAAGATCTCCTGGACCCAGGTCGAGACCGGCTCGGCCATCACCTGGAAGTATCCGAGCTGCGTATTGCGCGGCGACGACTCGACCGGCGAGTTCTATTCCGTCGCACTCACCCACCATCGCCAGCAGGCTGACACCGGCACCAAGATGATCCACCTGGGCGCGCGGACCAAGTCCAAGATCATCTCCAAGGGCATCAGCGCCGGCCGCGGCCAGAACAGCTACCGCGGCCTGGTGAAGATGGAAAAAGGCGCCGAGGGCGCGCGCAATTACACGCAGTGCGATTCCCTGCTGATCGGCAAGAAGTGCGGCGCCCATACCTTCCCCTACATCGAGGTGAAGAATCCGACCGCCACGGTCGAGCACGAGGCGACCACGTCCAAGATCAGCGACGACCAGTTGTTCTACTGCCGCGCCCGCGGACTGAGCGCCGAAGACGCGGTGTCAATGATCGTGGATGGATTCTGCAAGCAGGTCTTCCGCGAACTGCCCATGGAGTTCGCCGTCGAGGCCAAGAAACTGCTGGAAGTGAGTCTCGAAGGCGCAGTGGGCTGATGCGGCGGAAGCGATAGCCAGGACCACCCGATAAACCGAAACACGCAACGAACCGAATCGAACGGAATCAACATGCTGACCATCCAAGACCTCCACGCCACCGTCGGCGGCAAGGAAATCCTCCGCGGCCTGACCCTGTCGGTGAAGCCGGGCGAAGTCCACGCCATCATGGGGCCGAACGGCGCCGGCAAATCCACCCTGGGCAATGTGCTGGCCGGCCGCGAAGGCTACGAGGTGACCGGCGGATCCGTGCAGTTCGAAGGCAAGGACCTGCTGGCCCTCGAACCGGAAGAACGCGCAGCCGAGGGCGTGTTCCTGGCCTTCCAATATCCGGTCGAGATCCCCGGCGTCAACAACACCTACTTCCTGCGCGCGGCGCTGAATGCGCAGCGACGCTATCGCGGCGAACCCGAACTCGACTCGATGCAGTTCCTCAAGCGCGTGCGCGAGAAGATGTCCGTGCTGCAAATGCGCGACGACCTGCTTCATCGGGCGGTCAACGAGGGATTTTCCGGCGGCGAGAAAAAGCGCAACGAAATCTTCCAGATGGCCGTGCTCGAGCCCAAGCTGGCCATCCTGGATGAAACCGACTCCGGCCTGGACATCGATGCCCTGAAGCTGGTGGCCGAAGGCGTCAACCTGATGCGCTCACCATCGCGCGCGCTGCTGGTGATCACCCATTACCAGCGCCTGCTCGATTACATCAAGCCCGATTTCGTGCACGTGCTGGCCGAAGGCCGGATCGTCGAGAGCGGCGGCCCGGAACTGGCCCTGGAACTCGAACAGCACGGCTACGCCTGGGTGAAGGACCGCATCGCCCCATGAGTGCCCTGCTCGACTCCCTGCAGGCCAGTTTCGATGCGATGCCCGACAGCGCATTGAACTCGCTGGGCCTGGCCGACCTGCGTCGCGCGGCGATGCGCCAGGCCATTCGCGACGGCCTGCCCACGCAGCGCAACGAGCGCTGGAAGTACACCGGCCTGCGCGCGCTGTCCGCGCGTCGCTTCGTGGCTGCCGCCGCTGCACCCGTCCTGCACCCGGCGGCGCTGGAGGATATTCCTTCGCCGCGACTGGTCTTCGTCAACGGCGTGTTCGACGCGGCCCTTTCCCGGCTGCATGACTTGCCCGGGGGCGTCACCCTTGGCGCGCTGTCTTCTGCCCGCGGCCTGCCGACGACGGAACTGCAGTCCATCTTCTCGGCCAGCTTCGATGCCAGCGATGAAGCCTTCGCCCGCGTCAACGCCGCGCTGGCGACCGATGGCGCGCTGTTGATGGTCGCTGCGCACGTCCAGGCCGAAGCGCCGCTTCACCTGGTATTCGTCGGCACGCCGGCCAGCGACGACATCGCCTCGCATCTGCGACATGCGGTGGTGCTGGGCGCGGGATCGAAACTCACGCTCGTCGAGCACCATGTCTGCGTCGGCAGCCATCGCCACCTGGCCAACCACTTGCTGGACGTCCGCATCGGCGACGGCGCCGTACTCGTGCACGCCCGCATCCAGGACGAGGACGCCGGGGCGACGCTGGTCAGCCGCACGGATGCGCAGGTCAATGCCGACGCGACCTACCAGCGCCTGGACCTGGACATGGGCGGTGCGCTGTCCCGGCTTGAATTGAACATGCTGCTGGCCGGCGACCGGGCCCGACTGATCTCCGGCGGCGCCTTGCTCGCCGGGGGGCGGAGGCACTCGGACACGCGGCTGGCCGTGACCCACGCCGCGCGCGATACGCAGTGCAACCTGCTCTGGCGTGGACTGGCTGCGGACCGCGCGCGCGTTGCCTTCCATGGCGGCATCACCATCGAAGCCGGCGCCGACGGCAGTGACGCCCGCCTGTCCAACAAAAACCTGCTGCTGTCCGAAGGCGCCGAGATCGACACGCAGCCGGTGCTGCAGATCCATGCCGATGAAGTAAAGGCCGCGCACGGCGCGACCGTCGGACGCCTCGACGCAACCTCGCTGTTCTACCTGCGCAGCCGCGGCATACCTGCCGCGCAGGCTCGCGCCCTGCTGACGCAGGCGTTCTGCCGCGAGGCGCTCGCCTCCATCGGCGACCTGTCGCTGGTGGAGATGCTGTCGCCGCGACTCGAGGCACGCCTGGCCACCCTGGAGACCGCGGCATGAGCGACCCCGTCGCCCCCGCCGGGACGCAAGCTACGGCGACCATCGACTGGGCCGCGCGTCGCGCCGATTTCCCGGTGCTCGCCCGGACCGTGCACGGCAAGCCGCTGGTGTACTTCGATTCCGCGAACACCGCGCAGAAACCGCGCCAGGTCATCGACACCACCGACGCCTTCTATCGCCTGCACAACGCCAACGTTTCCCGCGCGGTGCACACGCTCGGCATGGAGGCAACGGACGCCTATGAGGGCGCTCGCGCGCGGCTTGCCGCCTTCGTCAACGTGCGCGCCGACGAACTGGTGCTGACCTCCGGCACGACCCAGGCGATCAACCTTGTCGCCTACAGCCATGCCTTGCCGACACTGCGCAAGGGCGATGTCATCCTGCTGACGCGCATGGAACACCACGCCAACATCGTGCCCTGGCAACTGATTGCCGAACGCTGCGGGGCAGTCATCCGCGTGGCCGACATCACACCGGACGGCGAGCTCGACCTCGACGCGATGTATCGGCAGTTGACGGCCGACGTGCGCCTGCTTGCCTTCACGCATGTCTCCAACGTGCTGGGTACTGTCAATCCGGTGGCTGAAATCTGCCGTGAAGCGCGACGTCGCGGCATCATCACCCTAGTGGATGGCTCGCAGGCGATTCCGCATCGGCCCGTGGACATCACGGCGCTAGGCTGCGATTTTTATGCCTTCACCGGGCACAAGATGCTGGGCCCCACGGGCACCGGGGCATTGTGGGCACGGCGCGAGCATTTGCATTCGATGCCGCCCTTCCTCGGCGGCGGTGAAATGATTCGCGAAGTTCGCTTCGAGAAGACCACGTTCAACGACCCGCCGCATAAATTCGAAGCCGGGACGCCCAACATCGCCGGCGTGGTCGGCTTGGGCGCCGCCGTCGACTACCTGTCAGCCACCGGCATGGCGGCGATCGAACAGCGCGAAAAGGAACTGCTGCAATACGCCACCGAGTCGCTCGACCGGATGGACGGTGTCAGGATCTTCGGCCGTGCCCGCGAGAAGGCCGCGGTGATCAGCTTCCTGGTCGAAGGCGCACATGCGCACGACCTGGCCACCCTGCTGGATCTGGAAGGGTATGCCGTGCGGTCGGGACACCATTGCGCGCATCCGTTGATGGCGTATCTCGGCGTGCCGGCGACCTGCCGGGCGTCGCTGGCTTTCTACAATACGATTGAAGAGATCGATGGGTTTGTGGCGGCGCTGGGCAAGGTTCGGAAGATGTTGGGCTGATTCCGGTGCCGCGGATTGGGAAGCATGGTGAGGGGGTTGGGAATGGGTGGTGAGGAGAGTCTTGGCATGAGTGGGCGGAATTTAGATAGCGGCCCTTTGCTTTTTCGGCCGGCTGGGGCCGGGGATGTGGCGCGCGTTGTGGAGTTGGTCGAATCCGCCTATCGCGGCGAAGTCAGTCGCGCGGGATGGACCACGGAAGCCGATTTCCTGAAAGGCCGCCGCACCGGCGCCGAAATCCAGGACCGCGCCGTCA
>JAPLSI010000129.1 GCA_026398715.1 Gammaproteobacteria bacterium
GCCGGCAGGTAGCACAGCACCGCCGCCACGCCCTCGCGCGACAACCACGAACTGCGCCACTGGCTGAAGGCGCGCCAGGCACGCAGGGGTTTGCCCAGGTGCAGCGTGGACGACAGCAAGCCCGCCGTCACCAGGACGAAGCCCAGCGCGAGCGAGATCAGCGTTGGCGTGCGCTCGATCGGCTGGCCGAGGGTTGCCATCAGCCCGAGCCAGAACCACAGGCCGTAGCCGGCGCCCGAAAAAGTCGTGAAGAAAATGACCGAGAAGGACGGATGCATCAGCGGCTCAGGGCGCGGTCGAGCCAGCGCAGCAAGGGTGGCAGGGAATTTTCGTCCAGCGTTTCGGCCGGCGGCTCGTTGGGCTTGATCGTTGCGGCGCCGGCCCGGCGCGGCCTGGGCGGCAGGTATTTGTTCACCGGCGCGTAGCCCAGTTCGGGCATCAGGCTGACGCCGTCACGCGCGGCCACCAACAACGACACCGCCGATTCCGGATCGCCCAGGTCGCCGAAGTGTCGCGCGCGGGTCGGGCAGGCCTGCACGCAGGCGGGCTGTCGTACTTCTTCGGGGATGTTCTCGTTGTAGATGCGGTCAACGCACAGCGTGCATTTCTGCATCACGCCTTCCACTTCGGAAAACTCGCGCGCGCCGTAAGGGCAGGCCCAGCTGCACAACTTGCAGCCGATGCATTTGTCTTCATCCACCAGCACGATGCCGTCTTCCGCGCGCTTGTAGCTGGCGCCCGTGGGGCACACGCTGACGCAGGCCGGCGTTTCGCAATGCAGGCACGACCGCGGAAAGTGCAAGGTGCTGGCCGGTTGCGCATCGAGCGCCTCGACCTCGTAGCTGTGCACGCGGTTGAACCACACGCCGAACGGGTCCTTGCCGTACGGATTCTCGTCGGTCAGCGGCCCGCTGATGCCGCCGGAATTCCATTCCTTGCAGGCCACCGCGCAGGCATGGCAACCGACGCAGGTGTCCAGGTCGATCACCAGGCCGAGTTTCTTCACCGACGGTGGCGGCAGCATCGTCATCGGCGCGCCCTGAAACTGGCGCCGTAGCGCAACGGTGAATTATCGGTGCGGTCCTTGTCCACCGCGGCGAATTGCGGCTCGCTGGCTTCGGGGGCGAGGGTTTTCTCGATGCGCACGCGCAAATCGAACCACGCCGCCTGGCCGGTGACGGGATCGGCGTTGGCGTAATCGCCGCGTGGCGTGATGTCTGAAATCAGATGGTTGACCAGGAATCCCTGCGTCGCCTCGGGCGCATTCGCCGCCAGTTTCCATGCGCCGCGCCGCTTGCCGATCGCATTCCAGGTCCACACGGTATCGGGTTGCACGTTGCCGGCCAGCCGCACCGGCACGGTGATGCGCCCATGGTGGGAATCCACGTGCACCCAGTCGTCGTCGGACAGGCCGTGGCGCGCGGCGGTGTCGGGATGCAGGTACAGGAAATTGCGCGTCGCGATCTGCCGCAGCCAGGCGTTCTGCGAACCCCAGGCGTGGTACATGAAGGGCGGTCGCTGGGTGACGGCCGACAGGGGAAATTCCGTCGCCGACGTCTGCGCGCCCTCGAAGGGTTCGTACCAGATCGGCAGCGGATCGAAATAGGTGGCGATGCGTTCGCGATGTTCCTCGGGCGGCTGGCGCGCGCCGTGGCCTTGCGCTGCCAGGCGGAACTTCTGCAGGGTTTCCGAATACAACTGCAGCGTGACCGGGTTGGCGTTGGGTATGAAGCCCATGCCCACCGACCAGTCCAGGTAATCGCGGTTGGCCATCTTGTAGTAGCGCCCGGCGTGCGGCACTTCCGCGCGCCAGAAGCCGCCGTTGGCGATGTAGCGCTGCAACTGGTCGGGGTTGGGCGCGCCTTTGCCGTGCTGGTCGCCGTCGGCGCCGCGCCAGCCGGCCAGCAGTCCGACACCGGGCGCGCGTTCGTGGCGCACGATGTAGTCGGCGTAGTCGCGGTAACGCGCGCTGCCATCGACCTCGCACATTGCCGGCAGTCCGATACGTGCGCCCAGTTCAAGCAGCACCGACTGGAAGCCGCGCACGTCGCGACCATCGCCGGCGGCATCGGGTTCGAGCACCGGGTGCCGTATCGCATCGGCAGCGCCATCGGCGTCCGAGATCGGCCGGTCGAGCAGCGACACCGCATCGAACCGTTCCAGGTAGGTCGTGTCCGGCAGCACGAGGTCGGCATAGGCGACCATCTCGCTGGAATAGGCATCGGAATAGATGATGCGCGGGATGCGGTATTCGCCGTCCTCGCGCTTGTCGGTGAGCCACTGCATCGTCTCGCGCGTATTCATCGCCGAGTTCCAGCTCATGTTGGCCATGAACAGGAACAGCACGTCCACCGGTTGCGGATCGCCGGCCCAGGCATTGCGGATGACGGTGTGCAGCATGCCGTGCACCGCCAGCGGATACGACCACGAAAACGCATGGTCTATGCGGCGCGGCTGGCCGTTTTCATCCACCAGCAGGTCTTCGGGCCCGTGGATGAAACCCAGCGGCGGCGCATCCAGCCGACCGTCCGCGTCGCGTGCCTTGCCCGGCCGGTTGGCCGGCGGAATCGGCCGTGGAAACGGCGGCTGGTAGCGAAAACTTCCCGGCGTATCCACCGCGCCCAGCAGCAACTGCAGCAGGTGCAGCGCGCGGCAGGTGTGG
>JAPLSI010000257.1 GCA_026398715.1 Gammaproteobacteria bacterium
CGTCCGGATAGCGCGGGTCGGCGTAGAACCGGTCCGGATCCTTGCCGCGAAGCGACGCCGCCTCGTAAATGAGTTTGGCGCCGGCCTCGAATGTGTTGGATCCGCGTCGCGTGTTGACGTTGACCACACCGCCCGTTCCGCGGCCAAGAATGACGCCATAGCCGCCGGTCCTGACCTGTACCTCGCCGATAGCATCGAATGGAACCTCGGAAAAATCGAGGTTCTTGAACGAATTCGAAACATTGAAGCCGTTGACGAAGTACTGGTTTTCCGAAACCGCGCCGCCACCGAATGAAACCGTATTGCCGAAAGCGGGGTCACCCGCGACGGTGCCCGGCGCCAACAGCGCGATCGAGACGATGTCCCGTTGCACCGGAATGGAATCGAGCCGTTCGGCGCTGATGTTGTAGCCCGAGCCGGCTGCGACGCGAACGGAACTGGGCTTCGGATCTGGCTCATCCAACTTCACCGGGACTGGCTTCTCATCGGCCTGAACGGCACCAGCCAGGCAAATTCCCAATGCGACCGCAAGCGTGGAACGCGCGGGGAAGTTGATTCGGTGGTTGGATGACATCAAGCAGGCTCCCCGTTCTGATAGCGGAAGCCTAACCTCTTTCATGCAAATCCGGGCAAGCATGTTTCCTGGCCGCAAATTTCATTCAATGGCGTTTACCAGACCAGGTCGTCGGGCACCTGGAACGCTGGATCAGCATAGGGATCATCGCCCGGAGTCGCATCGGGATCGACCTTCAGCGCCACCGCGGGCGGAAAGATCGCTTCTGCCTCAAGCAACAAGGCGATCGGCACCAGCAAGTATCGACCGTCCATTTGCGCGACGCCCAACTCGCCGGCATTCAAGGCCTTCAGCTGTTCGGCGTTGACGTAGACACGCTTGATCTTGCCGCCGTACTGGAAGTGCCGGGCGATTTCCGCCGCGGGATCGTTCAGTGATTTGTCCTTGAGCAATTCCGCCAGCTTCAACTTGGCTTCGCGACGGACCTTCGCTTCTTCCTGCTTCAGGCGCTCCGCCTCGATGCGATCGTCCTTTTCCTTCTGCGCGCGCAAGGCGTAGGCCTTGGCCAGGTCGATCTCTTCGCGCGTGCGCGCGGGGCGCGAATTACCCGGGGCTGCACGCGCGCCAGCATGCGGCGGCCTGCGATCACCGGGCTTGCCTTGCGGCGGCCTGCCGCGGGAATCCGGGCGCGGATATTCCGACGACTTGCCTTTCGGCCCGCGATCATTGGGCACATGCGGCTTTCGCTCGACGGTGGCGGGCTCGGGCTTCGGCGCGGGCTTGTAGCCCAGGCCGAGAAGTTGGTCACGCAGGGAATTGCTCATGGATGACAAGGTTCCGTGTGCGCATGCGACGCACCTGCGTCGCCGGCTCAGTAATGCGGCGGAGGCGGCTCGTTGGCCGGATCGGAATAGAGCAGCGTGCGCAGTTGCTTCAGGTCTTCGAGCGCACGCTGCAGCAGTTCATGGTTGCGCGACGCTTCCTCGCTCGACGCGGCCAGCGCATCGCTCATTTCATTCAGCGCCTGCTCCTGGAAAGCGAAGCGCATCTCCAGGTCGGTGAACCGGCGATCGAACTGGAATTCGAGCGTGCCGTCGTCGTCTTTCGTCGGCATCGCTCAGCCCGCCTTCGCGATGGTCCGGCCACGGCCAATGCCGTAATAGGCAAGGCCGGCGGCTTCCACTTCGGCCGGTTCGTAGATGTTGCGACCGTCGAAGATGGCGGGGTCCTTCAGTGCAGCCTTCAGCTTGCTGAAATCGGGACTCCAGAACGCCTTCCATTCCGTCAGCACGATCAGGGCATCCGCGCCCTGCAATGCCGCCATCGGCGATGCAGCCAGTTGCAGGTCGTCACGCTGGCCGTAGATGCGGCCCGCCTCTTCCATCGCTTCCGGATCGTAGGCCTGTACTTTCGCGCCGGCTTCCCACAGCCGGGCCAGCAAGGTGCGGCTCGAGGCCTCACGCATGTCGTCGGTGTTGGGCTTGAAGGCCAGGCCCCACAGCGCAAACGTGCGGCCCTTCAGCATGCCGCGGAAATGCCGCTCGATCAGCTCGAAGAGCTTGTGCTTCTGGCGATCGTTCACCGCTTCCACGGCTTCCAGGATCTGCGCGTTGTAGCCATGCTGGCGCGCGGTGCGTTCGAGAGCCTGTACGTCCTTCGGGAAACACGAACCGCCGTAACCGGCGCCCGGGTAGATGAAGGAATAACCGATGCGCGGGTCCGAGCCGATGCCGTGCCGGACCATCTCGATGTCGGCGCCGACGCGTTCGGCGATGTTCGCCATCTCGTTCATGAAACTGATCTTGGTCGCCAGCATCGCATTGGCGGCGTATTTGGTCAGTTCCGCCGAGCGCACGTCCATCGCGACGATTCGTTCGTGGTTTCGGTTGAAGGGCGCATAGAGGCGCTTCATGGTCTCCAGCGCCGCGGCGCTCGCGGTGCCGACCACGATGCGGTCGGGCCGCATGCAGTCCTTGACCGCGTCGCCTTCCTTCAGGAACTCGGGATTGGAAACCACTTCGAAGGCGAGGCTGACGTTGCGCGCCTTCAGCTCGGCGGCGATCGCGTCGCGCACCTTGTCGGCCGTGCCGACCGGCACCGTGGACTTGTTGACGATGACCGCGCTGCGCGCCAGGTTTTGGCCGATGGTGCGGGCCACCGCCAGTACGTACTGCAGGTCTGCGCTGCCGTCCTCGTCGGGCGGCGTTCCCACCGCGATGAAGATGACTTCGCCGTGGTCGATGGAATTGGCCGTTTCAGTAGTGAAGGTGATGCGGCCGCCTGAATGATTGGCGAGCACCAGTTCTTCAAGGCCCGGTTCATAGATCGGGATGACGCCCCGGTTGAGTCCGTCCACCTTCGCCGCGTCGATATCGACGCACACGACCTGATTGCCGACTTCCGCTAGGCAGGTGCCGGTGACCAGCCCCACGTAGCCCGTGCCGAAAACTGTAACGCGCATGTTTGCTCCCTGCCCGCTGCAACGGCGACGGCTTTCGCCGCCGCCGTGCGAACTTACTTGACGATGCCGAGCAGCTCGACTTCGAACACGAGGGTCGAGTTCGCGCCGATCGGCGGCTGGCCGTTCGGGCCATACGCGAGGTTCGACGGAATCCACAGTTTGTACTTGCTGTTGACCGGCATCAGCGCCAGGCCTTCGGTCCAGCCCGGAATGACCTGGTTCAAGGCGAATTCAACCGGCTCGCCCCGATCGTAGGAGCTGTCGAAGGTGGTGCCGTCGAGCAGCGTGCCCTTGTAGTTGACGCGAACCTTGTCGGCGGCAACCGGCTTCGGGCCGGAACCTTCGCGCATCACCTGGTACTGAAGGCCCGACGGCGTGGTGCGCACGCCCGGCTTGGTCTTGTTGGCGGCGAGGAAGGCTTCACCCTCGCGCAGGTTCTTCTGGCCCGCTTCCGCTGCCTTCGCTGCCATCTTCGTCTGCAGGTGCTGGCTGAACTGGTTGCGGATCTGCTCGGCCTCGGCCGGGCTGAGCTTGGTCGGCTTGCCGGCGAACACGGCCTGCATGGCCTGCGTCAGCGTGGCCATGTCGATCTCATCCTTGATCGGCTCGAGCGACTTGGCGACGTCCATGCCAACCATGTAGCTGTTGCGCTGCTTGTCGGTCATGGCGGCGGCCGCCGGGCTCATCGCCGGCTCGCCGGGTTTGGCGGCAGCCTTGTCGGCTGCGGGCGTCGGGGCCTGGGCGGTGCACGCCATGCTGCAAGCGAACGCAGACATCAAGACTGCAGAACGAAAAACCGAAGTCATCTGGTACCACTCCTGGAAAATGCCGGGTCGTCCCGGCGCAAGCGCGTATTGTCGCGGCCCGGCAGGCTCGCGGCAATGGCTCTCACTTCCGGGCTTCAGGTACCGGCTGGTCGAGAAGGGCTTCAACGCGGGCCACGAAGGCCGGATCGGTCGGCGCGGTGCGGCTGCCGAAGTTGGCGACCACCCGTCCGTTGCGGTCTATGAGGTATTTGTGGAAGTTCCAGCCGGGCGCCTTTCCGGTTTCGCTGGCCAGGCGCTTGTACAGGGGCGTCGCATCCGCGCCCTTGACGTGGACTTTCTCGAACATGGGGAATTTCACGCCATAGGTCAGCGTGCAGAACTCCTGGATCTGCTTCTCGCTGCCCGGGTCCTGGCCCATGAAATCGTTGGACGGAAAGCCCAGCACCGCGAAGCCACGGCCCTTGTAGCGCGCATGCATGGCCTCCAGCGACTCGAACTGCGGGGTAAAACCGCATTTGCTGGCCGTGTTGACCACCAGCAGCACCTTGCCCGCGTAGGCCTTCTGCAAATTCACCACGCGTTTTCCGGCCAGTTCCCGGTAGTTCTGGTCCAGCAAGGCCTGCCCGGCCTGGGCGGAACCGGCTGCCAGCGTCAGGGCCAGAACCACAATCTTCAATGCTTTCATCAACTTGCCCCTCTGCCCGGCCAGTGCCGGGATATATGCCATCAGTTTGGTCGCTTTTTTGTGTAGACGGTGTTGACAAGCGAAAATGTAGTGTTATAGTTTGCTACAACACCATTCGGTTACCTCACCAACACGGGAGGCGTTATGTACCACAAGATCAAGAACACGTTGGCAGGCCTGGCAGTCGCCATGTCCATGGTCGGCGTCAGCTTCTCCATCGGCCACCCGCCTACCCAGGCGACGGTCCGGATGGACTACCAGCAGCCGGGCGTCGAAGTGCAGCTGGACGAACTCCAGGCGGCCCGCCAGCGCCTGCGGGGTATGCGCAGCCAGATGTCCATGCCCTTCTATTCGTTCGCGCCGCTGCTGCCGCGCCGGGAGGGTTGAGATGTCCATCGCCTGGAGTGACAACGCACCCATTTATCGCCAGCTGAAGGAACGCGTCGTCGGCATGATGCTCGACGGCCTCCTGAAGCCCGGTGACGCGCTGCCCTCGGTCCGGCAAATCGCCGCCGAGTACCAGCTCAATCCGATTACCGTCTCCCGCGCCTATCAGGAACTGGCAGACGAAGCTTTGGTGGAAAAACGAAGGGGACTTGGCATGTACATGACCGACGGGGCGCGCGAAAAGCTGCTGGCCAGCGAACGCGAGCGTTTCCTGAAAGAAGAGTGGCCGGCGATGCTCGAACGCATCACCCGCCTGGGTTTGGATGTCGACCAGCTGCTGCGCACGGGAGGTGCACAATGAGCGCCGTTATCTCCGCACGCGGGCTGAGCAAGCGCTACGGCAAGTCGGTCGCCGTGGACAACATCAGCTTCGAAATCCCCGCTGGCCGGATCATTGGATTGATTGGTCCCAATGGTTCGGGCAAGACGACCACGCTTAAGGCCGCGCTGGGCCTGATTCCCTTCGAAGGTGAATTGAAGGTCCTGGGCCTCGACCCGCGCACCCATCGCGACGAGCTGATGGAAAACGTCTGCTTCATCGCCGACGTGGCGGTGTTGCCGCGCTGGATTCGCGTCAGCGAAGCAGTGGACTTCGTCGCCGGCGTGCATCCGAAGTTCGACCGCAAGAAAGCCGAGCGCTACCTGGCCAACACCAAGCTGAAGCCTTCCATGAAGGTCAAGGAGATGTCCAAGGGCATGATCGTGCAATTGCACCTCGCCCTGGTGATGGCCATCGACGCGAAGTTGCTGGTGCTGGACGAACCGACCCTGGGCCTGGACATCCTGTACCGCAAGCAGTTCTACCAGAACCTGCTGGAAGACTATTTCGACGAACAGAAGACGATCATCGTCACCACGCACCAGGTCGAGGAGATCGAACACATCCTCACCGACCTGATGTTCATCCGCGATGGCCGCATCACCCTGTCGGCGTCGATGGACGAGATCAGCGAACGCTTCGTCGAAGTGATGGTGCCGGCTGAAAACGTCGCCGCCGCAAAAGCGCTGAACCCGATCGACGAGCGCCAGGTCTTCGGCAAGTCGGTGATGTTGTTCGACGGGGTGCCGCGGGCCCAGGTCGCGGCATTGGGCGAGACCCGGAACGTCGGCGTTGCCGACCTGTTCGTGGCCAAGATGAAAGGAACCTACGCATGAACACGATGAAGTGGCTGGTCAAACGCGAATTCTGGGAACACAAGGGCGGCTTCTTCTGGACCCCGCTGGTGGTTGGCTCGATCATCACCCTGGGAACGCTGGCCTCGGCGGTCGCCGGACTGGCGATGAAAGGCCAGCACGGCATGAATATCAATGGCCAGCAGGTCACGAACCTGTCAGGCGTGATCAAGCCCGAGCAACACGCGGAAATCATCCAAGCCGTCAGCCAGGGCTACATCGCGGCATCGGCGCCCTTGTTCATGGCGATGGCGGTGGTGATCTTCTTCTTCTGCCTGGGCACCTTGTTCGACGAGCGCAAGGATCGCAGCGTGTTGTTCTGGAAATCGCTGCCGGTGTCCGATGGCGAAACCGTGTTGTCGAAGCTGGCGATGGCGCTGGTGGCAGCCCCGCTGATCACCCTCGCCTTCGGCATCGCGACCAGCTTGCTGGTGTTGCTGATCGCGGTGGTTACCGCCTCGATGACCGGGTTGAGCCTGGCTGGCGTCTTCGCCCAGCCTGCCACTTACCTGGCGCCCTTCAAGATCGCGGCCATGCTGCCTGTGTACCTGGTCTGGGCCCTGCCCACCGTGGGCTGGCTGATGATGGTCTCGGCCTGGGCGCGCACCAAGGTGTTCCTCTGGGCGGTGGGCGTTCCGGTGCTGACAGGCGTGCTGCTGAGTTGGTTCAACGCGATGTTCGACTTCAACTGGGACGTCGAATGGTTCTGGAAGAACATCGTGGCACGTGGCCTGCTGAGCATCGCCCCGGGTTCGTGGTTCGGCTTCGTTGACCCCAGTGGCGGCATTCAGATCCAGAACGACCATGGCCGCGACTTCAGCTTCCTGGTCGTGCAAAGCTGGAAGACCCTGGCTTCCGCCAACGCCTGGATCGGCGCGGCCATCGGTGCTGGCATGATCTACGCTGCCGCAAGGCTGCGTCGCTGGAAGGACGAGGGCTGATCGCACTCGTTCCATGCTGAAAACAAGAACGCCCCGGTCATTCCGGGGCGTTTTTTATTGTGCGTCGGCGATGGCGACTCCGGCTCAGCCGCCCCCGCCGCCACTGCCGATGCCGCCCCGGGTAAGCGCCGCCGGATCGAGCAGACGCCGCAGTTCCTTCTCGCTCAGTGAAGTCATCTCCTTCGCGACGTCCAGCACCGGCCGACCCTCCTTGTAGGCGCGCTTGGCGATCTGCGCCGCCGCTTCGTAACCGATCACCGGGTTCAGCGCCGTCACCAGGATGGGATTGCGCGCGAGGCTTTCATCAAGCCGAGACTGGCGGACCTGGAAACCGGCGATCGCGCTATCGGCCAACAGGCGGGTGGATGAAGCCAGCAACTCGATCGATTGCAGCAGGTTGTGGGCGATGACGGGCAACATGACATTGAGCTGGAAATTCCCGCTGGCGCCGGCCACGGTAATGGTGGTGTGGTTGCCAATCACCTGCGCGCAAACCATGGCCATGGCTTCGGGAATCACCGGGTTGACCTTGCCCGGCATGATCGAACTGCCGGGCTGCAGCGCGGGGAGTTCGATTTCTCCCAGGCCGGCCAGCGGGCCGGAGTTCATCCAGCGCAGGTCGTTGCTGATCTTCATCAGCGACACGGCCAGCACGTTGAGCTGGCCGGAAAATTCCACGGCCGCGTCCTGCGACGCGATGCCCTCGAACAAGTTGTCGGCCTGGCGGAATTTCACCCCGGTCGAAGTCCGCAGTGCGGCGATGGCCTTGCGGCCGAAACGCGCATCCGCGTTGATGCCGGTGCCGATGGCAGTCCCTCCCAGCGGCAATGCATGCAATCGCTTGCTGCTGTCGTCCAGCCGATCAATGCCGCCCTGGATCTGCGCCGACCACCCCGACAATTCCTGGCCCAAAGTCAGGGGCATCGCATCCATCAGGTGGGTCCGGCCCGTCTTCACCACCTTCGACAACTGCTTCGCGCGACGATCGATGGTGGACTTGAGGTGCTTCAGCGCGGGGCGAAGCTGGTCGTGCCAGGCGATTGCGGCCGACACCTGGATGGCCGTCGGGATGACGTCGTTCGAGCTCTGGCCGAGATTGACGTGGTCGTTGGCATGCACCGGCTTGCCGAGCCTGCGCGAGGCCAGCGTTGCGATGACCTCGTTGGCATTCATGTTGCTGGACGTTCCCGAACCGGTCTGGAACAGGTCGATCGGGAACTCCGCGTCCAGTTCGCCCGCAGCCACCCGCGCCGATGCCTCGACGATGGCATTCGCGGTGCCCATGGGCAACAGGCCCAGAGCCAGGTTGGCCTGGGCGGCGGCGGCCTTCACCAGGCCGAGCGCGCGCAGGAAGGTGCGCGGCATGCGCAGTCGGGAAATCGGGAAATTCTGCACGGCGCGCTGCGTCTGCGCGCCATAAAGGGCGGCGGCGGGCACGCGCATTTCGCCAAAGCTGTCGCGTTCGATTCGGGTCTTGCCGGCCATGGGCGGCTCCGTGTCATGCAGGCCCCGATGATAGCCCCGGCCAGCCAGCGCGGGCGCGACAGTCGCCCGGTGTAGAATTGGCGTCTTGAACGGAGCTCGACCCGATGTCCGACCAGACCCTGCTGGCACTGTCCCCGCTCGATGGCCGCTATGCCGGCAAAGTCGCCGCGCTGCGCCCCATCTTTTCCGAATTCGGCCTGATCAAGGCCCGGGTACGGGTCGAGGTGGAGTGGCTGCTGGCGCTGGCCGATGAACCGGGCATCGTTGAACTGGCGGCACTGCCCCCGACCGCCGTGGCGCGGCTGCGCGCGCTGGCCGACGGCTTCGATACCCGCGACGCAGCGCGCGTCAAGGAGATCGAGCGCACCACCAACCACGACGTGAAGGCGGTCGAATACTTCATCAAGGAAAAGCTGAAGGACGATGCCGCGCTCGCCACGGCGCTGGAGTTCGTGCACTTCGCCTGTACGTCCGAGGACATCAACAACCTCAGCTATTCGCTGATGCTGCGCCAGGCGCGCGATGAAGTGCTGCTGCCGGCGCTGGACGCCTTGTCGGCCACGCTGCGCGACATGGCGCACGCGCATGCGGCCTTGCCCATGCTCTCGCGCACCCACGGCCAGACCGCCTCGCCGACCACGGTGGGCAAGGAACTGGCCAACGTCGTGGCGCGACTGCAGCGCCAGCGCAAGCAGTTGGCCGCCGTGGAAATGCCGGGCAAGATCAACGGCGCCGTCGGCAACTACAACGCCCACGCCATCGCCTATCCGGACGTGGACTGGCCTGCCTTCGCGCAGCGCTTCGTGCAGTCGCTCGGCCTGGACTTCAATGCCTACACCACCCAGATCGAGCCGCATGACGGCATTGCCGAACTGTGCGACGTGCAGCGGCGCATCAACATCATCGCCATCGACCTGTGCCGCGACATCTGGGGCTACATCTCGCTGGGTTATTTCAAGCAGTCGGTGAAGGCCGGTGAAGTCGGTTCGTCGACGATGCCGCACAAGGTCAATCCGATCGATTTCGAAAACGCCGAGGGCAACTTCGGCATCGGCAACAGCCTGCTCGGCCATTTTTCCGAGAAGCTGCCGATCAGCCGCTGGCAGCGCGACCTGACCGACTCGACGGTGCTGCGCGCGCTGGGCACGGCCTTCGGCCATTCGCTGATCGCCTTCGATTCGCTGGCGCGCGGACTGGGCAAGCTGAGCGTGAATCCGGAACGGCTGGCAGCCGACCTCGATGCGGCCTGGGAAGTCCTGGCCGAGCCGGTGCAGACGGTGATGCGTCGCCACGGCCTGCCCAATCCGTACGAACAACTGAAGGCGCTCACGCGCGGGCACGGCATCGACCAGGCGGCGCTTCGCGAATTCGTCGCTTCACTCGACCTGCCTGCCGATGCGAAGGCCCGCCTGGCTGCACTGACGCCGGCAACCTACGTGGGCCTGGCCGAAGCCCTGGCACGAGAGATCTGACCATGCCGGTCACCGAGGTTCGCGCCAGCGCCGAACACTTCCTGGGCATGCCGGTCTCGCGCTTCCTGCGCGAGTTCTGGCAGAAGCAAGCGCTGCTCATCCGCCAGGCATTCCCCGGTTACCAGGCGCCGCTCAGCCCCGAAGACCTGGCCGGCCTTGCCTGTGAGGAGGCAGCGCTGTCCCGCCTGGTCACCTACAAGCGCAAGCTCGACCAGTGGCAACTGCGCACCGGGCCATTCGCCGAGAGCGAATTCCCGAAGCTTGGAAACAAGGACTGGACGCTGCTGGTGCAGGACATGGACAAGTGGGACAGCGACGTGCGCGCGCTGCTCGACCGCTTCCGCTTCCTGCCAGCCTGGCGGGTTGACGACATCATGATCAGCTTCGCCACGCCGGGCGGTTCGGTCGGCCCGCACGTGGACCAGTACGACGTGTTCCTGTTGCAGGCGCAGGGCCATCGACGCTGGCAGGTGGATGCCTCCCCGGATGCGCCGCGCGGCTTCCGCGCCGATGCCGAACTCAAGCTGCTGGAAAAATTCACCGCGTCCGACGAATGGGTGCTGGAACCGGGCGACATCCTTTACCTTCCGCCCGGCGTGCCGCATCACGGCGAGGCAGTGGACGCCTGCATGACCTTTTCGGTGGGCATGCGCGCGCCGTCGCAGGCCGAACTGATCGTGGACCTGGCCGAGGAACTCGCGGCGCGACTGCCCGAGGAAGCCCGCTACACGGACCCGGACCTCACCGAACCGAACGACCCGTTCGAAATCGACGATGCCGCCCTCGCCCGCGTCGACCAGGCCATCGGCGCCCTGCAATCGCTCGGCGCGGCCGAAAAACGCGAGTGGTTCGGCCGCTTCATCACCCGCTACCGCGCCGCCGGTGAAGTCAGTGCCGGGCCGCGCGTGCCGTCCCTGGCCAGCGTCGAGACCTCGCTCGCCAAGGGCGGGCTGCTGTTGCGGCATCCGTTCTCGCGGGCGGCCTGGGTCGCCGATGGCCCTGCCCGGTCAGGCAATGCGTTGTTGTTCGTGAGTGGCGAATCGTTCGCCATGGATCGCCGGTCGGCGCACGTGTTGGCGTCCTACGATGCGCTCGACGATGCGGCGCTGGCCAAACTGGACGCCGCCGGCCGGAACGCGCTGGGCGAATTGCTGCAACGTGGCCACTATCACTTGAAGCGCGCTTCGAGGACCCGTGAATGACCCCCCTTCCCGAATTTGATTTCCGCGTCGAACCGGCCGACTACGTGGTCGATTTCAAGGACCTTCGCAGCATTCGCGAACCCGTGTTCGTGGTCGAGCAGCAGGTCCCGCTGGAAGAGGAATGGGACGACCTGGACCCGAAATGCCAGCACGTGATCGCCCGCGATTCGGAACACAAGCCGATCGGCACCGGCCGGCTGACGCCGGAACACAAGATCGGCCGGATGGCGGTGCTGCGCGAGTGGCGCGGCAAGGGGGTCGGCGAGGCGCTGCTGGTGGCGCTGATCGACCTGGCCCGTGCGCAGGGACTGCGCGAAGTCAGCCTGAATTCGCAGGTCGCTGCGCTGGGTTTCTATGAGAAGTTCGGGTTCATGCCCTATGGCGAGCAATTCGAGGAAGCCGGTATCGAGCACCAGGCAATGAAGCTGGCGCTGGACCCGCTGGTGCCGAGCCCGCGCGCCGCGGCCCGGCCCCGTGGCCCGTCCGTGGGCATGGAGGAGTTCGTCGGTCTCGAGAAGACCATCGATTCGATCCGCACCCTGGTCCTTCAGGCCCGGCGCGAGCTGGTCGTCTACACACGCGACCTGGAGCCCGCCGTTTACGCGCATCCCGCCGTGGTCGATGCCTTCCGGACCTTTGGCGTCGCCGGACGGGGCGCGGTCGCGCGCTTCATCATCCAGGACCCGAGCGTCGCCCAGCGGACCCCGCACCCCCTGCTGGCGCTGGCCCAGCGCCTGCCCAGCAGTTTCCTGTTCCGCAGTCCGCAGGATCCCGAAGAACTGCAGTACCCCTCGGTGTTCGTCGCCAACGACAACGACGGCTACCTGTTCCGCCTGCTCGGCAGCCGCTTCGAGGGCGACTGGAGCCCGGCCCTGCCCGGCCGTAATCGCCAGCTGCGGGAACAGTTCGGCCGCAGCTGGGAACGGGCGCGACCGTGCACCGAACTGCGCTCATTGGCTATCTAAAGCCGCGTCATCGCGGCTCGCGACCTTCGTCGCGGGTACTCACGGCTATGAGGCTCGGGCTATAATTAGCGTTCTGCCTGCCTGGCTGCAAATGGGCACGCGAACCAACCCGTCACAGCCTGTATCGCCAACGAGGCAGCTAACAACGTCGTGGACAGCCTGATCAAGCAGTTTTCCCAGACCTCCCAGCTTTCCGGCGGCAACGCCGGCTTTATCGAAGACCTGTACGAGCAATACCTGGTCGACCCCGACAGCGTAGGCGTCGCCTGGAAATCGTACTTCGACGGATTCAAGGGTCGGGAATCGGGCGACGTGCCGCATTCCGCCGTGATGGCGCAGGTGCAGGCGGCGGCCCGCGGCGCGCAGCGCAGTGGCAGCGGCATCGACGAAGAAGCGGCGCGCAAGCAGACCGCCTTCGGCAAGCTGGTGACGGCCTACCGTTCACGCGGACACCTGGGCGCATCGCTCGATCCACTGGCGATGACGCTGCCGCAACCGGCGCCGGACCTCGGCCTCGAGTTCCATGGCCTGGATGCCTCCGACATGGATCGCGAATTCAGCGTCGCGACTTATTTCGGCACTGAAAAATTCAAGCTGCGCGACCTGCTGGCGAAGCTGAAGGCCACCTATAGCTCCAACATCGGCGCGGAGTTCATGCACATCTCCGACGCCACCCAGCGCCACTGGATGCAGCAGCGCCTGGAAAGCGCGGCCGGCCAGTTCGGACTGGACGCGCAGGAAAAAACGCGCGTGCTCGAGCGCCTGACCGCCGCCGAAGGCCTGGAACGCTACCTGCACACCAAGTATGTCGGCCAGAAGCGTTTCTCGCTGGAAGGCGGCGACTCGCTGATTCCGCTGATGGATACACTGGTCCGTCGCGGTGGCAGCCACGGCGTGAAGGACGTGGTCATCGGCATGGCCCATCGCGGCCGCCTGAACGTGCTGATCAACACGCTGGGCAAGCCGACCGAAAAACTGTTCGCCGAATTCGAAGGCAAATTCGATCGCCCGGATACGCCCGAGCACTCCGGCGACGTGAAATACCACATGGGTTTCTCCGCCGATGTCGCCACGCCGGGCGGCCCGGTGCACCTGGCGCTGGCCTTCAACCCCTCGCATCTCGAAATCGTCGACCCGGTGGTCGCCGGTTCCGTGCGCGCGCGCCAGTTGCGCCGCCAGGACGTCGGTCGCAAGCAGGTGATGCCGGTGCTGATCCACGGCGACGCGGCCTTCGCCGGCCAGGGCGTCATCATGGAATTGTTCCAGATGTCGCAGGCGCGTGGTTTCGCCGTCGGCGGCACGGTGCACGTGGTCATCAACAACCAGGTGGGATTCACCACCAGTCGTCCCGATGACGCGCGCTCCACCCTGTACTGCACCGACCCCGCGAAGATCGTCGGCGCGCCGGTATTGCACGTGAATGGCGACGACCCGGAAGCCGTGGTTTTCTGCGCACAGCTGGCCTTCGACTTCCGCCAGGCCTTCTCGCGCGACATCGTCATCGACCTGGTCTGCTATCGCCGCCACGGCCACAACGAAGCCGACGAGCCCGCAGCGACCCAGCCGCTGATGTACCAGAACATCCGCGCCCGCAAGACCACGCGCGAGTTGTACGCCGACGCACTGCAGGCGCAGGGCGTGATCGACGCCGGCGCCGCGTTGGCGCTGGTGGACGGCTATCGCAACAAGCTCGACCGCGCTGAAGTGACGACCGATGTCGCCAACGTGGGTCCGGACCCCTTCGCCGTCGACTGGAAGCCGTGGCTCACGGGCAAGTTGTCGGACGCGGTGAACACCGGCCTGGCGCGCTTTTCGCTCGACAGCCTGGCAAAGCGCATCAACACCCTGCCTGCCACCCTTTCGCTGCATCCGCGTGTCGCGAAAATCTACGAAGACCGCCGCAAGATGATGGTCGGCGAATTGCCGATGGACTGGGGCTTCGCCGAAAACCTCGCCTACGCAACCTTGCTGACCGAAGGCTACCGCCTGCGCCTGGTCGGCCAGGACTCCGGCCGCGGCACCTTCTTCCATCGCCATGCCGTCCTGCACGACCAGGTGACCGACGGTACCTACATGCCCTTGCATGAACTGACCAAGGACCCCGAGCACGCGATCATCATCGACTCGTTGTTGTCGGAAGAAGCCGTGATGGCTTTCGAGTACGGCTACTCCACCGCCGAACTGATGACACTCAACATCTGGGAAGGCCAGTTCGGCGATTTCGCCAACGGCGCCCAGGTCGTGATCGACCAGTTCATCACCTCCGGCGAGTCCAAGTGGGACCGCC
Organism: Gammaproteobacteria bacterium; assembly: GCA_026398715.1. The sequence continues at coordinate 14,400 of JAPLSI010000257.1, forward strand.
T
>JAPLSI010000086.1 GCA_026398715.1 Gammaproteobacteria bacterium
GAACGGCCAGAAGATGCACGGCAACGGCAGCCTGCTGACGGGCGTGCTCAAGCAGCGCCTGGGTTTCGACGGTTTCGTCGTCGGCGACTGGAACGGCCACGGCGAAGTGCCCGGCTGCAGCAACGACAGCTGCCCGACCGCCATCAACGCCGGCCTCGACATGTTCATGGCGCCCGACACCTGGCGCGCCGTCTACACCAACACGGTCGCGCAGGTTCGCTCCGGAGAAATCCCGATGGCACGGCTTGATGATGCAGTAACCCGGATCCTGCGCGTGAAATTCCGCCTGGGCCTGTTCGACGCCGGGCTGCCGTCGCAGCGCGCACTGGGCGGCAAGTTCGACCAACTGGCCAGCGCCGCGCATCGCAAGCTCGCGCGTGCCGCCGTCAGGCAGTCGCTGGTGCTGCTGAAGAATGATGCGGGCGTGCTTCCGTTGAACCCGAAGTCGCGCGTGCTGGTGGCAGGCGACGGCGCAGACGATGTCGGCAAGCAATCCGGCGGCTGGACGCTCAGCTGGCAAGGCACCGGCAACAAGCCCACTGATTTCCCGAACGCGCAGTCCATCTGGGCCGGCATCCGGGAAGCAACCGAGGCCGCGGGCGGAAACGCCGTGCTGTCGGCGGATGGAACGTTCACTGCGCGACCCGATGTCGCCATCGTCGTGTTCGGTGAAAACCCGTACGCGGAATTCCTCGGCGACATCGCCAACCTCGCCTACCAGCCAGGCGCAAGTCGCGACCTCGACCTGATCCGCAAGCTCAAGGCCGCAGGCATTCCCGTGGTCGCCGTGTTCCTGTCCGGTCGTCCGCTGTGGGTCAACCGCGAGATCAACGCCAGCGATGCGTTCGTCGCTGCCTGGCTGCCAGGGTCCGAAGGCGGCGGCGTGGCCGACGTGCTGTTCCAATCCGCGTCGGGACAAGCCTCGCACGACTTCTCCGGCACCTTGCCGTTCTCGTGGCCGCGCACTGCGGCGCAAAGCCCGTTGAATATCGGCCAGCAGGATTACGATCCGCAATTCCCCCTGGGCTACGGCTTGAGCTACGCGAAGCCGGGCAAGGTGGGCGCATTGCCGGAAGAGTCAGGACTGAAGGACGGCGGCGGCAAGCCCGGCGTGTATTTCGCCGATGGCGCGCTGTCGCCGGGCTGGTCCATGCAACTTGCCGAAGGCGATTCGGCCGGCGTTGCCGTGGCCTCGTTGCCCGCCAGCAGTGCCAGCGGCGCGCTTGCCGTCAGCGCTGCCGACCATCTCAAGCAGGAAGACGCACGCCGCCTGCGCTGGACGGGCGCGACCAACGCGGCTGTGCTCCTTCACACCGAAACACCGCTGGACCTCAGCCGCGAGGCCAATGCCGGCGCGCAACTGGTGCTGACGCTGCGCATCGACGCGAAGTCCGCGGGCGATGTGAAGGCGGGCCTGCGATCGGGCGCCGGGCGCAAGGCCAGCGTCTCGCTGGCCAAGCTGATCAGCGACCTGCCGGCCGGCACGACGTGGACGCGCATCGGGGTGCCGCTGTCGTGTTTCCAGCGCGCGGGCGCCGACCTCACGCAAATTTCCGACGTACTCGAGCTGTCGTCTTCACATGCGACGGGCGTCTCGTTTTCACGCGTGGCGCTCGGCAACGAAGCCGATCACTCGGTCAGCTGCAACACACCCTAGTAGTACGCGGCACCGCAGCACGATCCATGAAAACGATTTCCTGGCGATTGTCCGACCGTATGTTGACAACGCTGTCATTTAGGTGCGCAATGCCCACCGAAGCGTAATGGGGTTATTGCGCGTTCGCATTTGATCCACAACGACATTGATGCAAGTCCTGGGAGGGAGAGTCCATGAACCATTCGAACAAATTTCCAAAGCAGCGAATCCTGACCGCTGCCTTGTTGCTGGCACTCGCGCAGCCGACGTTTGCCCAGGATGCGGCGCCGAAGCCGGAAGATGCACCCACCACCGATGCGGAAAAGAAAGCCGCTGCCGACAAGAAGGCTGCCGAAGACAAAGCAGCGGCCGGCCAACTCGACACCGTGGTGGTCAAGGGCATTCGCTACTCCATCGAGACCTCGGTCGCGACCAAGCGCAATTCCAACTCGATCGTCGAAGCCGTTTCGGCCGAAGACATCGGCAAGCTGCCTGACGCGAGCGTCGCCGAATCACTCGCGCGCCTGCCCGGCCTGACCGGCCAGCGCGGCACCGACGGTCGCGTCAATGTCATCTCCATTCGCGGCCTGTCGCCGGCTTTCTCGGGCGCGCTGTTGAATGGCCGCGAGATCGTCAGCTCCAACGACGGCCGCGCCGTGGAATACGACCAGTTCCCGTCCGAGCTGATCGGTTCGGCAACGGTTTACAAGACGCCCAACGCCACGCTGCTCGGCCAGGGCCTGTCGGGCACGGTGGACCTGATGGCGCGCAAGCCGCTGGATACGCGCGGCCGCCAGGTCGCCCTTAACCTGCGTGTCGAGGACAACTCCAATGGCACCCAGGTGCCGGGCGTGGCCAGCCCCTTGGGCAAGCGCTTCAGCGCGTCCTACGTGAACCAGTTCGCCGACAACACCATCGGCCTGGCGATCGGCTTTGCGCACCTGGAATCCACTTCGCAGCTCAAGCTCACCGAGCTCGACCAGTACGGCGACTACTCGGTTTACGGGCTGTCGGATGCGCTCGCTGGTATCCCGCCCTCGCTTTACAATTCCGATCCACCGCAAACCTGCTGCGGCCACCCGAACAGCAGCGCCATGCTTCCGATGTTCTGGACCGGTTCGCAGTCCACCAAGAAGAATGTCCGCGACGGCCTGATGGCGGTCGTGGAATTCCAGCCGAACGAAGACGTGCACCACGAACTGGACCTGTACTACTCCAAGTTCGACACGCATGAAGTCGGCGGCAAGCTCACCTCCAACATGTTCGCCAGCTGGGGCCAGTTCTTCGGCCTGGGCGTGCTCAACACCTTGTCCGACATCGACACCACGCAGGTCGGCCAGAACACCTACGCCACCAGCGGCACCGCCAGCGCCCTGCCGACCACCACCACCAACTCCGACACGCGCCGCAAGGACACGATCTGGGCCGTGGGCTGGAACTCGACCTGGAAGATGGGCGAGGAATGGACCGGCATCGTCGACGCCAGCATGTCGCGCGACGTGCGTGACGAAAAATACCAGGAGGTCTATGCCGGCCCCTGGAACAACACCGCCAATACCTGGGCCTACGGCCCGTACAGCTGGAACATCCCGGTGGACGGCGGCGACCAGACCCTGACACCGCTCACGCCCGGCTTCCTGTCCAATCCGGCCAACATCCATTTCGGCGACGTCGTGGGCTTCGACTACGTGCCCGGCGAACCGCGCTGGACCGGCGTCATCCGCGACCCGCACGTCGAGGACGAGATCAAGACCCTGCGCCTGTCGGCCAATCGCGGTTTTGACGGTTTCATCAGCAAGTTCACCGGTGGCATCAATTACACGCAACGCGACAAGAGCGTGGAAAAGAATGAAACCCGCCTGCTGATCCCGCTCAACTCCGACCTCAGCCTGAATCGCAACATCCCGGCCGGCGCCGTGCTGACGCCGTTCGACATGTCGTGGATGGGCGTGGACAGCTTCATCCGCCTGGACGTGCCGTACCTGGTGCAGTCGGGCGCGCTGACCCTCAAGCCGGCCGAGCTCGGCCTGAAGGCCAACGACTCCTTCATCAACGAAAAAATCCTGACCGCGTTCGCGATGGTGGACTTCGATACGCAGATGGGCGAGGTGCCGATCCGCGGCAACTTCGGCGTGCAAGTCGTGCACAGCGACCAGCATGCCGAGGGCTGGGAATATCGCGGCGACAACAACAACGTCGACTTCGACCTGCTGTACCGCAGGGAAGGCGGCGCCAAGTACACCGACGTATTGCCGAGCCTGAACGTGGTGGCCGAGCTGCAGCCCGACTTCATCGCGCGACTGGGCGTGGGCGTGGCCACGGCGCGTCCGCAGATCAACGACATTCGCGCGGGCACCAGCACGCCCACCGTCAACATCACCCCGGGGCCGGAAATGGGCCGCTGGTCCACCGCCTACGCCGGCAATCCGGAACTGCGGCCGTGGAAGGCCGTCGCTTTTGACTTGTCGGTCGAGAAGTACTTCGGTACGCGCAGCTACGTCTCGGTGGCCGCGTTCCGCAAGAACCTGATCAGCTACATCACCTACGGCATCAGCGCGGTGGACAACTCCGACATCCCGCTGCCGAACGTGCCGCTGCCGCCGAACTTCGTTGCCGACCAATTCGGCCCGGTGTTCCAGCCGCTCAACGGCAACGGTGGCCAACTCGAGGGCTTCGAGGTCGCTGCATCGCTTGACGGTGGCTTGTTCGTGGATGCGCTGGAAGGCTTCGGCATGGTGGTCAGTGCCTCCAAGCTCAACAGCACCATCCGCGACCAGAAGGTCGACCATAACTCGAACCAGGTCATCTCTACTTCGAGCGCAACGGCTTCTCGGCACGGCTCAGCCAGCGTTATCGCTCGGCCTTCACCGCGACCACGCGCGACATCTTCTTCCGCCCCACGACGCGCCAGCAGGGCGCCGACAAGGTGGTCGATTTCCAGATGGAGTACGCGTTCAACGATGCCAGCCAGCTGAAGGGCCTGTCCTTGCTGTTGCAGGTCAACAACCTGACCGACACCTATGCCCGCAACTACAAGACGCCCGGCAACGTGGACGTTCCGGACCCCACCCAGCTGATTCCGAACTACACCTACCAGTTCGGTCGCCAGGTGCTGTTGGGCGCCAACTACAAGTTCTGATGCCCGCAAGCGGTTGACCTGACGCAACCGAAGTGATGCCCCCGCTGCAAGGCGGGGGCATCTTCCGTTTAGCCCCCGCCCCTGAGATAGTTTCGACACCATGACGCTCGAACCCGTACGCAATATCGTGATCGTCGGCGGCGGCACCGCCGGCTGGATGACCGCTGCCGCCCTGGCCAAGGTGCTGGAAGGCCAATGCAACATCCGCCTGGTCGAGTCCGACGAGATCGGCATCATCGGCGTGGGCGAAGCCACCATCCCGCACATCGGTGAATTCAACCGCGCGCTGGAAATCGACGAAGACGAATTCATGCGCGCCACCCAGGGCACCTTCAAACTCGGCATCGAGTTCGTCAACTGGGGCGCGATCGGCGATCGCTACATGCATGGCTTCGGCTTCGTCGGCCAGGCCACGCAGGCGCTGCCCTTCCACCATTTCTGGTTGCGCCTGGCCAAGCTGGGCAAGGCCGCGCCGCTGGAAGCGTATTCCATCAATACCGTCGCCGCCTACCAGGCCAAGTTCATGCGCGCGCGCACCGACATGGTCGGATCGCCGGTGGCCGACATTGCCCACGCCTACCACTTCGATGCCGGCCTGTACGCGCGCTACCTGCGCGGCTACGCCGAAAAGCGCGGCGTG
>JAPLSI010000134.1 GCA_026398715.1 Gammaproteobacteria bacterium
CGCGTTTCCTGGCCATGCTCGGCCACGAGATCCGCACGCCGATGACCGGCGTGCTGGGCATGGCCGAACTCCTGCAGGGCTCGAACCTGGAGCCGCGACAACGCCTGCAGGTGGACGCGATACAGCGGGCTGGCGACCAGCTATTGCGCCTGGTGAATGACGCGCTGGACCTCGCGCGCATCGAGGCGGGCAAGCTGGCGCTGGATGAAAAACCTTTCGACCTGCATGCCCTGCTCGATGAAGTCAGCGCGACCTTGCAGGCCTTGGCAAATGCGAAGGGCCTGCTGTTTTCCCTGCAACGCGCGCCGGGCACGCCGCGGGTATTGCGCGGCGACGCCGGCCGCCTGCGCCAGATCCTGTTGAACCTGGGCGGCAACGCGATCAAGTTCACCGACACCGGCGAAGTCGCCCTGCGCAGCGCCGGCACGCCGCACGGACTACTGCTGGAAATTAGCGACAGCGGCCCGGGCATGTCCGGCGAACAGGTGGCGCGATTGTTCCAGCGCTTCGAGCAAGGCGGCGACCTGCGCGCATCGCAACGCCTGGCCGGCAGCGGCCTGGGCCTGGCCATCTGCCAGGAACTCGCCGTCGCCATGCAAGGCCGCATCGACGTGCAAAGCCAGCCGGGGCAGGGCACCTGCTTCCGCGTCACGCTGCCATTGCCCGTCGCCACGGTCGATGATTTGTTGCCCGAGCCCGCCCGCCGCGCCGTGCGCAAGGTCAACGGCCTGAGCATCCTGGTGGTGGAAGACGATGTGACCGTCGCAGACGTCATCACCGGCTTGCTCGATTCGCTCGGACACGAGGCCGTGCACGCCGCCCAAGGCCTCGCCGCACTGACCGCCCTGTCGCAATCCAGATTCGATTTCGCCTTCCTCGACCTCGACCTGCCCGGCCTGGACGGCTTCGAACTCGCCCGCATCATCCGCAGCCAGGGCCACACGCTCGCACTGGTCGCACTCACCGCCCGCACGGACACGCAAGCCGAACCGCTCGCCCTCGCCGCAGGCATGCACGGCTTCCTGCGCAAGCCGGTAACGTCATCGCTGCTGCAATCGAAGATCGAAGCAGTGCTGGCCCTGATGCGCACCGGCGAACAACCCAAGCTTTGATCAACAGCGGTTTACGAGATGACTCGCAGCGCCGGTGGCCGGTAGGCATCGCGCCCGACATCGAAAACGTCCATGTTTTCGAAGTCGGCCGTTCCTTGCGTCCTGCACCACTTCGCGATGCCTACCGGCCCCCGACGTCGCCCCATTCACCAACGCGCTTGTCGGCAAGAAGCAGACGTGGTCCAACCACGTCCGAAGAAAAGAGCAGAGCCGATGCCGCGATCGCAATTCGTAGCCGCGAAACATCAAGGAAAGCGCACACGTAGCTCCACCACGTGACAAGCCGCGCTTGTGCAGAGTAAGAACCACACCGACGAGCCCACCGCGCGCTGATTCTGACAAGCCAATTCACCGAGACGAAGCGGAAGCCTTGTACGGCTACTTGGTCGGGAGGACAGCAAGGACAGAAGTACGGATTGCGTATAGAAGCGGGGGGCGGTGTTTGCTTCGACAAAGTCGCGCGAGGGCCGACAGGCCCGAGTGCAGCGACTCGAAGTGAATACCGACCCCTGCCTCGCCGCAACGCGTTACCGCTAGTACGCTAAACCGCTTCTAGACAGAAGCGCGAGAGAATTCGTGCACAGCATCGACGAGGACCTTGACGTGGTCAGGATTCATGTCCGGAGACAACCCATGGCCGAGGTTGAAGACATGTCCTGGCCCGGGCCCGTAGCTTTCGAGCGTGCGTCGTACTTCCGAGCGGATCGCGTCCGGTGATGCGTACAAGGTTGCCGGATCGAGATTGCCTTGCAGCGCGATGCGATCGCCCGTGCGGCGGCGGGCTTCTTCAAGCGATACCAGCCAGTCCACGCCGAGGCCTTCGGCGCCGGTCTGCGCGAGTTCTTCCAGATACGGGGCGTTGCCCTTGCCGAACAGGATCAAGGGCGTGCGCTCGCTGCCTTCGCCGCGTTTGAATTCGCGGGCGATGCGTTGCAGGTAGCGCAGCGAGAATTCGCGGTAGTGGTGCGGGGCCAGCACGCCGCCCCAGGTGTCGAACACCATCAGGGCCTGCGCGCCGGCAGCGCGTTGCGCCGATACGTAGGCGATGACGGCGTCGGTGGTTACTTCCAGGATGCGATGCAGCATCGCCGGTTCGCTGAAGGCCATGGCCTTGATCTTGGAGAAGTTGTCGCTGCCGCCGCCTTCGATCATGTAGCAGGCCAGCGTCCACGGGCTGCCGGAAAAACCGATCAGCGGCACGGAGCCGTCGAGTTCGCGGCGGATCAGTCGCAGCGAATCCATCACGTAGCGCAGTTCGCCTTCCATGTCGGGCACGGCGAGTTTCGCGACGTCGGCGGCGGTGCGCACCGGGCGGGCGAAGCGCGGGCCTTCGCCTTCGGCAAAACTCAGGCCCAGTCCCATCGCATCGGGAATGGTCAGGATGTCGGAAAACAGGATCGCGGCGTCCAGTTCGAACCGGCGCAGCGGTTGCAGCGTCACTTCGCAGGCCAGTTCCGGATTGGTCGCCAGCGCCATGAAGCTGCCGGCCTGTGCGCGGGTGGCGCGATATTCGGGCAGGTAGCGGCCGGCCTGTCGCATCAGCCATACCGGCGTGGCGTCCACGGGCTCGCGGCGCAATGCGCGCAGGAAACGGTCGTTCTTCATCGTCACGGGCAAGTCTCGCAAAAGGATTTGGTGGGGGCGCGGCGGCGTGTCGAGGCGATCACTGCGGCGCGCTCGCGCCCTGCGCGAACATCACCTGGAAACCGCGTTTGATTTGCGCATCGCGCGCTTTTTCGAAGGCGGCCAGGGCGGTGCCCTGGTCGAGGAACTGCTCGCGCTTGAGCGATGCCTTGCCGCCGGTCTGGCCCACCTCGCGCAGCAGCGACCAGCCGCCCAGCATGTCCTGTTGCAGGATCAGCTGGACGTACTTGGGGATTTCACCGGCGACGGGGCGTTGTTGCAGCAATAGGCGCATAGGGCCGCCATTGTAGCCGCGCCGCGCGCGGGGCTGGCGGGGGATTCAGGAAAAAACCGCTTCTATCGCCGCTTCGGGGATGTCGGCCACGACCTCGGCATGCCCCAGTTCACGCCACAGGATCAGGCGCAGGCGGCCGGAAACGGCCTTCTTGTCGAGCCGCATGCGATCGACCAGGGCCTTCGGGGACAGTCCCGCGGGCAGGGTGGTGGGCAGGCCGAAGCGTTCCAGCAAGGCTTGCAGCCGCTGCGCATCGGCCATCGGCGCGCGGCCCAGCTGGGCCGACAGGCGGGCCGCCAGCAACATGCCCAGTGCCACCGCCTCGCCGTGCAGCAGGCCGCCATAGGCCTGCTCGGTTTCGATGGCGTGGCCGAAGGTGTGGCCGAAGTTGAGCAACATGCGCTCGCCTTGTTCGGTCTCGTCGCGGGCGACCACGCCGGCCTTGTGCCGGCAACTGGTGGCAATCGCGGTCTCCAGCGCGAACGGTTCGCGCGCCAGCAGGTCGTCGGCATGCGCTTCGAGCCAGGCGAAGAAACCCGGGTCGCCGATCGCGCCGTACTTCAGCACTTCGGCCAGGCCCGCGCGCAGTTCGCGCTCGGGCAGGGTGGACAAGGTGCTGATGTCGGCGATGACCGCCGCCGGTTGATGGAAGGCGCCGACCAGGTTCTTGCCGCCCGGCAAATCGACCGCGGTCTTGCCGCCCACGGAAGAATCCACCATCGCCAGCAAGGTGGTCGGCAACTGCACGAAGCGCACGCCGCGCATCCAGCAGGCCGCCGCGAAACCGGCCAGGTCGCCGATGACGCCGCCGCCCAGTGCAATCACCGTCACGTCGCGGCTGGCGCCGAGGCCGGCCAGCGCCTGCATCAATTGGCCAAAACGCTCGAGGGTTTTTTCCTGTTCGCCGGCCGGCAACACCACTGTGTGCACGGTCTTGCCCGACAGCGCGGACTGCACGCCAGCCAGGTACAGCGGCGCCACGTTTTCATCGGTGACGATAAGCGCGTGGCGGCCGGGCACCAGCGCCGGCAGGTCGGTGCTCAACAGCAGGCCTTCGCCCACCTCGACCACATAGCTGCGCGAGCCCAGCGAAACGGGGATGGTCTGGCTCATGCGGCTTGCTCGCGTTTCCAGGCCGATTGCACCTGGTTGCCGAGCTTGCGCGCGGCGGCCACTACATCGAGCCCGTCGGAGTCGAACACCAGGTCGGCGACGGATTCGTAAAGCGGATTGCGGATTTCAGCCAGGGACTGCAATTTTTCGGAGCGATCGCCGCTGGCCAGCAGTGGCCGGGTGTGGTCGCGCGCGAGCCGGCCCAATTGGTGGTCGAGTCCCACCCGCACGTACACCACGAAGCCGCGACGGCTCATCCGTTCACGCGAGGCGGGCGACAACACCGCGCCGCCGCCGGTGGCGATGACTTGCGAGTGTCCATGGAGAAGTTCGTCGAGCATGCGTTCTTCGCGTTGCCGGAATCCGGCCTCGCCCTCGAGTTCGAAAATGGTGGCGACCGATGTGCCTGCCGCAGCTTCCAGGCGGGCATCGGCGTCGACGAATTCCAGGCCCAGCCTGCGCGCCAGCCGTTTGCCGAGCGAGGTCTTGCCAGCGCCCATCGGGCCGACCAGGATGAGATTTGGCGCGGGGTTCATGCCGCCGATGCTAGCATTTCGCCGTGATCGATCTCCCGATGTCCCCTCCTTGAGCGCCTCCACCTGCCTGTTGATCGCCGGTGCGGGCGACTTGGGCTCGCGCCTGGCGGCGTTGCGGATTGGCCGCGATGCCGACGTGGTGGCCGTGCGCCGTCGCGACGTGGCCCAGCACCCCGGCGTGCGCCCGGTGCGCGCGGACCTCGCCACTGGCGAGGGCTTGTCGCGATTGCCGAAGCGGCCCGATGCCATGGTGTTCTGTGCCGCACCCGACCAGCGCGACGAGTCTGCGTATCGAAAACTCTACGTGGATGGCTTGCGCCGATTGCTCGATGCCATCGATACGCCGCGCCTGGTCTTTGTTTCGTCCACCGCGGTGTCTGGCCAGGAC
>JAPLSI010000027.1 GCA_026398715.1 Gammaproteobacteria bacterium
TTCGGGAATACCGGTTTCCACGGCTTGGCGCCCAGTCCGCGCAGCTTGAATCGCGCAGGCCTGTCGTCGTAGTTGATCAGCACGAGCGTGGTCTCGCCGTTGAAATGGCGCCGGAAGGCGATCGCCTTGCCCTGCACCGAAGGCGCGTCGTAACTTCCACGCGACAAGGAGGGATAGGTATTGCGCAACGACAACAGCGCGCGATACCAGGCGAGGATGCCGTCGCTGCGCGCCTGTTCCGCAGCGACGTTCTGGGTCGCTGCATTGGCCGACACCGGGCGGAACGGCTTTGCCGTGCTGAAACCCGCGCCTGGCGCGTCGGCGGTCCAGCTCATCGGGATGCGCAACTTGGGATCGCGCGTCAGTTCCGCCGCTGCGGCCATGCCGATTTCTTCGCCGTAGAAAATGAAGGGCGTCCCCGGTTGCAGCAGGTAGCCGGCCGCGGCGAGGCGCTGCCTGGGGAGATCACCCTTGAGCTGGTCCCACAGGCGATCGCCGGCAAAGCTGTCGTGGTTGGAGATCATGGTTGCCATCTGCTGCGGTGCGCCGAGGAAATAGTCGGCGACGCGACGGATGTGCTTGATATCGCCACGCGCTGCACCAACGATGTCGCCTGCACGCCAGATCGCGAAGGCGCTGCCGCAGACATCGGCGGCGGCATATTTGTGCATGTTGCCGGTGGCCTCGCAGACCACGTAGCGATTCGTGTAACCGTCCACCACGGCGCGGAACTGGTCCATCAGTCCGTGGTCCTCGGGCTGGTCGTACCAGGCGTCGGGGCCATGTTCGACCAGGTGCGGCACGGCGTCGAAGCGAAATCCATCCACGCCACGATTCAACCAGAAGCGCAGGTTGTCCTTGTGGAAGGCGACCGCTGCCGGCTCGAGCAGGTTGAAGTCCGGCATGTCCTTGCTGAACTGCGCGAGGTAGGAACCGTTGCCGGTGGCCTCCCAGGGATTGCGGTCGTAGATGCTCCAACCGGCCGGACCGGGGTTCTTCCACACATACCAATTGCGCAAGGGGCTGTCGGGCGAGCGCGCCGACTCGATGAACACCGGATTGCTGGCAGCGCTGTGGTTGATGACGTAATCGATGATGACGCCGATGCCGCGTGCGTGCGCCTGTCGAAGCAGTTCATCGAAATCGGCGAGCGTGCCGTAGGCCGGTTCGATGTCGCGATAGTCGCTGACCGCATAGCCATGGTCGCGGTCCTGGCTGGGACTGATCGGCATCAGCCAGATACCGCGCACACCCAGTTCCTTCAGGTAGTCGAGCGACTGGGTCAGGCCGCGCAGGTCGCCGATGCCGTCGCCATTGCTGTCGCGATAGCCACGGACGAAGATTTCCGCAAAGGCGCCCTTGTGCCAGCCCTCGGGGAGGGTGCTGGCCGTATTGCCCACCGCAACCGGGGCCACGGCCCGCTGCAAGGCCGGGTCCGGGAAGGGGCCGGCGGCGTGGGCTGCCAGGGCCCAGGGCAGTAGCGCCAGGCCCAGTGCGAGCCGCCGCGCCAGGTTCAGATTCGGGTGGGCCATGCGCATCCCTCGGGGCCGTAATGCACCCGCCATGTAGATAAACTACGGTAGCCCATGCGCCAAGGCCTGTAAATTGTGGCCGTGAGGGCCGGTTGAACGCCGCGTTATCGAAGCTGTTTGTAGTAAAGTTACTTAGCCGAGCGAGCGTATGGTGCCTCGCTCACCTACCTGAGGGAATCCGTGGGGATGCAGTGCGCCCTTGAGACGCGAGGACGACCCGGTGCCCACCGGCGCCTGCCGACTTGGGCGCTTGCCTGCGCCCTGGCCGCGGCGGCCAGCCCGACCCTCGCCGCGCCTCCGACGATTGCCGATTGCACCCGGCCGGAAATCGCGACGACCCTGCATGCCACGCCCGGCGGCACCCCTGCGCCAGAGGCCGGCGCCTATTGGCTGGATCGCCAACGCATCCAGTGGCCTGGCGCGCCTGCCGGCGCCCGTGCGTACCGGCTGTTCCATTCGTCAACGGCACGGATTGGCCGATCGAACGGCCGGCTGGCCGGCGCTGCCGATGGCAGCTTGCTGCTGATGCCCGACGCGACCACGCTGCCCGCCCCGCTGTCCACGCGATTCAAGTTCGTCGCGCCGGGCCCGAGGCTGCGGATTTCCGATGCAGACCTGCCGCGCCTGGCGACGTTGTTGCGCGGACAGCTGTTGCTGGTTGCCGAAG
>JAPLSI010000001.1 GCA_026398715.1 Gammaproteobacteria bacterium
TCCGCGCATCGCCGAACTGGCCGCGTTCGAACGCGCGCTGCTGGACAGCTTCGACGCCGCCGATGCGCCCCGCGCCGATTGGCAGGCTTTGTTGGCGCTGCCGGAAGAACACTGGCCGGCCCTTTGTCCCAGTTTCCAGCCCAGCCTGCGGCGGCAGTCCACCCGCACCAATGCCGTGCAAGTCTGGATGGCCGCGAAATCCGGCAAGCCGGCACCGCGCAATCGACGACCCGTCGGCGTGCATCGCGCGCACTGGGCCATCTGGCGCGACGCAGACTTGATCACCCATTTCCGATCCCTGTCCGAAGCCGAAGCCACGGCGCTCGATCACTTCCGCGCCGGCGGCGACTTCGCCACGTGCTGCGAATTGCTGCAGCAGTGGTTGCCTGCGGACGAGGTGCCCGCGCATGCGCTGGGCTTCCTGGGCCAGTGGTGCAGCGATGGCTGGGTGGTTTCGTGGACAGCGGCCTGATTTTCCGCGCGGCCGCGTAACTTTTCGCACCCGCCATACGAATCCACATCAGCTCCCACTTCCAAGGACAGCCCGTTGAACGCCATCGCCCGGCCCAGCCAGAACTTCGTGACCCGCAATCTCGAAAAGATTCCGCACGACGCCATCGCCTTCCTGGCGCGGCTGTGCATGGGCACGACCTTCTGGCTGTCGGGCCAGTCCAAGATCGAGGGCTTCGTAATGAATCCCATCGGCCTGGAAGCGCAGTTCGGCTGGCCGAAGGTCAGCGAGGGCGCCATCCAGTTGTTCACCTACGAATACGCGTTGCCAGTGCTGCCGCCGGAATTCGCAGCGACGATGGCCGCCACCGCGGAACACATCTTCCCCTTCCTGCTGGTGATCGGCCTGGCCTCGCGCCTGTCGGCGCTGGCGCTGCTGGGCATGACGATGGTTATCCAGGTGTTCGTGTATCCCGATGCGTGGCCGACCCACGGCATCTGGGCGGCATTGCTGCTGTACATCGCTGCGCGCGGGCCGGGCCGTTTCTCCCTCGACCACCTGATGTCGCGCCGCAAACGGTGATGACCCAACCGCGCGACTTGGAATCGGGGGCGGAAAGACCGACGATGGGTCGGATCATTCCCTTTCCCGATTCCGGTCGCGCCCATCCGATGCCACTTGGTTCGCCGATAACGTCCGATGCAGGCACAAGCGACGACACCGACGCCGGCGTCCGCTGGGGCCGTTGGATGGCGTGCGCGCAAGCTGGTGACCGCGCTGCGTACCACCAGTTGTTGAAGGACATCGTGCCCTACCTGCGTGGCCTGTCGCGGCGCTTCGTCGGCAACGAAAGCGATGCCGAGGATGCGGTGCAGGAAATATTGATCGTGGTGCACGACATCCGCCACACCTACGAACCCCATCGCCCGTTCAAGCCCTGGCTGAAGACCATCGCCACGCGCCGCTGCATCGACCTGCTGCGCAAGCGCACGCGTCGCCTGCAGCACGAACTGGCGCAGGAAGCGGACGAGTTGCACATCGCCGCCACCGACGCCACGCCCGACCAGGCGCTCGATCGCAGCCAGCAGGGTTTGGCGCTGGGCGCGGCGGTAAGCCAGTTGCCGGCGCGGCAACGTGAAGCCATCCGGCTGCTGCGCATCAGCGAACTGTCGCTGTGCGAAGCGGCCGCCATGAGCGACCAGAGCATCGGTTCGTTGAAAGTTGCCTGCCACCGGGCCTTGAAATCATTGAAGCTTGCGTTGGAAGGAAAGGATTTGAGCCATGAATGACACCGACTCCCTGATAGACCAACTGGCCAGGCGCGCGAAGCCGGTGCGTCCGCTTGCCT
>JAPLSI010000157.1 GCA_026398715.1 Gammaproteobacteria bacterium
CCAAGGCGACCGATGCACAACGCTACGGCCTGGCCCTGGCGCAGATGAAGGTTGGCTACCCGGCGGCGGCGGAAGAGTCGCTGCAGGTTTTGGCACGCAGGCATCCCGGCAACCTGTGGCTGGGGCTTGCCCTGGCCGAGAATGCCTTCGTGGCGCACGACCCGGCGGAATCAAAGAAGCGTTACGAGACGCTGATGGCTGGCCATCCGGACGACCGCGCGGTCATCCTGAGCTTTGCCGAAACCCTCAATTCGATCGGCGGCGCCGATGCGGGCAAGCGCGCGCAGGCCATCCTGCGGCCCCTGCTGACCGACAATGCGGACAACCCGCTGTTCCAGAAGAACTACGCGCGGGCATCGGAACTGGCGGGCGACCTGCCCAGGGCCGGGGAAGCCTACGCCGAGACCGCCTATCTCAATGGGCGTGCCGAAGACGCGCTGAACCAGCTCAATGCATTGCTCAAGCGCACGGACATCAGCTATATCCAGCGTGCGCGGATTGAGGCCCGCATCGCGGCGATCACCCCCGAAGTGCTGGAGATGCGCCGTCGGAAGGTGAAACCCCAGGATATTCCCGCTGACAACAGCTGATCCCGGCGGCTGGCGAGCGGCCTGGGACCGCTCCGGTAACGCTACCGTCACAAAAGTTTTATCTACTTGCACCCAACGCCTGCAAATGACACGGTACGGAAGTGCAAAAACGCATCCTGATAGTCGACGACGAGCCCGCCATCCGCGACATGGTGGCCTTTGCCCTGCGCAAGGGTGACTACGAACCCGTGCATGCCGGCGACGGGCGCGAAGCAGCGGCGGCCATCGCCGACCGCGTGCCCGACCTGATCCTGCTCGATTGGATGCTGCCGGGCTCCAGCGGCCTGGAACTGGCGCGTCGCTGGCGGCGGGACGAACTCACACGCGACGTGCCGATCATCATGCTCACCGCCCGGGGCGAGGAGAACGACCGGGTAAGCGGTCTGGAATCGGGCATTGACGACTACGTGGTGAAGCCCTTTTCGGCGCGGGAGCTGCTGGCCCGCATCAAGGCCGTCCTGCGCCGGTCGCGCGAGGACGAAGATGACGGTTCCGTTTCAGTGGGCGCCCTGCGCATCGACGGCGCCGCCCACCGGGTCTACGCCAATGACCAGCCGCTGCACGTCGGCCCCACCGAGTACCGTCTGTTGCACTTCTTCATGACCCACGCCGATCGCGTGTACACGCGCACCCAGTTGCTCGACCATATCTGGGGCGGCAACGTCTATGTCGAAGAGCGAACCGTGGACGTACATATCCGGCGACTGCGCAAGGCGCTGGAGCCCAGCGGCCTGCACGACATGGTGCAGACCGTGCGTGGTTCCGGCTATCGCTTCTCCAACCTGCCTTGATGGTCGAGCAGCGCTTCCGCCGATCCCTGCTGATGCGCCTGGCGTGGCGGCAGTCGCTGTTGCGCCTGGCGTTGCTGTACTCGATCGCGATCGCGATTGGCTGGTGGTCGGGCCAGATGGCCTGGGTGCTGCTGGTCGCAACCGCCCTGGTGGCGGCGCGCGGGTACTGGCGCCTGTTCCGGGTCCTGCGCTTCCTTGACTGGCGCCAGCAACTTCGCACCGTGCATGGCCAGGGCCTGTGGGCAGCGCTGGAAACCCTGATCTTCCGCCGGCAAACCGAAACCCGCGCGCGGGCGCGTCGACTGGTTCGCCTGCTGCGCGCCTACCGCCAGGCCGCCACTGCCATGCCGGACGGCGCGATGATCGTGGACAACCGCGACTTCCACCTGATCTGGTTCAACAAGGCGGCACGCCGCCTGCTCGGCCTGAAGTATCCGCAAAGCCTCGAAACGTCCCTGCTGGATGCGTGGACCGACCCGCGCGTGGCCGAATGGTTGCGCAGCGGCCACACCGACGAACCGATGATGGACCTCGCCTCGCCCGTCGACGAGAACGTACGGCTCAGTCTTCGCCTGCTCCGATATTCGCCCGACCAGTGGCTGGTGGTGGTACGCGACGTCACGCAACTGATGCGGCTCGAGCAGGTACGCCGCGATTTCGTCGCCAACGTTTCGCACGAACTGCGCACGCCGTTGACGGTGGTGCATGGCTACCTGGACATGATGGAGCCCGTGGACAATCCCGAATGGGCGCCAATGGTCGAGGAAATGCGCAAGCAGTCGCAGCGCATGAATGAATTGCTGGAGGACCTGCTGACCCTGTCCCGGCTGGAAGCACGCGACCACCTCAGCGACGAGACCATCCCGATGGAATCCATGCTGGTGACCCTGCGACGCGAGGCCGAGGCCCACAGCCAGGGCCGCCACAAGGTGCTGGTGGTCGACGAGGCGCGCTGCGACCTGCAGGGCTCGTCCAAGGAACTCCACAGCGCCTTTTCCAACCTGGTCAGCAACGCCATCCGCTACACGCCCACCGGTGGACAGGTCGAGATCGCCCTGCGCCGGACCCCCGACGGCGGCGCGGCGCTTGCGGTACGCGATTCGGGCTACGGCATCCCCGCGCAGCACCTGCCGCGGCTTACCGAGCGCTTCTACCGGGTATCCACGAGCCGGTCGCGCGAGTCGGGCGGCACCGGCCTGGGGCTGTCCATCGTCAAGCACGTGCTGGGCCTGCACCAGGCCCACCTGCAGATAGAAAGCGAGGTCGGCCGCGGCAGTACCTTCACCTGCGTTTTCGGCCCTGAACGGGTGCTCGCGCGACAACCGTTATGATGTGCGCATGACTGCCCACACCGATGCGCCCGACGGCGAGCTATTCCTCAATCGCGAACTTTCGCAGCTGGAATTCAATTTCCGGGTGCTGGCCCAGGCGCAGGACAAGTCGATCCCGCTGCTCGAGCGCCTGAAATACCTTTGCATCGCCTGCACCAACCTCGACGAGTTCTTCGAAGTGCGCGTGGCCACCGTGCTTACCGCGCTGGAGTTCGGCGCGCCCCTGCTGCCCGACCGGATGGACCCCAAGCTGGCGCTGGAAAAGCTGCATGCCCTGGCCGGCAAGTTGGTGGACGAGCAGTACCGGCTCTGGAACGACGACCTGCGCCCAGCCTTGAACAAGGCCGGCATCCGGGTGCCAACCCGCGACAGCTGGACCGCAAAACAGAAGCGCTGGCTGCAGAAATACTTCAACGACGAAGTCTCCCCGGTGCTGTCGCCGCTGGGCCTGGACCCGGCGCACCCGTTCCCGCGCATCCTCAACAAGAGCCTGAACGTGGTCGTGGTGCTGGAAGGCAAGGACGCCTTCGGCCGAAAGGGCGGCATGGCCATCGTGCGTGCGCCGCGCTCCCTGCCCCGCATCATCCAGTTCCCCGAGGAAATTTCCGGCGGCAAGAACGACTTCGTGTTCCTGTCGGCCATCCTCACCGCCTTTGTTGACGACCTGTTCCCGGGAATGAAGGTCAAGGGCGCCTACCAGTTCCGCGTTACCCGCAATTCCGAATTGTTCGTTGACGAGGAAGAAGTGGAAAACCTCGCCAGCGCGTTGAAGGGCGAGCTGCTGTCGCGCGGGTTCCAGCCCGCGGTGCGGCTGGAAATCGCAGAGAACTGCCCGAGGCCCATCGTCAAGATCCTGCTCCAGAACTTCAACCTCGAACAGAACGCGGTCTACCGGATCAATGGTCCGGTCAACCTCAATCGCGTTATCCAGGTCTACGACATGTCGAACCGGCCGGAGCTGAAGTTTCCGTCGTTCAAGGCCCGTCGCGTCAAGCTCGACGACGAGGCGCCTTTCGAGACCCTGCGCGAGCGCGACGTGCTGCTGCACCACCCCTACGAAAGTTTCCGCAGCGTGCTCGACCTGTTGCAGGCGGCGGCGAACGATCCGCAGGTGCTGGCGATCAAGCAGACCCTGTACCGCACCGGCAAGGACTCGAAGATCATCGAGCACCTGATCACGGCGGCGCGCAACGGCAAGGACGTCACCGTGGTGATCGAGTTGCGGGCGCGCTTCGACGAGGAAGCCAACCTGAACCTGGCCGATCGCCTGCAGGAGGCCGGCGTGCAGGTGATGTACGGCGTCGTCGGTTACAAGACGCACGCGAAGATGATGTTGATCGTGCGACGCGAGGGCAAGACCCTGCGCCGCTACGTGCACCTGGGTACCGGCAATTACCACGCCGGTACCGCGCGCCTTTACACCGACATCGGCCTGATGACCTCGGACCCCGAAATCTGCGCCGACGTGCATGGCCTGTTCCAGCAGTTATCCGGACTGGCGCCGGCGATGAAATTGAAACGCCTGATGGTTTCGCCCTTCACCCTGCATGCGGGCCTGCTTTCGCGGATCGAGCGCGAAGCGAAACACGCGCGCGCCGGCAAGAAGGGCCACATCATCGCCAAGATGAATGCGCTGAACGAATCGGGTGTGATCCGCGCGCTTTACGAGGCATCCCAGGCCGGGGTGAAGATCGAGCTGATCGTGCGCGGCGCCTGCTGCCTGCGCCCGGGCGTGCCCGGGCTGTCCGAAAACATCAGCGTGCGTTCCGTGGTGGGTCGCTTCCTCGAACACAGCCGCGTCTATTGGTTCGGCAACAACGACAAACCGGAAATCTTCTGCTCCAGCGCCGACTGGATGGAGCGCAACCTGTTGCGCCGGGTGGAAACCTGCTTCCCGATCCTCGATCCCGACCTGGCAGCACGCGTGTTCGACGAGGAACTCGCCAACTACCTGCTCGACAACCAGCAGGCCTGGCAACTGCACCCCGATGGCAGCTACTCGCGCCAATTGCCGACCGACGATGATGTCCCGTTTTCGGCGCAGGGTGCGCTGTTGGCCAAGCTCTGTGGATAAGCCATGACCGCCCCCGGTTTCCCTCCCCTGCCCGACGGCGAACTGCTGGCGGCGGTGGACCTGGGCTCGAACAGCTTCCACATGGTGGTTGCGCGCACCGTGCTCGGCCAGTTGCGCATCGTCGACCGCATCAAGGAACACGTACGCCTGGCCGAGGGCCTGGATGGCAAGGGCGGCCTGAGCAAGGAGGCGCTGATCCGCGCGCACGATTGCCTGGAGCGTTTCGGACAGCGGCTTGCGGCGATTCCCCGCGGCCGCGTACGCGCCATCGCCACCAACACCGTGCGACAGCTTCGCCAGCCGCAGAATTTCCTCATGCCGGCCGAGGCCGCGCTCGGCCACGACATCGAAGTGGTTTCCGGCCGCGAAGAGGCACGACTGATCTACCTCGGCGTCGCCCACGGCAGTCCGCCGCGCAGCGAGCATCGGCTGGTGATGGACATCGGCGGCGGCTCGACGGAATTCATCGTGGGCGCCGGCTTCGATGCGATCGAACGCGAAAGCCTGCAGATGGGCTGCATCGCCACCACGCGCCGGTTCTTTTCCGATGGCAAGCTTTCGGCCAAACGCTGGCAGGAAGCCCGTACCGAGATCACTGCCGAATTCCAGCAGTTTGCGTCCACTTACCGAAGCCTCGGCTGGCAGGAAGTGATCGGCTCGTCCGGAACCATCAAGGCCGTCGCCGACGTGGCCACCGCGATGAAGGTCGGCCGCGGCGCCATCACCGATTCAGCGCTGGCGGCCGTGCGCGACAAGTTGCTGGGCTTCGATCGCATCCAGGACATCAAGCTGCCCGGACTGTCGGCGGACCGGCGCCCGGTCATCGCCGGCGGCCTGCTCATCCTGGACGCCGCGTTTGCAGAACTCGACCTGAAGAAGATGGTGGTCAGCGACTACGCGCTACGCGAAGGCGTGCTGTACGACATCCTGGGCCGCGGCACCGGCCAGGACCCGCGCGACGGTTCGGTACGCGCCCTGTCCGAACGCTACGACGTGGACCGCGAGCATGCCGCGCGCATCGAAGCCACGGCGCTGGCGCTGTTCGACCAGGTGGCCGAAGACCTGAATTTGAATGGCGATGATCGTCGGCTTCTCGGCTGGGCCGCACGCGTCCACGAAATCGGCCTTGCGGTCGCCCATAGCCAGTACCACCAGCACGGCGCCTACCTGTTCGAGCACTCGGACATCGCCGGATTTTCGCGCACCGAGCAGCAGTTCATCGCGGCGCTGGTCCGCAACCAGCGACGCGGCCTGCACATGGCCAGCATCGGCGCACTGACCGACCGCCTGGCGGCGGCCGCGCTGCATTGCGCCAAACTGCTGCGACTTTCCGTGCTGTTGCACCGCAGCCATGACACGCTGGAAATCCCGGTGCAGAAGCTCGAAGCCAGTGATGGCGCAATGCGGATCCATCTGCCGAAGGAATGGCTGTCGGCCCATCCCCTGACGCAAGCCGACCTGGACACGGAAATCGACTATCTCCGCGCCCAGGGACATAAGCTGGAATTGGCCGAGGCCTGATCCGGTTCAATCGGCAGCCGTGGGTGCGTACCAGTCGATCCGCCGGGTCACGGCCATCAGCGCCGCCAGGATCACGAACAGCATCAGCGACCCCAGCACCAGTGCGTTGTCCTCCGACACCAGCAATCCGGACAGCCCTGCGTAGAGCAGCGTGAGTCCCGCGGCGAACCCGGCGCCGCGCACGCGGCTGCGCAATACCGAACTCAGGTAGAAACCCAGCAGCCCGATGCAGGCAATGCTTGCGACCAGGTAGGCGATCCAGAATTGCATGTGCTCCGACAGGCTCAGCAACAGCAGGAAGAAGATCGCCAGCGCCAGGCCGACCAGGCCGTACTGGATCGGGTGGATCGGCAAACGCTTGAGCAGTTCGAACATGAAGAAGGCCACGAAGGTCAGCATCACGAACAGCACGCCGTACTTGCTGGCGCGATCGGCTTGCGAATACACGTTGACCGGCTCAACCAGGGACACGTCCAGCGTATCGAGCGCGTCGGCCGCCTGCCGGTATTGTTCCTGCGTTCCGGCCGCCAGCGATGACAGCTCCCAGCGCGCCTTGAACCCGTTCGCGTCGATGCTTCGCGTCCGCGGCAGGAATCGGCCACCGAACTGCGGATGCGGCCAGTTCGACGACAGCTCCACCACGTTGCTGTCGGCCACCGGTGCGATGGCGAGCGACTCCGTTCCGCCCAGCACGATTTTCAGTCGCGTGGCCATCCGGATCCGCTCGCCATCCACCAGTACCGGAATGCGCGCACTCAAGCCCGCGCCCTGGCGATGGCTGCCAGCACCCTGGGCAAGCCCGGTCGGTCGCTGATTTACGGTCAGCTCCGGCGAGCCCACCAGGCCGCGGACATCGGCAATCGAAAAACTCAGGTACGGGTCACCCAGTATCCGCTTGGCGCCGGTAGCGACCGCCGGCAACATCGTGTCGAAGCTGGCGTCGAGCGTGGACTGCAACTCGTATACGCGGACTTCATGCAGGCCCCTGCGGCGGATCGAGGGAACCAGCGTTCCCTGCACGTGCATCGTCGCCGGGAACAGCACATAGCGCTTCGAGCTCCGGTTGATGCGCAGTACGGGCTTGCCCAGCGCATCCTTGTCCTCGTATTGCACTTCGTCAATAAAAGGCACGACCAGCACCGGGCCCGCCACTGTTTGCGGTCCGGCGAAACTGCCTGCCACCGCAGCCACTGCCTGCTGCCGGTAATCCTGGCGCTCGCGGATCGTGCCGTTGATCATTCCCAGCGGAATCAGCAGCAGGACCATCAGCATGGCCACGACCACGGCCTTCCACGCGAGACGTCGTCCCGTCCATCGGGGATCGTCGCGACGACCGGGCGCCGGGTCGGTTTGCGGCTGCGAGTCAGTGAACATGGTCCAATCCTTTCCGCCGGGAAAAGGGCCGGCGCATGGAAGGACTTTCCACCGGCTGCGTGAAGGCCGAAGGAACCGAGTGTGTGGCCGGGATGAAGTCGGTCAGCGCGCGGGCAGGCGCAGTCGCGCGATCGCGCCGCCGGACTCGCGGTTTTCCAGTTCGATGCTGCCACCATGCAGCGCGGCGACTTCGCGCACGAAGCTCAGGCCGATGCCGCTGCTGCGACTGCCGTCGGGCCGCGGCAATGAATAGAATCGGTCGAACACGCGCTCGGCGGCAAACTCCGGAATGCCCGGACCGCTGTCTTCGACCCGCACCAGCCAGGTGCCGGGCTCGCGTTCGATGGCCAGCACGATGCAACTGCCGGCCGGCGAGAATTCAATGGCGTTGTCGAGCAGGTTTCCGATGGCCTGCCCAAGCAGGAAGCGGTCGCCGCTGATGTTGGCCGTTGCTTCTTCAAGCCTGAGGTCGAGTTGCAGCTGTTTCATCTGCAGCCTTGGTTCGGCCGCGTCCGAACACTCCCGCAGCAACTGGCACAGATCGAGTACTTCCGCGCCCTGCAGGGACTGCCGGTATTCAAGCGCGGCCAATGCCAGCATCCGGTCGATCATGGACGCCAGCCGCGCGGCCTGCGTATCGATGTTGCGCAGGAACCGGTCGCGGTCCGGGCCGGGCGGCGCATCTTCCAGAATTTCCGCAGCGCCGCGAATCGCGGCCAGCGGACTTTTCATTTCATGCGCCAGGGTCTGCACGTATTGCTCGACATACTGCTTGCCGTCGAGTCGTTCCCGCATGGTGGCAAGCGCACGGCCCAGGTCGCCGATTTCGTTGTGCCCAAGGTCCGGCGCCTCCACGCGCTCGCCGGCGGTCACAGAGCGCGCGAAACGGCCAAGCGAGGCCAGTGACCTGGACAGCCACCAGGTCACGGCGATGCCGATCAGGAAGGACAGCCCAAGCAGGATCCAGCCCTGGCGCAAGATCGCCTGGCGACTGGTTTCGATGAACGGCTCGATGCGCTGGTTGGCCTTGGCCACGGTCAACGAACCGATGATCCGTTCGCCGTCGCGGATGGGGGCGGCGACATGCATCACGCTCGTGCTGTCGTCGTCGGGATCGGTACGGGTCGATCGTGCCCCGTATCTGCCCTGCAGGGTCAGGTAGACATCGTTCCAGCGCGAGTAGTCCTGGCCGACGGCCTGGCGCGACGAGTCGTAGACCACGATGCCCTTCGCGTCGGTCACGTAGATCCGGTAGTCGAAGCTGCGCTTGCGGAAATTCCATATCTGCGCGCGCACGTCGCGCTTCACGAGGGAGTCGACGCTTCGCGCGAATTGCCCATCCGCCATGCGGCCGTCGCGCATGTCCTGCGCGGCCAGTTCGGCAAGCGCGTTGGCCGTGTCCACCAGCGTGTCTTCCATCGCCTGGCGCACTCCGGGCTTCACTTCGTCCACGAACACCCGCATGACGAAGAAGCCGGCCAGCCCGACGATCAGGAAATAGCCCAGGAATATGCGCAGTCCAATCTTCATTCGCTGGTTTTCAAGCTGTAGCCCTGGCCGCGATGCGTCTGGATCGGGTCGGCGTCGCCGGCCACCTGCCGCAACTTGGCGCGCAAGGTCTTCACGTGGGTGTCCACGGTGCGGTCGACGGTTTCCGGTGCGTCCCGCCAGACATGGTCCATCAGTTGCTCGCGACTGAAGATGGCGCCCGGCCTGCCCAGCAACACCGCCAGCAACTGGTATTCGTAGCGGGTCAACGGCAGCCAGGCGCCGCGATAGCGGATGCGCTGGCCGGCAGGGTCATGGCTGAACACGCCAGCTTCGCGCAAGGCGTTGTGCGATGACGCGGCGCGGCGCAGGCGGGCGCGCACCCGGGCCACCAGTTCGCGCGGCGAGAAGGGCTTCACCACGTAGTCGTCGGCGCCCAGTTCCAGACCGACGACCCGATCGACCTCGGCGTCGCGCGCGGTGAGGAAGACCACCGGCACTTCGCTGAACTGGCGCAACTCCCGGCATACCTCGAAGCCACTGATGTCGGGCAGTCCGACGTCCAGTATCACCACGTCGTAAACCTGCGTTCTCAGGTGGGCCAGGGCCGGTCGGCCCAGCAGGAAGTGTTCAGCTTGCAGGCCATCGGCGCGAAGCGCGTACAACACCGCGTCGGCGATCGTGCTCTCGTCTTCCACCACCAGGATGCGCGACATGGGTCCTTCCGTTGCAAGCCGAGGTGTGCAAGCCCCGGCCGAGACTATATCCTCGACGATTATGAACTACCGCCACGCATTCCACGCCGGAAACCACGCCGATGTCCTCAAGCACGTCGTGCTGCTGGGCCTGGTGGACGCGCTCAAGCGCAAGGACACGCCGTTCTTCGTGCTCGACACCCATGCCGGCCGGGGCCAGTACCTGCTGCAGGGCGAACAGTCCGACAAGACCGGCGAGGCGCGCGGCGGCATCTTCCGGCTGTTCGTGCTGCACGGCCTTCCTGCCATCGTGCAGGACTACCTCAAGCGCGTTCAGGCCGACAATCCGGTCGGCGCGCTGGTCAGCTACCCCGGTTCGCCGCTGCTGGTGGCGCAGGCCATGCGGCCGCAGGACCGATTGGTCGCCTGCGAATTGCAGCCCGACGAAGCGCGCGCGCTGGACCAGTTGTTCAAGCACGACAAGCGTGTCGGCGTGATGGCACGCGATGGATACGGCGCGATCAAGGCGCTGCTGCCGCCGAAGGAAAAGCGCGGCCTGGTCCTGATCGACCCTCCTTACGAGGCGCAGGAGGCCGAATTCGACCTGATCCTTGCCGCGCTGGCCGAAGGCCTGTCGCGCTGGCCGACCGGCATCTTCGCTGTCTGGTATCCGATCAAGCAGCGACGCACCCTGCTGCCGTTCTTGCGCAAGGCGGCCAAGTTGCCCTGCAAGTCGGCCTTCATCGCCGAAGTGCTGGTGCGGCCGGATGATTCACCCCTGCGTCTCAACGGCAGCGGCATGCTGGTCATCAATCCGCCGTTCCGGCTCGACCAGGACCTGACCCCCGCCCTGCCGGTGCTGGCCCGACTGATGGGCGAAGGCGGCGCCGACTCCAAGCTGCAGTGGCTAAAACAGGAAGCAAGCTGATGCGACTTTCGTCTTCCGCAAGAATCCTGCTGGCCCTGGTGGATGGCCTGGCCATCGGCATTTCACTGTCTTCGGCAAACCCCGCCTGGCTGGCCCGGTCCATCGCCATCGCCGAACCGATCGGCGCCCTCTGGCTCGATGCGCTGCGCATGACCATCGTGCCGCTGGTGTTCTCGCTGCTGGTGACCGGCATCGCCTCGACTGCGGCGACGGCGTCCGCAGGCGGCCTGGCCGCGCGCTCGCTGTTGTTGTTCGTCGTGGTGCTGCTGGCCGCGGCGGTGTTCGGCCAGGTCGCGGTGGAAGGCTTCCTGGCGCTGTGGCCAATCCCCGCCGATGCCGCCGAAGCGCTGCGCGCAAGCATGGCCGCCAGCGACACGCTCGTGCCACCGGTTGCACCGCTGTCGGAATGGCTGGCCGCCATCATCCCGACCAATCCGGTGAAGGCCGCTGCAGACGGCGAGATGCTGCCCCTGGTGCTGTTCGCGTTGCTGTTCGGCTTTGCCATCACCCGCCTGGCCCGCGTGCAGATGACGGTGCTCGTGAATTTCTTCGAGGCCGTCGTGGAAGCCATGATGGTGATCGTGCACTGGGTGATCCTGGTGGCGCCCATCGGCGTATTCGCGCTGGCCTACGTGGTCGGCGCCCGCGTCGGCATCTCGATCGCCGGCGCGCTTGCGCACTACCTGATCCTGCTGGTGGTCGTGCAGGTCCTGCTGATCGCGCTCATCTATCCGGCCGTCATGCTGGCCACGCGCGTACCGCTGGGCGTATTCGCGCGCGCGGTCGCGCCGGCCCAGGCCGTCGCGACCAGCACGCAGAGTTCGCTTGCCTCCCTGCCGGCCATGGTCGAGTCCACGCGGCAGATCGGTATCGCGCCGCATGTCACCGCAATGGTGCTGCCGCTGGCAGTATCGGTGTTCCGATTCACCAGTCCGGTCGCGAACCTCGCAGTGGTGCTGTACTCGGCTTCGCTGTTCGGCGTCGAGCTCGGCCTGGTGCACTACGCCATCGGCGCGGTAATCGCCCTGCTGATGAGCCTGGCCTCGGTCGGCCTGCCGGGACAGGTAAGCTTCTTTGCATCCATCGCGCCCATTTGCCTGGCCATGGGCGTGCCGGTGGGCATGCTGCCGCTGCTGTTGGCGGTGGAATCGATCCCGGATATCTTCCGCACCATCGGCAACGTGACGGCCGATGTCGCCATCACCACGGTGCTCGCGGGCGACGAGGTCGACCCCGAAGGAAGCGCGTCATGACAACCAACTTCGTGCTGGTCGATTCGCTGTTCAAGCCGGCGCTTTCCGACGACGACCTGGATGCGCTTGTCGCCGAGATGAAGCGCCGTGGCAAGATCGTCGTCACCGGCACCAAGGTGGCCTATGCACTGGCTTAGTCATCCCCTCGCTGCGGCATTGCTGATGCTTGCCGCGCCGGCGGCGATGTCTATTGAAATTGCCGAAGGCGCCGCCAAGCCACCATCGCGACAGATTGCCGTCACCATCGACGACCTGCCGTGGGCGACGCTGGGTGACGCGACGCCGCCGACGCTGGCGCAATTCCATCCGCGCCTGGTTGCCGCGATGAAGGAAGCGGGCATCCCGCTGATCGGTTTCGTCAACGAAGGCAAGCTGGTGTCGGGCGAGAAGATCGAAACTTCGCGCGTGCATCTGCTCAAGGATTGGGTGGACGCAGGTTTCGACCTGGGCAACCACAGCTACAGCCATGCCGACCTGCATGCAGTCGGCCTGGAAGCCTACGAGTCTGACATCCTTCGTGGCGAAGTTTTCCTCAAGCCCTTGCTTGCCGAGCGAAACAAGAAGCCCGAGTGGTTCCGCCATCCCTACCTGCGCGCCGGTCGAACCGTCGAAGACAAGGCCGCGCTGCAGGCTTTTCTCACCAAGCACGGCTACCGGATTGCGCCGGTAACGGTGGATACCTCCGACTGGGTGTGGGCAGGCGCTTACCGCACGGCGATTGCCGCCGGCGACACGGCGTCCATGGCCCGGCTGCGTGGGGACTACGTCCGCTACATGGTGTCGAAAGTTGACTATTTCGAAGACCAGTCCATCCGGTTGCTCGGCTACAACCTGCCGCAAATCCTGTTGATGCACGCCAACGAGATCAACGCGGATACGTTTGGCACGCTCATGGCTGCCATTCGCGCGAGAGGCTACGAATTCATCGACCTGGAAACGGCGATGAAGGACCCTGCCTACCAGCGGGCGGATGCCTACCTGGGCAAATGGGGCCCAAGCTGGATCCACCGCTGGGCGACCGGCGAAGGCCGGCCCAGGGAATTCTATGCAGGCGAGCCCGTTACGCCCACCTGGGTACTGGCGATGGCCGGGGTCGAATCCGAGTAAGGCTCAAGCCGGGTCGGCGGACGCGGGATCCGTCGCGCCAGGCCCGCGTGACGCGGCCCGCGCTGCATACATCGACGCGTCGGCGCGGGCGATGGTGGCGGCCAGCGATTCGCGGTCTTCCCGCAGCGCGCTTCCCACGGTGAATGCGCGTACGCGATCGGTCAGGAACTGCGCGAAGTCGATCAATACCTGGTCGCCGCGATCGTGACCCTGGCTGTCGTTGATCCGCTTGAAATGGTCCAGGTCCACCGCGATGGCAGCCCAACTGGCCGCGACCGGGTGATTGGTTTCGAAGATCTCCAGGTGCCGGCGGTTGTACACGCCGGTCAGCGCATCGCGCACGCTCTGTTCGTGCAATGCGCGGGTGTGGTGGACCTGGTCGGTGACGTCCACCGCATTGCCGACCACGTATGCCCGGCCGTCCTTTGGCGCCGAAAGCCTCGAGCTGTAGCGCCAATGGCGGTGGTCGCCCTCGCCCGAACGCACCAGGAACACGCCCTGGTCCTCGCCTTTCGATTGCACGCGGGCGAGGTAGGCGGCGAACGGCTCGCGGCCGGCGCGTGGCTGGAAGTCCTGCAAGAGGCGGCCCACCAGGGCCTCCGACGGCTGGCCCAGCGCCTGCGCCGCAGCCGGGTTGACCAACAGCAGGCGACCGTCCACGTCATGCAGGAAGACGAATCCCGCGCTCAGGTTCAACAGGTCGTGCGCCCGCGCCTCGCTCTCGCGCAGCAGCGCGAGAGTGGCCTTGAGCCGCTGGTTGGACCGGCGCTGCAGCAGATAGAACACGCCCACGACCAGCAAGGTCGCTCCCGCCAGCCAGCCGAGCAAACGCGATTGCCGGTTGCTCGCTGCAAGGGCGCTCTCCCGTTCGCGCGCGAGTGCTGCTTCGTCCTTCAGGCGCAATACGTCGAGTTCACGCTCGGCATAGGCCAGGCGCGCATCGAAATCGTCGGCGGCCTTGGCCCGGTCGCTCTGCTCGATTTCGCCGTCGATCTCCAGGAAGCGCGTGGTGTACTCCTCCACTTCGGCGCGCGGCCTGCCCTGCCTGATCGCGATGCGGATCAATTCGCGCAGCACGCGCGACTCGTCGCGCTTCAGGCCGAGGTTGCGGAAGCTGCGATACGCGGCATCGAGTTCGCGGATCGCCAGTGATCGATCGCCAGCATCGAAGGCCGCCAGGCCCAATACCTCATGCCCCATGCCGGTGACCTGGGAGTTCTTCAGCCGCGATCCCAGTTGCAACACACGCTGGCCGGAGCGCCGCTGCGCATCGATGTTGCCGGCGAGCCGCGCGGTGTGCGCAGACCCCAGCAGGATTTCGGCACTCAACTTCGGGTCGTCGAAGCGTTCGGTCAGCACTTGCGCGCGCACCAGCGTCTCGTCGGCCTTCGACGCCAGTCCCAACTGGGCCTGCGCCCGCGCCAGGTTCCGCAACAGCCGCGCCTGCGTGGGCAGTGCGAGGTCGCCGGCAAGGATATCCAGGCCCCGCTGTGCGTACTCCGCCGACAGGGCATGCTTGCCCAGCGAATTGCTCAGCGACGAGTACGCCAGGTAGACGTCCGCCGAAAGCTCCGGCAACGGCGAACCCTTCAACACCAGTTCGGCTTCGCCCAGGAGTTTCTCGCCCCGGGTGAAATCCTGCATCGCTATCGTTGCTCGACTTTCGGCGATCAGCGACCGGGCCTTGAGGATTGGATCATTCGCCGCCTGCGAGGCGACCACCGCGCTTGCGCCGGCAAAGCGCTGGCAGGGCCAATCGGCAATCACCCGGCAGGCGTTCGCCTGGGCGAGCAGCAGCAGGGCCAGCTCGCGCGAGTCCTTCGAGTCGCGCGCCTGCCTTATCAGCCCGGGCAATTGCTCGAGCACTTGCTCGGGCTGGTTCAGCGCCTTGTCTTCCAGCGCATGGCGCGGAACCGATGACTCCAGCGCGCCCTTGTCGTCGGCCTGCACTGCGAAACTCGCCAGCGCAACCAGCATCGCGAACGCCATTGCGCGCCCGACAGGGACCACGCGGCGGCGGCGAGCCGAAGCAATCACGCGGAGTCGTCGGGCTCGAAGAAGCTCCAGCGGATCTCCGGGAAAGCCGCCTTCAGCGCCACTTCCGTTTCATTGATCCGGGCAATGTTGTCGGCCGTCGCGGCCTGTGGATCGACCATCTCCGCCTGCACCGCCACCATGATGTCGTTGCCCATCTGCAAGGTGATCAGGCTCCATATCTGCTTGATTTCCGGGCGGGCGGCGATGAATTGTCGAATCGCCTCGCGCTGCCGCGGTTCGACGCTTTGGCCGATCAGCAGGGCTTTCACTTCGATCGCCACGAACACCGCCACCACGATCAGCAACACGCCGATGCCCAGCGTACCGATGGCGTCGTAGATGGGGTTGCCGGTGACCATGGTCGCAACCACGGCCACAAGCGCGAACACCAGGCCCATCAAGGCAGCGAGGTCTTCGCCAAAGATCACCACCAGTTCCGACTGCCGGCTCTCGCGAAACCACTGGCGCAGGCTCTGGTTGCCGCGCGCCTTGTTCACCTCGACCAGGCAGGCGCGCATCGAAACGCTTTCCGCCACGATGCCGAAAGCCAGCACGCCCACTGCGATCCACGGATAGGTCAGCGCTTCGGTGGAATGCAGCTTGTGCCAACCCTCGTAGAGGGAAAACATGCCGCCCACCGAAAACAGCATCACCGCCACCAGGAACGACCAGAAGTAGATCTCCTTGCCGTAACCCATCGGATAGTCCGGGTTGGCGGGCAGTTTCGCCCGCTTCATGCCCAGCAGCAGCAAGCCCTGGTTGCCGCAATCGGCCAGCGAGTGCACGGCCTCGGCCAGCATTGCGCTGGAGCCTGTGATGAAGGCCGCCACCGCCTTCGCCACGAAAATCGCGAAATTGGCGCCCAGCGCATAGAAAATGGTCTTTACCGAATCGCCTTTGCCGGCCATGCGCTTTTTCTGAATGGATTTAGCGTCAGTTTAGCATCGGGTGCCGGCGCTACCGCGGCCTGTTTCATGGCAGTCTAGCGGGGTGAACGCCACCCGCCGATCTCGTCCAGTGCCCGGTCCCCGGCGCGCCGAAGCCTTCCAGCTGTCCGACGGCCGAGAAATGGTCGTCCGTCCAATCCAGCCCGAGGATGCCGCGCCCATCGCCGCTTCGTTCCACCTGCTGAACGAAGATGAAGTCCGGCGGCGCTTCCTGCACATCCTCAAGGCCCTTAGCGATGAACAACTGCACCAGCTGACGCACCCACCGGCGGATTCGGAATTCGTGGTGGTCGCTGCCGAACCCCTGCCGCCCGGCGAAGCCCTGGTCGCTGCGGTGGCGCGGCTTGCCCGCGACACCCACAACCCGGCGCGCGCCGAGTTCGGGATCCTGGTCTCGCACTTCGTGATCGGCCTGGGCCTGGGCAGGCTGCTGATGCTGCGCCTGATCGAATGGTGCCGCGAGAACGCAGTGACCGAACTGTGGGGCGACGTGATGGACGACAACACGCCGATGCTCGAACTCGCCAGCCACCTGGGCTTCCACCGCACGTCCATCCACGGCTCGCCCGGCCTGGTCCGGATCACCTTGCCGCTGGAACCGACCCGACACTGACGCGGACGCGACAAGCCGGGCTGGTAAACTGACCGGCTAATGATGACGCGACCCCTACTGCCGACTCCGCCGCTGCCCAAGGCCGGACAACAGCGCGCCTATTGGCGCGCGCCCTCCAGCGCGAGCGCGCTGGCGCTGGGCCTGGTCGAAGCGGCGCGGGCGCACCAGGGCCTGGTGCTTGCCGTCGCGCGCGACACGCATACCGCGCAATCCCTGGAAAACGACCTTCGCGTACTCGCCGACGACCTGCCGATCCTGCATTTCCCGGACTGGGAGACGCTGCCCTACGATCTGTTCAGTCCGCATGCCGACATCGTTTCGCAGCGGGTGGCCGCGCTGTATCGCCTGCCCTCGGTGCGGCGTGGCGTGCTGGTGGTACCTGTTTCTTCGCTGATGCAACGATTGCCGCCTCCGGAATGGATCGCCGGCAACGCGCTGGACCTGCGCCGCGGCCAGAAGCTGGACATGGATGCGGAAAAGCGCCGCCTCGAATCCTCGGGCTATCGCAACGTGCCGCAGGTGCTGGACCCGGGCGATTTCGCGGTGCGCGGCGCGCTGCTCGACCTGTTCCCGATGGGTTCGGAAGTACCTTATCGCATCGAGTTGTTCGATGACGTAATCGATACGCTGCGCAGCTTCGATCCTGACACCCAGCGTTCCGACCATCCGGTCGATTCGGTGAAGCTGCTGCCGGCGCGCGAGTTTCCCCTGGACCTGGCAAGCACCCGGCGCGTGCGCGAAAAACTCAGCGAGCGCTTCGACTTCGACCCGCGCCGCTGCCCGCTCTACCAGGACCTCAAGGAAGGCGGCACGCCCGCCGGCATCGAGTACTACCTGCCCTTGTTCTTCGACCACACGGCATCGCTGTTCGAACACCTTGGCAGCGACACGCTGGTGGTCGTGGGCGAAGGCGTGGCGGACGCGGCGACCGCGTTCTGGGCGCAGACCCGCGATCGCTGGGAACAACGTCGCCACGACGTCGAACGACCGATCCTGCCGCCTGAAGAAATATTCCTCGCGCCTGACCTGCTGCGCGCCGAACTCAATCGCGCCGAGCGAATCGAAGTCTGCGGCGCCGGCCATCCCCAGGCCGACCAGTCCCGGGCGATGGCGGAACAGAAAGTGCCGTCCCTGCCGTGGATCAGCAAGGGTGAGGAATCGGGCGCCGCGCTTAAGTCCTTCCTGTCCAACTATCCGGGCCGCGTGCTGGTCGCCGCGGACTCCGCAGGCCGTCGCGAGGCGCTGATCGAATTGCTCGATTCCGCCGCCATGAAGCCGGTGACGGTCGGCAACTGGACTTCATTCCTGGGATCGGACCATCCGTTCGCCATCGCCGTCGCACCGCTGGAGGACGGCTTCGCAACCACCGAGCCGGCGATAACGGTGCTGACCGAGCGGCAGTTGTTCCCCGAGCGCGCCGACCAGAGCCGCCGACGCAAGAAGGCCGCGCTGCGCGACCCGGACGCGATCCTGCGCGACCTGAGCGAAATCACCATCGGCTCGCCGATCGTGCACGAGGACCATGGCGTCGGTCGCTACCAGGGCCTGGTGTCACTCGACACCGGCGGCGTCGCGGGCGAATTCCTCTGCATCGAATACGCCAAGGGCGACAAGCTGTACGTGCCGGTGGCGCAGCTGCAACTGGTGTCGCGCTATTCCGGCACCTCGGCGGAATTCGCGCCCTTGCATTCGCTGGGCGGCGACGCCTGGGAAAAGGCCAAGCGCAAGGCCGCCGAAAAGGTGCGCGACGTCGCTGCCGAACTGCTCGATATCCAGGCGCGCAGGCATGCCCGCCGCGGCCAGTCGTTGGTGGTGGACCGGTCCATGTACGAACCCTTCGCCGCCACCTTCCCGTTCGAGGAAACACCCGACCAGGCCGCCAGCATCGATGCAGTGATCACCGACCTGGCCAAGCCCACGCCGATGGACCGCGTGGTCTGCGGCGACGTCGGCTTCGGCAA
The DNA here is from genome assembly GCA_026398715.1 of Gammaproteobacteria bacterium. The sequence continues at coordinate 18,711 of JAPLSI010000157.1, forward strand.
GACCGAGGTGGCCGTGCGCGCCGCATTCGTCGCCGCAACCTCGGGCAAGCAGGTCGCCATCCTGGTGCCGACGACGCTGCTGGCCGAACAACATTACCGCAACTTCCGCGACCGATACGCCGACTGGCCCATACGCGTCGAAGTACTGTCGCGCTTCAAGTCCGCCAAGGAAATCAAGGCGGCGATCGTGCTGCTGGAAGAAGGCAAGATCGACGTGATCGTCGGCACGCATCGCCTGCTGCAGGGGGACGTGAAGTTCAAGGACCTCGGCCTGGTCATCGTGGACGAGGAACAACGCTTCGGCGTGCGGCAGAAGGAAGCGCTGAAGGCATTGCGCGCCGAGGTCCACCTGCTGACGCTGACTGCCACGCCCATTCCGCGCACGCTGAACATGGCCATGGCGGGCCTGCGCGAGCTTTCCATCATCGGCACGCCGCCCGCGCACCGGCTGGCGGTGAAGACCTTCATCACCGCCTGGGACAACGCACTGCTACGCGAAGCCTTCCAGCGCGAGCTCGCGCGCGGCGGCCAGGTCTATTTCCTGCACAACGAGGTGGACACCATCGAGAAGATGGCGCGCGAGCTGGGCGAACTCATTCCCGAGGCGCGCATCCGCATCGCCCACGGCCAGATGCCGGAACGCGAACTCGAGCAAACCATGCTCGACTTCCACCGGCAGCGCTTCAACGTGCTGGTGTGCACCACCATCATCGAGTCGGGCATCGACATTCCCAGCGCGAATACGATCATCGTCAATCGCGCCGACCGCTTTGGCCTGTCGCAATTGCACCAGCTGCGCGGCCGCGTCGGCCGCTCCCACCATCGCGCCTACGCCTATCTGGTCGTGCCGAACAAGAAGGCCATGACCGGCGATGCAGAAAAGCGCCTGCAGGCGCTGGCGTCGCTGGAAGAACTGGGCGCCGGATTCACCCTGGCCACGCACGACCTGGAAATCCGCGGCGCGGGCGAATTGCTTGGCGAGGAACAATCCGGCCAGATCGCCGAGATCGGTTTCTCCCTATATACCGAACTGCTGGAACGCGCGGTCAAGTCCATTCGCTCGGGCAAGATTCCCGACCTCGACCCGAGCATCCGCCACGGCGCCGAAGTCGAGCTGCATATTCCCGCATTGATTCCGGAAGACTATCTGCCCGACGTGCACGCGCGACTGACGCTGTACAAGCGCATCGCTTCGGCCCGCGACGAGGATGCATTGAAGGAACTGCAGGTCGAGATGGTGGACCGCTTCGGCATCCTGCCCGAACAGACCAAACAACTGTTCGCGGTGACCGAGCTGAAGCTCGAAGCGACCCGCCTGGGCCTGCGCAAGCTGGAACTCGGGCCGACAGGCGGCCGCGTGCATTTCCTGGCACAACCCAATGTCGATCCGATGTCCATCATTCGCCTCATCCAGTCCCAGCCGCGCATCTATGCGATGGACGGCCCGGAAAAGATGCGGGTGAAGATGGAACTGCCCGATGCCGCGTCGCGCGTGCGCACGGCGCGCGGGCTGTTGACGCTACTCAAGACGGGCTGACCCCGGGAATCAGTTGCGGATGTCGAACTGGTCCGCATCCAGTTGCGCGGGGAACCGCGCGCGATGCGCCGCCAGCGCCGCCGCGGAAAACGCCATGGTCACCACCTGCGCCTGCGCCCCGCATTCGATGATCGGCGCGCCAAGCTCGTCCAGCGCCACGCTGGCGCCGCTATAGCTGATCTGGTTGCCGTCCACGCCGACCCGGTTCACCGCGGCCACGTAGCACAGGTTTTCGATGGCGCGGGCGCGCAGCAGCGTCGACCACGCGTAGGCACGTGCGCTCGGCCAGTTGGCGACGAACACCAGCAGGTCATAGTCGAATCGGTCCGCCACCTCCGTGCCGAAACGATTGCGGATGAATACCGGGAAGCGCAGGTCGTAACAGACGAGCGGGCAGATCCGCCAACCCTTCAGTTCAACCGTCATGCGATCTCGGCCGGAGGCATAGCGCTCGTGTTCCTTCGCCATCCGGAACAGATGCCGCTTGTCGTAGTGCTTCAATTCGCCATCCGGCGTCGCCCACAGCAGGCGGTTGTACACGCCGTCGCCGTCGCGGATCTGGACACTGCCCGTCACCACGGCGCCCAATGAGGCAGCCTGGCCCAGCATCCACGCCACGGTCGGTCCGTCCATGCCCTCCGCGCCTGCCAGCGCCTCATTGCTGAAGCCCGAGGTGAATGTTTCCGGCAGCACGACCAGGTCGGTGATGCCTTTCAGCGGCGCCATCATGTCCGCATACATCGCGCGATTGGCGTCCGGATCCAGCCAGACGGTATCGCCCTGCACCAGGCTGACGCGCAGATCCGATGCACATGTATGTGCAACCATCACACCTTCTCCAGCCGCGCGATCGCGGCGTCGAGTGTTTCGGGATTCTTGGCAAAACACAGGCGGACGAGCCGCTGGTCCGGCGGCGGCGTTTCATAGAAGGGCGACAGCGGAATAGCGGTCACGCCCTTCTCGATGGTCAGCCAACGGCAGAATGCGGAGTCGCCGAGATCACTGATCGAGGAATAGTCGACCAACTGGAAGTAACCACCCGGCACTGGCAAGGGTCGCAGGCGGGTGCCCTGCAGCTGTCGGGCAAATTGGTCGCGCTTGGCCTGGTAGAAGGCGCCGAGCTCACGATAGTGCTCGGGATGCTTTTCGATCATCGCCGCGAACGCCCATTGCGCCGGGGCGAAGGTGCAGAAGGTGTTGTATTGGTGCACCTTGCGAAATTCCGCCGTCAGCGCGGGCGGCGCGATGCAGTAGCCAACCTTCCAGCCAGTGCAGTGGTAGGTCTTGCCGAAGCTGGAGATGACGAAGCTGCGCGCCGCCAGTTCGGGGTAGCGCAGCACGCTTTCGTGGATGCGGCCGTCGAACACGATGTGTTCATACACTTCGTCCGACAGGATCAGGATTTCGGTATTGCGCACGATGTCGGCCAGCTCGGCCATGTCGGCGGCATCGAGCATTGCGCCCGAGGGATTGTGCGGCGTATTGATGAACAACAAGCGCGTGCGCGGGCTGACCGCATCGCGCACCTTCTGCCAGTCCACCGAAAAATCCACCGGGTCCAGCGACACGTGAACGGCGCGACCGCCAGCCAGGTCGATCGCCGGCTCGTAGCAGTCGTAACAGGGGTCGAGCACGATCACTTCATCGCCAGGGCGAACGACCGCCAGCACGGCGTCGAAAATCGCCTCGCTCGCACCGCTGGCCACGGTGATCTCGGCATCCGCATCCACCCGGCAGCCGTAACAGCCCAGGGTCTTGGCGGCGATGGCCTGGCGAAGCGCGGGAATGCCGCTCATCGGCGCGTACTGGTTCTTGCCCTCGCGCATGGCCTGGCCCAACGCTTCGGCCAGCAGCTCCGGCACCGCGAAGTCAGGGAACCCCTGGCCCAGATTGACCGCGCCATGCTCCATCGCCAGCTGCGACATCACGGTGAAAATGGTCGTGCCGACCTTGGGAAGCTTGGTTTCGATCTGCATGGGACAGGTGGGTATCGGAGGGCCAGCGTCGATTATGCGGACTCGCGGCCGGGGGTGCGATAGCGCCCGACGGCAACGTCGCCGGCGTCGCCAACCTCAACAATACAGCGCCCCAGCGAGACGGATCATCCGCTACCGGGCCCGAGGGAGCCGCCCCGGACCTCCGCGGCCCGTGCTGGCAACTCGACGGCGGGGAATTGACTTGAGTCAATATTGCCGCTAAACGGTCGTCGTATCCTGAACCTGCCAACAAAGAACAAGTAATAGGGGCTCGCAACGTGCCCGATGAACCGGGTACGACGCAGTGACAAGGGAGTGGGGGTTCGAAGCCCCGCTACTGCGCAACAAGGATGTACGCCCCCTCGCGTGCATCCAACCCATGGCGCAACTGGGGAAACGATAATGAATCGCTCTACACCGATTATCGCGTTAGTGCTGCTGGCCGCGGCGCTTGGATTCGGCTCATGCGCACGCGCCGCCGGGTCCACCGCATCGCCGGCCTTGGGCGCCCCGGGCACCCCGGCGCATGAATTGTCCGGCAAAGACGCCGTGCGCACCTGCACCAAGTGCCACGATGAAAGCGAGGAAAAACCGGTTCTTTCCATCCTCAAGTCCAAGCACGCTGTCATGGCGGACCCGCGCACACCGTTCGCCGACCAGGCGTGCATGAGCTGCCACGGCCCCAGCAAGGCGCATCTGGCGCCCGCGGTGGGCGGCAAGCGCAGCAAGACGGACATCGACTTCGGCCGCAAGTCCAGCACGCCGGCCTCCACGCGTAACCAGGCGTGCCTGGGCTGCCACGAGAAGAGCGTGCGCATGCATTGGAAAGGCAGCCGCCACGAATCCGAGAATGTCGCCTGCACCTCCTGCCACACGGTGCATAACCAGAGCGACCCGGTCCTGGCCACCGCCACCCAGACCGATGTATGCGTCACCTGCCACAAGGGCCGGCGCGCCGATTTGCTGAAGCCGTCGAACCATCCGATGCGCGAAGGCCAGATGTCCTGCAGCGGCTGCCACAACGCCCACGGTTCGACCGGCCCGCGACTGCTGGTCAAGGACACCGTCAACGAAACCTGCTTCACCTGCCACGCCGAGAAGCGCGGTCCCTTCCTCTGGGAACACGCCCCCGTCCGCGAAGACTGCGGTCTGTGCCACAAGCCCCATGGCTCGGTGAACGCCTCGCTGCTCAAGAGCCGCACGCCATGGCTTTGCCAGCAGTGCCATATGGCGGCGCAGCACCCGAGCACCGCCTACAGCGGCACCGGATTACCCGGCGCCACCCTGCCCTCCGGCGCGCAGCAGCTGCTTGGCAAGAACTGCATGAATTGCCATTCCCAGGTGCATGGTTCCAATCACCCCTCTGGCGCGCGCAAGACGCGCTAGCCTGACTCCCGAAAAATCGTGCGAGGACGCAAGCCATGAAAGTCACCGCGAGCAGAATCGAACTGACGGACCCGAAGCTGCGGGCCTTGTGCCTGGCGATAGCCCTCGCCCTGGCGGTGCCGGCCACGGCATTTGCCCAGCAGGCGAGCGCTCCCCCGCAAACCGGCGCGACGACCGAAGCCACGGCCGAAGAAGCCGAGCCCCAGGCTGAGCCGCCAGCGACTGCGGCCCAAGCCGACAGCGAAGAGGCTGACGAGGACGAGGAAGCCGACTCCGCGACACCCGGGGAGCTGTTTTCCATCGAAGACTCCGACGAGCCGGAGAAGCTGAAGGAGCTCATCCAGATCCGCAGCACGTTCGAGCTCGGCGCCTATTACGTCAGCGACGATTCCTTCCGGTTCGGCCGCTACTCCGGCCTCAATGACCAGGGCATGGCCGCCCTGCTCAATTTCGACATCTACAAGCGCAACGCCTGGGACGCCGACAGCGCCTGGTACTGGCGCCTCACCGGCAAGGACCTTGGCCTGGACTCACGGGCCGCGGCATTCGAATTCGGCGTGCAGGGCAAGTACAAGGTCGTGGTCGACTACGACCAGATCCCCAATTTCCGCAGCGAATCCGGCCAGACGATCTACGACGGTGCCGGCACCGAGACGCTCACGCTGCCCTCCGACTGGGTCGGCAGCGGCACGACGGCGGGAATGACCAAGTTGCTGTCGAGCCTCAAGCCCTTCGATCTGAAGACCCAGCGTCGGCGCGTTGGCCTGGGCATCAGCGGTGTGCTGACGCCGCATTGGGACTACAGCGCCAGCTACAAACACGAGGCCAAGGAAGGCACCCGCACCTTCGGCGCCACGTTCGGCAGCAACGGCGGCAACCCGCGCGCAGTCGTGATACCCGAGCCGGTCGACTGGACCACCCAGCAGATGGACGCCTCGCTGCGCTATACCAGCAGGAAGTTCCAGTTCGACGTGTCCTATTACGTCTCGCTGTTCTCGGACCAGAACACGTCCCTGACCTGGGCCAATCCCTACACGATCATCAGCGGTTGGGCCGCGGGCAGTGGCTTCCCGACCGCGGTCGGCCAGGTGAGCCTACCGCCGGACAACCAGTTCCATCAGCTGAGTTTCAACGCCGGTTACAACTTCTCCGACGCGACCCGGCTCAGCGCCAGTTTCTCCCGCGGCCGCATGACCCAGAACGAGACCTTCCTGCCCTACACCAATATTCCTGTGCAAGCGGCCAGCATCACCCAGCCGCTGCCGCGGGATTCCCTGGACGGCCGGATCGATACCACCGTGTTCAACCTGCGCCTGTCTTCGCGACCGTCCACGGATTTTTCCTGGAGCGCCTCCTATCGCTATGACGACCGTGACAACCAGACGCCGCGCGACGAATACGTCTATATCGGCGGCGACTCGACGCTCCAGGACACTACCGCTGCGACCAATCGACGCCGCTACAACGAGCCGTACAGCTTCCGCGAAGAACAGCTGAAGGCCGATGCGTCGTACCGGGTCTTCGGCAGCACCGAACTGAGCGCCGGCGTCCAGCGCAGCAAGATCGACCGCACCTACACCGAGCGCGAGCAGGCCGACGAAGACACTTACCACTTCGGCTTCAGGACGTCCTTCGCGGACACCCTCAATGCCTATCTGCGCTACTCGCACGCGGTGCGCGACGGCTCCACCTATATCGGCAACGAGCCCTTCCTCAGCGGCTATTCACCCGGTTACACCTCGACCATCGCCGCCGGCTGGGAGAACCACCCCTTGCTGCGCCGCTACTACCTGGCCAATCGCGACCGTGACTTGTTGAGCGCCGGCATCGAGTTGTCGGCCACCGAGGCATTCGCGCTGAGCGCATCGGTGGATTACGCCAAGGACGACTACAACGAGTCGGAAATCGGCCTGATCGACGCCCGCGTCAAGACCGCGACGCTGGATGCGGTTTACGCGCCGTCGCAAACATGGTCCGCCTACGGTTTCGTTACGGCCGAGAAGCAGGGCTCGCACCAGGCCGGCTGGAGCTTCGCCGGCGGCGCCAGCCAGATTCCCAACTCCAGCGATCCACGGCGCCAATGGTTCGCTTATCATCGGGACCGCATCATCACCAGCGGACTGGGCTTCAAGCGCAGCCTTTATTCGGGACGCGTAGACCTCGGCGTCGACTACCTGCACTCGAAGTCGCGCAGCGGCCTCGATTTCGCGGTCGGATCGTCATTGCTGACCAAGCCCTTGCCGCGCGACATCTCGCAGCTGGATTCATTCAACATCTACGCCACCTACAAGCTGCGCGAGAGCTTCTCGCTGCGGATGAGTTATTGGTACGAGCGCTATCACTCCACCGACTGGGCCGTGGATGGTGTCGCGGTCAACCAGGTCGCCAACGTTATCCTGCTGGGCGAGGACAGCCCGGACTACCGGGAAAACGTCGTCTCCCTGTCGGTGCTCTACCGCTTCTGAACGCCACCCCATCCGGACGCCATGAGCATGCTGCAGGCCGCGATTGCCGTGATACGGTGCCAAAGTTCCTGGTCGGTCGGCCGGAAGCGGGATTCACAGACACATTCTTCATCAAGAGGTAGCGCATGAAAAACCTGAATATTGCGGTGCTCGCCGGTTCCTTGTTTCTCGCGCTGGCGGCCATCAACCCGGCCCAAGCCGCGGTCGACGAGGTCCAGGCCAAGCAACTGCTCACCGACAACAAGTGCACGAAGTGCCATTCTGCCACCAAGACCAAGTCCGGGCCGTCTTGGACGAAGGTCGCCGCCAAGTACAAGGGCAAGGCCGATGGTGAGAAGAAGATCATCACCAACATCACCACCGGGCCAATGGTGAAGCTCGATGACGGCACCAAGGAAGAGCACAAGATCATCAAGACCAAGGATCCGGTAGCGCTCAAGAACCTGGCGCAGTGGATCCTGGCGCACTGATCAGAGAGGGGCCCGACGGGCATGGCTTGCCGCCACATTCAGGCATTGGAATGGCGTGACGCCATGTCCGTTCGGAGAACTGCAATAATGTTTCTCAGCAGACTGGCAACAGGCTTTTTGGTCGCGGTGCTCGCTCTCACCGCCAGCGCCGCAAGTGGCGCAATCGCCCCCGACGAAGTCCCGGAGGCCAAGCTCGACAACCCGACCTGCCTTTCATGCCATGACAGTGCCAAGGGCCCGATCGAGGTGCCCGGGCCCGATGAGGAAACCCGCCCGCTTCGCGCCGTCGACCACCAAGGCTTCGCCTCCAGCGTGCACTCCGACATGCAGTGCGTTTCCTGCCACGTGGAGATCACCGACAGCGTCGCCAACCACAAGAAGATCAGCGGCGCCCGGCCGCCTGATTGCGTCCAATGCCACACCAAGCTCCAGCAGGCCGCAACGCGGAAGGACCCGACCGCCGACCAACCGCTGATGCGGACCATCGCCGAGAACATCGAAAGCTACAAGGCTTCCTTCCACGCGCGCCCCAATGCCGACGAGCCGGGCAAGCCGAACGCGACATGCAACGACTGCCACGACACCCATACCTTCAATGTGCCGCCCGCTGGTTCCGCCAAGCGCACCAAGTGGCGGCTCGGGATTTCTGAACTGTGCGGCACGTGCCACGAAGAACAACTGGAAACCTGGACTGCCTCGGTGCATGGCCGGGAAGTCACCCAGAAGCACAACCCGAAGGCCGCAGTCTGCACCGACTGCCACACCTCGCACGACATCAAGCGCAGTTCCTCGGCCGAGGCCAAGCTGGCGATCACCGCCAACTGCGGCGACTGCCACGATGATCGCTACGCCTCTTACAAGGCCACCTACCACGGCAAGATCGCCACGCTCGGCTACGGCGAGACGGCGAAGTGCTTCGATTGCCATGGCAGCCACGACATCGAGCCGTCCAGCAATCCCGATGCCATGATGCATCCGGACAACCGGCTGGAGTCCTGCCAGGACTGCCATAGCGGCAGGAAAGAAGTGGCCCTGGCGACGGCCGGGTTCGTCAGTTTCAACCCGCACGGCACCACCGACAATTTCGACAAGTATCCCCAGATCTGGATCGCCAACCAGATCATGGTCCAGCTGCTGGTCGGGACCTTCGCGTTCTTCTGGCTGCACACGATCCTGTGGTTCTATCGCGAGTACAAGGAGCGCCAGCAGCGCAAGAACCAGCCGCACGTGAAGATGGCTGGCCTGTCGGAGCTACCCGCCGCGCTGCAGGGCAAGCACTTCCGCCGCTTCAGCCGCACCTGGCGCATCGCCCACTTCATCTTCGCGGTCAGCCTGATGATCCTGACGCTGACCGGCATACCCTTGTTCTATCCGGATGCGCCCTGGGCCAAGCCGCTGATGACGCTACTGGGTGGACCGCACATCGCGGGCATCATCCATCGGGTCAATGCGGTGATCTTCGCCAGCGTATTCTTCTGGCACCTGTTCTACATGGCGGCAAAAAACGGACGGAACTGGAGGAACTTCAAGATCTTCGGACCGAATTCGCTGATCCCCGGCCTGCAGGACCTCAAGGACATCGTCTCGATGTTCAAGTGGTTCGTCGGCAAGGGCCCGCGGCCGGTATTCGACCGCTGGACCTACTGGGAGAAGTTCGACTACTGGGCACCGTTCTGGGGCGTCACCATCATCGGCGCCAGCGGCCTGGTGATGTGGATCCCCTACTTCACCGCGCAGTACCTGCCGGGCTGGGTGTTCAATGTCGCGCCGATCTTCCATGGCGAAGAAGCCTTCCTGGCGGTGGTCTTCCTGTTCACCGTGCACTTCTTCAACAACCACTTCCGTCCGGACAAGTTCCCGCTGGATCGGGTGATGTTCACCGGCACCATGACGATGGACGAGTTCATGCATCAGCATCCGCTGCAATATCAGCGGTTGCTGGCGTCCGGCGAACTGGAACAGCATCTGGTCGAAGCGCCGTCGAAGGGATTGGTGAGGTTCTCCACCTAGCTCGGCTTCATCCTGATCATCATCGGGCTGAGCTTGCTGACGCTGGTTGGGATCGGCTTCTTCACCAGCCACTAGCGGGCCGGCATTGCGAAAGGAAACTGCCCCCAAAAAAGCGCAGAAGAACACGGCTTGATACCATGGCGACTGCATGAACCCATCCATCTCCGAAACCGTTCCCCTACTTGAATGCCGGGGCCTGTGCTTTTCACGCAATGAAGAACTGATTTTCGGTCCACTGGATTTCCGCCTCGGTGCCGGCGAGGCGCTGATGGTGCTGGGCGGCAACGGCAGCGGCAAGACCACCCTGTTGCGCGTACTGGCTGGCTTGCTGGCGGCGGGTTCAGGCGAGGTGCGCTTCGGCCAGCGCCTGGTCGACCAGGGCCATCTCGCCCGCGGCTGCGCCTTCCTGGGCCATCTGCCCGGCCACAAGGGCGAATTGAGCGCGCTGGAAAACCTGCGCTTTACCGCCGCGATGCAGAACTCGGCACTGCCGCCCGAACGTGCACTGGCCGAAGTAGGCCTGGCCGGCTTCGAAGACAACCTGGCGCGACGCCTGTCGGCGGGACAAAACAAGCGGCTCGCGCTAGCCAGGCTGCGCCTGTCGCCTGCCCCTTTGTGGCTGCTCGACGAGCCCTACGCCAACCTCGACCTGGACGGCATCGCCCTGGTCAATCGCCTGATATCGAGCCACCTCGAAAAGGGCGGCGCCACCTTGCTGACCACCCACGGCGCCTATGCCGCGCCACCCGTGCCGATCCGGACACTGGACCTGGCCGCATGAGCGCGATCACCCCCTCGCTCGCGCCCAGCCTGATGGCCTGCGCCCGCGCCCAGTTGGAGCGCGACCTGCGCCTGGTCTGGCGGCGCCGCAGCGACACCATGCAGCCCATGCTGTTTGCCCTGATGGTGATCGCGTTGTTTCCGCTGCCCCTGGGCAGCGAGTCGCCCATGCTCGCCCGCATCGCCCCCGGCGTCCTGTGGGTTGCGGTGCTCCTCGCCGGCCTGCTCACCCTCGATTCCCTGTTCCGCAGCGACCTGGAAGACGGCAGCCTCGAACAACTGCTGCTAAGTCCGGTGCCGCTCGCCTGGCTGATCGCGATGCGCGTTGCCGTGCACTGGACCGTGACCTCGCTTCCCCTGCTGGTGTTGACGCCTTTTTTTGCCGAATTGCTGCAGCTTCCCCGCGACTTGCTCGCACCATTGATGTTGTCCCTCGCGCTGGGTACGCCCTTGCTCAGCCTGATCGGCGCCGTCGTGGCTGCGTTGACGGTCGGAATCCGGCGCTCTGGTATGCTTTTGGCCGTGTTGGCGCTGCCCCTCTTCCTCCCCGTCCTTGTGTTCGGCGCTGGTGCGGTTTCAGCTGCCGCGCAAGGCCTGCCATGGATAGGCGCCATCTACCTGTTGGCCGCAGGACTGGCTGGCTGCCTGGTCCTCGCGCCCCTCGCCGCCGCCACTGCCCTGCGCATCGCACTCACCTGACCGGTTGACTGACCCTTGAATCGCCTCATCCTCTGGTTCAACAAGACGGGCTCGCCGCCCACCTTCGACCGCTTCACGGCCCGTTGGGCGCCGTGGTCGTTCGCCGCCGCCTTCCTCCTGCTGGCCATCGGCATCTACGGCGCGCTGTATTCCGTGCCCGCCGACTACAAGCAGGGAGAGAGCTTTCGCATTCTCTACATCCACGTGCCGGCGGCATGGATGAGCCTGTTCATTTTCGTCGTCATGGCCGCACAGGCCGTCATCGCATTGGTCTGGCGCATCAAGGCCTGCGAAAACCTCGCCATGGCATGCGCACCAGTGGGTGCGGCCTTCACACTCATTACGCTGGCCAGCGGCTCGATCTGGGGCAAGCCGACCTGGGGCACGTGGTGGACCTGGGATCCGCGACTCACCTCGGAACTCGTATTGTTGTTCCTCTACGTCGGCGTCATCGGCCTGTACAACGCCATCGAGGATCGCCGCGCCGCCGCCCGCGCCGCGTGCTTCCTGGCGCTGATCGGGCTGGTCAACGTGCCGATCGTGCACTTCGCCGTCCAATGGTGGAACACCTTGCACCAGGGCGAAACCATTCGCCTCATCGGCCCGTCGAAGATGGACCCGAGCATGATGTGGCCGCTGATCGCCACCGCGCTCGGCACGAAATTCTGGTTCCTCGGCTCCCTGTTGCAACGTGCACGCGCGTTGAACCTGGAACAGGAATCAGGCAAGGACTGGGTCCGCAACAACGTGGGGATGACTACCGGTGAACATTGATTACGTGCGCTTCGCCTATGCGGTGTTCGCGGTCGTACTGGCTTGGGACTACCTCGCGCCGCGCATCAAGCTGGCACAAGTACGGCGTGCGATAGCGCTGCGCGTCCGTCGCGAACAGGCAAAGAAATCCACATGAACCCGACAAGAAAGCGTCGCATCGCATTGATCGTACTCATCCTGGCCGCCGCTGCGGTTGCCGGCACCTTCATCGTGCTGGCGTTGCAGGAAAACCTGACCTACCTGCACACGCCTACCGATGTGCGCGAAGGCTCGGCCCCGCGCGACGCGCGCTTCCGCCTGGGTGGCGTGGTCTGCGAGGGCAGCGTGCGTCGGACCGACGGCACCCTGGACGTGCATTTCGCGGTGACCGACCGCATTCGCCAGGTGCCGGTAACCTACAACGGCATCCTGCCCGACATGTTCCGCGAAGGAACCAGCATCATCGCCACCGGACGAATGGAAGGTGAAGGTTTCGTCGCCAGCGAAGTGCTGGCAAAGCACGATGAAACCTACATGCCCAGGGAAGTGGCGGACGCAATGGCGAAGGGCATCGCCATGCATACGACCAGCTGCGGGGCCAACTGAGTGTTGCCCGAACTCGGATTGCTTGCGCTGATCTTCGCGCTGCTGCTCGCAGTGTTGCTCGGCACCCTGCCCCTGCTCGGCGCCCACCGAGGCAATGAGGCATGGATGTCCACGGCACGGCCCTTGGCGTTTTCGCAACTCGTCCTGATCGGCATCGCGTACGGCATCCTCACCCACGCGTTCATCGTCCACGATTTTTCCATCGCCTACGTCGCCAACAATTCCAACAGCCTGCTACCCACCATCTATCAGTACACGGCAGTCTGGGGCGCGCACGAGGGATCCCTGCTGCTTTGGGTATTCATCCTCAGCCTGTGGATCGCCGCCGTCGCGGTCTTCTCCCGGTCGCTGCCGCAGCCGGTGGTCGCCCGAGTGCTGGCCGTGATGGGCTGGATCAGTGTCGGCTTCCTGGCCTTCCTCATATTCACCTCCAACCCGTTCGCGCGATTGCTGCCGGCCGCGGTGGAAGGCGGCGACATGAATCCGCTGCTGCAGGACATCGGGATGATTGCCCATCCGCCCCTGCTGTACACCGGCTATGTCGGATTTGCAGTGGCGTTTGCCTTCGCCGTCGCGGCGCTGATCG
>JAPLSI010000116.1 GCA_026398715.1 Gammaproteobacteria bacterium
GGCGCTGGAAATCCTGTTGCGCGCCAAGGGCCTTGACCAGCGTCGCGACGGCAACGTGGTCTGGGTGGCGCCGCAGGCTGAATTGTCGGCCTACGAGCTGGCGCAGAACACGGCCCGCATCAACCTGGAGAACTCTGGCGAGATCGTGGTCGAATACATTCCGATCAACTACGGCAGCGCCACGGAACTGGTCACCATCCTGACCTCCGGCGGCCAGGGCGGTGGCGGCGGCGGTGCAGGTGGCGGCGCCGGCGGCAACCGCGGCTTCCTGACCTCACGCGGCAGCGTCAGCGCCGACGTGCGCACCAATACCTTGCTGGTCAGCGACACGCGCAAGAAGATCGACGAGATCAAGCGCATGCTCGAAGTGCTCGACCGCCCGGTCGACCAGGTGCTGATCGAAGCTCGCGTCGTGATCGCCGACGAAACGTTTGCCCGCGACCTGGGCGCACGCTTCGGCTTCCAGGACATCGACAATCCCGGCAATGGCAGCGACAGCACCAAGACCCGCGGCTTCGACATCAACCTCGGCGTGACCGGCGGTGGCGTGTTCAACCTCGGCATCCTCAATCCCAGTTCGAACCTCGACCTGGAATTGTCGGCGCTGCAGGCAGAAGGCCGTGGCGAAGTGGTTTCCAACCCGCGCGTGATCACCACCAACCAGCGCGAGGCCACGATTACCCAGGGTGACGAGATCGGCTACACCACGCCGCAGGCGGCAGGTGCAGGCCAGGCGCTGGCAACCCCGGCGTTCAAGGAAGCCCTGCTGGAACTGAAGGTCACCCCGACCATCACCACCGATGGCCGCGTGTTCATGAAGGTCAACATCAAGAAGGACGACATCAAGGGCTTTACGCTCGGCGTGCCGTCCCTGACCAAGCGCTCGATCACCACCGGCGTGATGGTGGACAGCGGCGATACGGTCGTGATTGGCGGCGTGTACGAATTCCGCAACCGCGAAGACATCAGCAAGCTGCCCTGGCTGGGCGACGTGCCGGTGCTCGGCAACCTGTTCAAGAAGCGTGGCAAGTCGCACTCGAAGGCCGAACTGCTCGTGTTCGTGACCCCGCGCGTGCTGCAGGTATCCAAGCGCTGATCGCTGGCTTGAAATCGAAGACGACGGGGCCGCTCATGCGGCCCCGTTTTTTTTAGGACGTCGGTCCCCGCAGCCTGGTTTTCTTTTTCGGGTCCGCCGTGCCTGCTAAGCTCGTCCGGCCACCGTGCAATCGCCCGACCCCAGGCCAGGACCCCGAATGATTCCCGACGCGCCGACACCGAAGCCCCGCGGCCTTGCGCTGCACATTCGAATGCTCATCGGATTCGCGGTCGGCATCGGCGCCGGATTGCTGGTCCATGTGCTGGCGCCGGATGCGACCTGGGTAGGCTGGCTGACGACTTACATCACCCAGCCGGTCGGACAGGTGTTCCTCAACCTGTTGTTCATGCTGGTCATCCCGCTGCTGTTTTCGGCCCTGGTGATGGGCGTGGCCGAGATGGGGGACATCCGGTCGCTCGGCCGGGTCGGCTGGCGCATGCTGGCCTACACGGTGATCGTGTCCGGCATCGCGGTGGTCATCGGCCTGGTGCTGGTCAACGTATTCCGTCCCGGTGATGGCGTCGATCCCGCGCTTGCCCAGCGCCTGCTGACCGAAGGCTCGGCCCGCGCGCAGGAGATCGTTTCGGCCAATGCCAGTTCGGGTTCGGGCATGGCCTTGCTGGTGCAGATCGTTCCGAAAAACGTGGTCGCGGCGGCGGCGGCAAGCGACCTGCTCGCGGTGATGTTTTTCGCATTGATGTTCGGCATCGGGCTGCTGCTGACGCAGACGCCCGCCGCCGAGAAGCTCAAGGGCGCCATCCAGGGCCTGTTCGACGTGTCGATGACCTTGATCCACCTGGTGATTCGCCTGGCGCCCTATGCCGTGGCCTGCCTGGTCTTCAACCTCGCCGCCCTGTTCGGTTGGGAGCTGCTGCTGCGTCTCGCGGGTTATGTCGGCGTGGTCGTGCTGGCGCTGGCGATCCACTTCACGGTGGTCTATTCCCTGGCCCTGCGCTACGCGGGTGGCTGGTCGCCGATGGCGTTCTTCCGCGGCTCGCAGGAAGCGATCGTGATGGCGTTTTCCACGGCCTCGTCCAATGCCACGCTGCCGACGGCCATCAAGGTGGCGGAAGAAAACCTGAAGCTGCCGCGCGGAATCTCACGCTTCGTGCTGACCGTCGGCGCCACGGCCAACCAGAACGGCACGGCGCTGTTCGAAGGCGTGACTGTGTTGTTCCTCGCGCAGTTCTTCGGCGTGGACCTCAGCCTGGGCCAGCAGGTGCTGGTGATGTTCGTGTGCATCCTGGGCGGCATTGGCACGGCAGGCGTGCCAGCTGGATCCCTGCCGGTGATCGCGATGATCCTCGGCATGGTCGGGGTTCCGCCCGAGGGCATCGGCCTGATACTGGGCGTGGATCGCTTCCTGGACATGTGCCGCACCACCCTGAATGTCACTGGCGACCTGGTGGCGGCCGTGGTGGTCTCCCGCGGCCACACGGACGCAGAAGTGCCATCCATCGCCGTGGATTGAAATCCGGAGGCGACAGCCGGGCCTGCTTCAGGGAAAATAGGCCGCCCGCATGCCGGGCACCCTTCCTTACGAGCCTGCCCCGATGCCGACGCCGAGCCGCCGCGACCTAGCCAATGCCATTCGTTTCCTCGCCGTTGACGCGGTCGAGGCGGCCAAGTCCGGACACCCCGGCATGCCGATGGGCATGGCCGACATCGCCGAAGTGCTCTGGAACGACTTCCTCAAGCACAACCCGAACAATCCGAAGTGGTTCAACCGCGATCGGTTCGTGCTCTCCAACGGGCATGGCTCGATGCTGCAGTACGCGCTGCTGCACCTGTCCGGCTATGACCTGCCGATCGAGGAACTGAAGAACTTCCGACAGCTGCATTCGCGCACCGCCGGCCATCCGGAAGCCAGCGAAACCCCGGGCGTGGAGACCACCACCGGTCCGCTGGGACAGGGCCTTGCGAATGCCGTGGGTTTCGCGCTCGCGGAAAAATTGCTGGCCCAACGATTCAATCGCCCTCAATTCGACGTCGTCGACCACACGACGTGGGTATTCCTCGGCGATGGTTGCCTGATGGAAGGCGTGTCGCACGAAGCGTGTTCACTGGCCGGCACCTGGGGCCTGGGCAAGCTGGTCGCCTTCTGGGACGACAACCATATCTCGATCGACGGCAACACCGCCGGGTGGTTCACCGATGACACCGCTGCCCGCTTCGAGGCTTACGGCTGGCAGGTGATTCGTGGCGTCAACGGTCACGACCCGGTCGAAATCTCGCAGGCCATCCGCACCGCGCAGGCCGAGTCCGCACGCCCGACGCTGATCTGCTGCCGAACTGTCATTGGCTTTGGCGCGCCGAACAAGCAGGGCAAGGAATCCGCGCACGGCGCGCCCCTGGGCAAGGACGAGGTCGCCGCCGCGCGGGCCCAACTGGACTGGCCGCACGCGCCGTTCGTGATTCCGCAGGAGATTTCAGACGGCTGGCGCGCCGGCACCGCCGGCTTGGTTCGCGAGGACGAGTGGAACCAGCTGTTCGACGCCTACGCGCATGCCTATCCCGAACTGGCCGATGAACTGGTGCGCCGTTCGCGCGGCGAACTGCCCGGGGATTTCGCAGATGCCGCGGCCGCCTATGCCGCGAAACTCCAGGCCGAAGGCCCGGTGGTCGCATCGCGCAAGGCATCGCAGATGGCCATCGAGGCATTCGCGCCGCACCTGCCGGAACTGATCGGTGGTTCGGCCGACCTGGCGCATTCCAACCTGACCCTGTGGAGCGGCAGCAAGTCGGTCACCAGCCAGGATGCGAACGCCAACTACGTGTATTACGGCGTCCGCGAATTCGGCATGAGCGCGATCAGCAACGGACTCGCGCTGCATGGCGGCTTCATTCCGTACGACGCGACCTTCCTGGTGTTTTCGGATTACTCGCGCAACGCGTTGCGCATGTCGGCGCTGATCCCGGCCCGCGCCATCCATGTGTTCACCCACGATTCGATCGGCCTGGGTGAAGACGGCCCGACACACCAGCCCGTCGAACACATGGCGTCGCTGCGCTACATCCCCAACAACGACGTGTGGCGTCCCTGCGATGCGGTCGAATCCGCGGTGGCCTGGCAGCGCGCGATCGAACGTCGCGACGGTCCAACCTGCCTGGTGTTCAGTCGACAGAACCTGGCACACCAGGCGCGCACGCCGCAGCAGCTATCCGACATCTCTCGCGGCGGTTACGTGTTGCACGAGCCGGCCGATGGAAAGTTCGACCTGATCGTGATTGCCACCGGATCCGAAGTCGAGATGGCGATGCAGGCCTCGCGACAGCTGGCCGATGAAGGCCTGAAGGCGCGCGTCGTGTCCATGCCCTCGCCCAATCACTTCGACCGCCAGACGGCCGAATGGCGCGAAGCCGTGTTGCCCTCGGCTTGCCGGAAGCGCATCGCGGTGGAAGCGGGCGTCACCGATTACTGGCGCAAGTACGTGGGCCTGGATGGCGCGGTCATCGGCATCGACAGTTTCGGTGCGTCGGCGCCGATCGACGCGCTTTACAAGCACTTCGGAATCACCGTCGACGCTATCCTGGCGGCGGCTCGCAAGCTGGGCTGATTGCTGGGGAGGCTTTAGAAGCCGGTTGTCGCGAGGGGCGATCAACAAGAGCCTATCGCCACTGGCGATCGCCGGCTTTCATTTTGAGTCGCC
>JAPLSI010000084.1 GCA_026398715.1 Gammaproteobacteria bacterium
GCCGAAATCATCAGCAGGGCACTGGCCGCCAGGCGGAAGATGCCGGCGCGTTCTTCATTCGAAGTGGAGTTCATGGGATGCGTTCTCTGGTCAGGCGAGTGGAATGAAGCGCAGGGCCACCGAATTCATGCAGTAGCGCAGGCCGGTGGGCCGCGGCCCGTCGTCGAAGACGTGGCCCAGGTGCGCATCGCAGCGTCGGCAAAGTGTTTCCGTGCGCACCATGCCGAAAGTCCGGTCCTCGCGGTCCACGATGTTCTGCGGCGCGATCGGTTGCCAGAAACTGGGCCAGCCGGTGCCGGAGTCGAACTTGGTGGCGGAATCGAACAGGGCCGTGCCGCAGCAGATGCAGCGGAAGATGCCCTTGGCGTGCAGGTCGTTGTACTCGCCGCTGAAGGGTCGCTCGGTGCCGCCTTCGCGGGCGACGTAGAAGGATTTCGGCGACAGGAGTTTTTTCCACTCCTGCGTCGTCTTCACCACCTTGGGCACGCGCAGGACCTTGCGCGACTTGCCACTGTTGTCCACCGCAACGATGTCGACCATGGCGGGAGGCGCAGCTGCGGCGGCCCCTTGCCGCGAACAGGCCAGGCCCAGGCCGGCAAGCGCCAGCGCGGAACCGCCCAGCCATCGGCGTCGTGACAGGTTGGTGGATTGTTTGGGTTGGGACGGCATCATCGGATCTCCGGCATCAGGCAAAGGATAGGCCGACCCCCACGCAGCATGGAGTGAAGAAGGGGACTGGCTTGCCGATAAAGAGTGCGGGAGCAGGGCAGACGATCCGCGCGCCGCTGGTGTCGTTGCCCGCCGTTCAGCCTCGCGGAAGCTCGAGCACCGGTTCGCCCATGGCGACCAATTGTTCCTGCAACTGAACGATCACGCCTTCCCAGTGCCGCGGCGATTCGAACCACGGAAAAGCCGCGGGAAAGGCCGGGTCCGACCAGCGCCGGGCGATCCATGCGTGGAAATGCAGCAGGCGCATGGCGCGCAAGGCTTCGATCAGGCCCAACTGGCGATGGTCGAACTCGTGGAAGAGTTCGTAGCCCTCCAGCAGCCAGCCCATCTGCTCGCCGCGTGCGGCGGCATCGCCGGTGCACAGCATCCACAGGTCCTGCATCGCCGGGCCCATCATCGTGTCGTCGAGGTCCACGAAATGCGGCTGGCCGTCGCGCCACAGGATATTGCCGGGATGGCAGTCGCCGTGCAGGCGCAAGGTCTTGAAGTCGCCGCAGTCCGCCCACGCGTCTTCGACCTGGTCGAGCAGCAGGTGGCAGAGCGCTTCGAAATTCTCTTCGAGTTCGGCCGGCAGCCAGTCGGCATCGAGCAGGTAGGACACGGAGTCGATGGCATGTTGCTGCACGTTGAGCGTGCCGCGATGCGAAAAGGAAGTGCGCGCTCCAACGGCATGCATGCGGCCGAGCGTGCGTCCGATCTGCTTGAGTGTTTCGCGGTCGCCGGGCTCGGGCGCATGCCCGCCCTGCATCGGGAAGATGGCGAAGCGATGCCCGCCATGGTGGTGCAGGGTGGTTCCTGCCAGAACTTGCGGCGCGACGACGGAAAGATCGTTGTCGAGCAGTTCCTGGCTGAAGCGATGTTCTTCGAGGATGGCGGCGTCGGACCAGCGGCCCGGGCGATAGAACTTGAGCACGCGCGGCGCGCTGTCTTCGATGCCGATCCGGTAGACGCGATTTTCGTAGCTGTTCAGGGCCAGGACGCGGCCGTCCGTGGCCAGTCCAACGCTTTCGACCGAGGCGAGGATCGCCTCGGGCGTCAGGTCGCCAAAGGGAGCGGGCGTCTCGGCACGCATCCCGGGTTCCGCATCAGGCCAGCGAGCGCTTGCGGCTGCGCAATTCGGCCTTGAGGTTCTCGGCGGTGTGCACGTACTGCTTGGCGAGCACGCGGATCACGAAGCTGTTGTCGCGGTCCATCACGACTTTCTGCAACGAGCCCTGGATCTGGGTTTCGCTTTGTTCCATCGCCGTGATGTGGGCGGAGTTGACCGCCTTGAAACCGCGACCGATGCCGGCGTAGGTCTGCTCGACGTCGCCAACCAGGTCGATGGACTTGGCGCCGGGCTTGGTACCTGGCTTGAGTTCCACCAGCAGGTTGTCGGCCAGCGTCGTCTTGGCCTTGGCCATGTCCGTGAACACCCGGCTGAGCTTCTTGTCGGAAACCGTTCGCGCGGCCTCTTCATAGAATTCGGTGCCATCGCGGCTGATCTGGATCAGGTCATGGAGGAAGCAGGCGGTTTCGCTCATCGGACGCTCCTGTGCTGTAGCGGCGCCGGTCGGCGGGCAGCATGGGCTGTCCGGTGGACTGGCTGGTCGATTGGACCCGGCAGGCAGGTCGGGGCGGATGCAGTCCGGCAGCCGCCCGGGACGTGGCGCAAAGGCTCTACGCTGGCTCCTGGGGGCAGGAGCCGGGGCCGGGATTCATGAAGTGGGCAAATATTAACAAACCGGACATGAATATTCGGTTATTTGGGCCGTTCAGCGCTTTAATAGGGCCATCCAACGCACCGGGAGCCGACCATGACCTACACCGGAGGATGCCACTGCGGCAAGATCCGCTTCGAGGTGGACGGCGAAATCGGGCCTGTCGTGGACTGCAATTGCTCGCTGTGCAAGAAGCGGGGCGGCCTGCTCTGGTTCGTGCCGCGTGCAAACCTGCGCCTGCTGACCGCGGTCAGTGACCTGGGTACCTACACGTTCAACAAGCACGCCATCCACCACCACTTCTGCATGACCTGCGGAATTGCGCCCTTCAGCGAAAGCGCCGACGCGGACAAGCCGATGTCGGCCGCGGTGAACGTGCGCTGCCTCGACGGCGTGGACCTTTCATCGTTGGTGGTCACGCCCTACGACGGACTCAGCCACTGAGCCCAGTCAGGCGGTCTCAGTTTCGGCGCCTGTCGCCACGGGGTTGATGCGTCGGGGTTTCTGTTCGTCGTCGAGCAGCCGTTCGATGCGTGCGAATACCTCGGCGCGCGAGAACGGCTTCTTCATGAAATCGTCAGCGCCGATCCGCTGCACGTAGAACTCTTCGGTTGCCTGCTCGTTGCCGCTGATCATGATGATCGGCACGTCGCGCGTGACCGGGTCGCGCCGCAGGGCGCGAAGCGCCGCGAAACCATTCATGCCGGGCAATACGATATCCAGGAAGATCAGGTCCGGAACTTCGCTGCGGGCGATCTCGATGCCTGCCTCGGCATCACCGGCCTCCAGCGTGACCAGGTCGTTCTGGCGCATCATCCGGCGCAACAAGGCCACGATAGTCGCCGAGTCGTCGATGATCAGCACGCGGGTGCCGGGCGCGGCATTGCGTCGTTCCTTCACCCGGCGGTCGGTGCTTTCGACCTCGGGCTCGAAAACTATTTCCGGCTCGGGCGCCGGGCGCCACCAGGCCTTGATGCGGTTGATGAAGTTCATGGTTTCGCAGCTCCCGGGACTGCGACTATTCGATCGGCTGGTCGAGCATCAGGGCGCGCACATAACGGCCCGACGGGGAACCGAACGACAACACCTTGTCGTGGTAGTCCTTCAGCTTGAAGGCGTCGCCCTGTTTTTCCTCGACGGCGCGGCGCAGGTCGTAGTGTTCCTGCACGCCGACGAAATAGGTCGGCAACTGCGTCGAGCTGAGCTGGGCGCGAACCCATTTGCCGGCCGCCTCGCGTTCTTCCTGGAAGCCCATTTCCGTCATCAGCTTCATGGCGTCGTCGCGGCTCATCCCGTCCACGTGGATGGCCTGGTCGATGAGCGCGTTGGTGATGACGCGCAGGTACCACTTCAGCTGGATCAGGTGGTACAGCGGGTCGTTGTCGCGGTAGCCGGCGTCCACCATCACCTTCTCGGCGTACACCGCCCAGCCTTCTACGAACGAACCCGACGACAGCACGGCGCGAAGCACGGACGGATACTTGTTCGAATGCCAGATCTGCACGTAATGACCGGGCATCGCTTCGTGGATGCTCAGTTCGTCGATCGAGCGGGTGTTGTATTCGCGCAGGAAGGACGTGGTCTGTTCGTCGGTCCAGTCGTCGGGAATCGGCGATACCGCGTAGAAGGTGTCCAGTGACTTGTCGAGCGGGCCGGGCGAATCGCAATAGGCGACCGACACGCCGCGCTGGAACTCGGGCATCAGGATGACCTTCACCGGCGCGTCGGGCAAGGTGATCAGGTCCTTGGCGCGGACGAAATCGGTGGCGGTGGCCAAGGTGGATTTGGCGGTATCGACCACCTGGTCGCGGGTCGGGCGGTCGGCGTAGGCCAATTCCAATGCCGCCTGGATCGCCGCCTGCTGCTGCGCGGGCGTCGGCGCGGCGGGCGTCTCCGGCGCGCCTTCGCGGCCGGCCAGGACGCCGCGCGCCACCGAGTACATGTCGGCGCGGACGCGCGTGAGTTCGGCTTCTGCGCGCGTGCGGATCTCGGCGCGCGACAACGGGGAGTCGAGCGCGAAGGCGAGCTTCTGGTCGTACAACTTCTGGCCGATCCGGAAATCGCCTTTCGCCTTCGGCACCAGCGTCTTGTCCAGCCAGGCCTGGTGTTCGTCCACGGCCTTGCGCAGGGTGGCGATGGCCGCTTCCAGGTTCTGCCGGTCGGCCGACGCCAGGTCGCCGGCGTGCGGCACGATCAGTTCGTCGATCAGGCTGAGCACGCCCTTGTTCTGCTTGGCGACCGTTTGCGCGTGGATCAGGGGCACCCGCGCCGGGTCGAGGTTGGCGCGCATCTGGGCAAAAAGCGTGGGGATCTTTTCCATGCGCAGCGTGGCATTGCGCAGGCGGTCGGGCATGGGTGCGAAATCACGGGCGACCAGCGAGTAGATCGCGCCGCCAGCCAATTGGCTGTAGATCATCGGGTCCCAGGCCCAGGACTGCAGGTTTTCGTAGCCCCAGATGTCGTAGCGCAACTGGTTGCGCAGCACCGAAGCGTCCACCTGGTTTTCGCGCGACAACTTGCTGCGATCAATCTTTTCCAGGTCGGCCAGCAGCGCCTTGGAGAACGCGAGGCTCTTCGCGCGGCCTTCGGGGCTCAGGTCGTCGAGTTCGGCGTCGAAGCGATGGTCGCCGATCTGCGTTGCGAACACGGGGCTCAGGCGCATCGCGCCATCAAGCCAACGCGCCGACAAGTCATTGAACTGCGTGTCTGCTTCCGAGACGGCGGGTGTCGTGCTGGTGACCGTGGGTTGCGCGGGCTCGGGCGCTTTGGGCGAGCAGGCGGCCAACACGACGATCAGGGAAACAAGCGGAAGGGCGAGTCGGGACATGGCGGGCATCCGTGGAGTTGGGGCGCCAGAAGCGGGCGCCACCTAGGATACTTCGTCCTGACCGCGCGCGCGCCTTGTTCAACCCTCGAAAACAGCCTCGGGTGCCGACTGCGCGGGATGCGACTTGCGCACCGATGGAAACAGTTGTGCGGCAAGCGCACAAGCCGCCAGCGTCCAGACGATCAGCGCGCCGCTGGGCAGGTCGAGCACGGCCGACAAGACCAGCCCCGAGGCGTAGCCAGCGATGCCGACCAGGTACGCGGCCAACAAGCGATGCCTGCCGCGCATGCCAGCGGTGGCCAGCGCGGGCACGATCAGGCTGGCGAAGACCAGGTACACGCCAACCAGTTGCACCGACGTGGTGATCGCCAGCGCGAACAGCGCATAGAAGGCCAGCCCGGCGAGGCGACCGCGACGCCACCACATGAAGCCCAGCAACAACGCCGAGAGGATTGCAGCAGGCAGCAACTGGCCGTAGCTGACCCAAAGGATCTGTCCGACCAGCAGGTCCTTGAGGTGCTCGCCACCCTGCGGATTGTTGCTCAGCAACAACAGTGCGCCTGTCGCCGCCAATACGAACAGCGTGCCGATCAGTGGCTCCTGGTAGTCGGGCCAGCGCCTATCGGTCCAGGCGAGCAAGGCGGCGCCCAGCAGCGCGGCGATGGCGGCGGCAACCTGCACGCCGAAGCCATGTTCGTCCACGCCGAAGAATCCTGCGGCAATCACGCCCAGCGCCGCGATCTGCGCGATGGCCAGGTCGATGAAGATGATGCCGCGAGACAGCACCTGCTTTCCCAACGGCACGTGCGTAGCGAGCACGATCAGGCCGGCTACGCAGGCCGGCCCGAGGATGCTGGCATCCAGGCCTTCCCAGTGGATATGCAAGCTCACTTCGCCGCCCCAAGCAATTTGTCGATGGTCGAATCGAACATGCCGAACAGGTCCTTCGACGCGGCATCGCCACCCACCGTAAAGGGCAGGCTTACCGCCGGAACGCCGGTGCGGGAGCTGAGCCACTCGCTCGCCTTGGCGTCCTGGTAGGCGCCGCGGACGATGGCCAGTGTATTGGACGACTTGGCCGATTCCACCAAGGCGGCAAGGTGGCTGCTGGTGGGTGGCACGCCGGGCTTGGGCTCGAGCGCGCCGATCTGCTTCATGCCCAACCACTGCGTGAGATAGATCCAGCTGTCATGGTGCACGACGATGTTGCGGCCCTTCAGGGGCGCGGCTTTCGCCTCCCAGCGTTTGATCGCTGCCGTCCAGCGCGTGCTGAAGGCGGCCAGGCGCTGCTGGTAGTACGCCGCGTTCGCGGGGTCGAGTTTCACCAGCCGGGCATCGAGCGCCTTGGCTATGGCCAGCACGCGATAGGGATCCATCTGCACGTGCGGATTGCCCTGCGGGTGCACGTCGCCGGCCGCGCGATCGAGTTGGGTCGGCTTCTGCAGAGTCGCGACCTGGCTGGCTGCGAAGAACGCGCCATCGCCACCGGCAATCTTCCTGTTGCCCGATTGCCTCACCAGTTGCGGCAACCAGCCCACTTCCAGTTCGGCCCCCGAACACACCGTCAGGTCGGCGCGGCGCACCTTGGCGATCAGGCTGGGCTTGGCCTCGATCTGGTGCACGTCCTGCAGGGCCGACGTCGCCACGTCGATGTCAATCTGGTCGCCGCCCAGTTCCTTCAGCAGCGACCCCCACTCGGGTTCGCAGGCGAAGGCGCGCAACTTGGCATGCGCGGGCGAAGCGCTCAGTGCGAGGGCGAGTGCGGCAGTGGCTAGCAAGGCTTTCATTTTCTGTCCTCAGAACTTGTGCGCGCCGTGCGCACCGAGATTCATCTGGTACTGCAGGGTGATGGCGTTGTCGGTGTCATCCGGGTTCGGACGGTCGTGGCTGTATTGCAGGCGGACCAGGCTGAATTCGCTATTGATCCAGGACAGCATCAAGCTATGGCGAACCGGGTCGAAGTCGCTGGCGTAGGGACCTTCGCTGTCGGCCCACAGGCGGTCGTAGCGATAGCCCGATTCCCAATTCCTGTTGATGCGATACACGCCTTCCACGTAGGCGCCGCGTCGCGTGCCTTTCCAGGCCCGGGTGAGGGCTTCACCTCTGGGATCAACGAAGTCGCCATCGCGATCAT
This sequence comes from Gammaproteobacteria bacterium, assembly GCA_026398715.1. The sequence continues at coordinate 7,391 of JAPLSI010000084.1, forward strand.
CGAGGAAATATTCGCCGCGCACGGTCACGCCGCCATCCTTGAAGTTGCCCTCGGGCGCCCATTTCCAAGTGGCGTCGGCGATGTAAAGGCGATTGTCGCCGACAAATCCGTCCTCGCTGCCTTCGCTGCGTGAATCGAGCATCGAAACGCCGGCCAGCCACTCATTCTCGTTGCCGACGTTGCCGCCCGCATGCGCAAACAGCGTGCGCACGCCGGCGCCGGAGTTCGCGGCGCCACCGCTGGGATAATTCTGGCCGCGGAACAACTCGGCGCCGACCTCGACGAAAATATCGGTCGGTGCGACCCAGCGCAACTGCACGCCGTCGTCGCCGTACTGGTTGCCCAGGAACGCCTGGTACGGCAGCGGACGGTCGAAGAACTTGTCGGTGTGCGCGTGGTGGCTGTTGAGGTAGCCGATGTTGGAGAAAAACCGGCCCAGGCGAAGCGCGATGCCGCCAGGCAATGAAGTTGCATCAACGAATGCTTCCTCGATGCCGAGTTCGGTCTCGCCGTCTTCGCTGCCGACGGCAAGGGTCAGCTGGCCGTAGAACTTGTCGTCGATGTTGGCGGCGAACGAGAGTTCGCTTTCGCCCAGCGAAAAGCCCTTCGCCGACGGTGCGCCCTCGCCGACGAGCGGAAAGCCGCTGCGCTGGTAGGCGTCCGGGTCGAGCGAGTGTCCGGTGTAGCTGCCGTTGAGGATGAGGGTGATGGCGGGATTGAACGCGTTGCCATTGGCGCTTTCCGGCGCAGCGGCCGGGGCCGGATTCGCCGATGTTTCCGAAGCAATTGCCTCGCCACTGGCCAGCGGTGCCGATTTCATCGCCTCCATTTCTGCACGGGTCGCATCCAGCGCCGCGGTCGCCGCTTCGGCCTGCCTGCGCATCGCTTCTGCATTGGCCTCGAGCGCCTGTATGCGGGCTTCAAGCGCTTCAATGCGGCTTTGCTGGCTTGTCGCGGCGCTGGACGCCGGGGTGGCAGCGTGGGCGGCTTGCGCGCAGGCAAGCGATACGGCCAGGGCGAGGAGGGGGCTACGCATGAGGTCAGGATCCATGGAATAAACTAACGTTACATTATAACGTTCTATGCAACCATGCAATACGGCAGGGGCGAAGGCCTGGACGCTGTCCTAGACTCCGGAAAAACCCGGGGGAGACGATGACGATGACGAAGGCGAGGACGACCCTTTATGCCCTGGCGCTGGCGGCGCTCACGCTGCCGACGATGGCCGCAGCGGACTGTCCGCCCGCGGACTGGACGGGCGACCAGCTGAAGCAACTGAAGGCCGAGGGTTTCAAGCTGGACGACGATGCGCGCCGTGCGCAACTTGCCACCGGACTGATCAGCTGCCTGTCCGACCCGGATCCTGAACTGCGCGACGGCATCGCCTTCGAGGCGTGGTCCACCTGGCTTCGCTCGGACAAGATCAGCGCAGAGACCCGGCTTGCCGCGGTTGCGGAATTGTTGCCGGCCTTGCAGGCCGATGCGCCGGACCCGAATGGTTTTCGCAAGCCTTTCGCGGCCCTGGTCCTTTCCGAACTTGCCCGCGCCGATCGCAAGTCGCCGTACCTGTCGCCCGAGCAGCGCGCGCAAATGCTCGAAGGCGGTGCAGCCTACCTGGAAGGCGTACGCGACTATCGCGGATTCGACGCGCGCGAAGGTTGGCGGCATGGCGTTGCCCACGGCGCGGACCTGATGCTGCAGCTGGTCCTGAACCCGGCGATCGACAAGCCGCAACTCGATCGCGTGATCGCGGCCGTTGCTACCCAGGTGACGCCACCGGGCGAGCAGTTCTATGTCTATGGAGAGTCGGCGCGACTGGCCAGGCCCGTGCTCTACGCCGCCCTGCGCGGCCTGCATTCCGCTGCCGACTGGGATGCCTTCTTCAAGAAGATCTCCGACCCGGCGCCACTGGCGAAATGGCCCGATGCCTTCCGCGACAACGCCGGGCTTGCCCGTCGCCACAACGCGCGCGCCTTCCTGCTGGTCGTCTATTCCGAGATCGCCGACAGCAAGGACGAAAAACTCATGCAGATGTTGCCAGCGGTGAAGGCGGCGATGGCGGTCGTACCATGAAGGGATGGAGGAACACCGCCAGCAGGATGATGGCCACGCCAAGGTAGAAGCTGGCGCCCAGTTCCCGGTGTTCGTCCAACAGCACGATCGCCAACGCGATCGCGTAAACCGGTTCGAGGTTCACCGCCAGCTGCGCCTGGAACGCGGACAGATTCCGCAGCGCTTTCAGTGACAGTGCAAACGGCAGCAGGGTGCAGGCCATCGCGAGCACCAGCAGCAGGGCCGCATCGCGTGCGCCTGGCAGCAACGCGCCGGCGCTGGAATCGAGCATGCCCATGAAGGCCAGCGGCAACCCGAGCAAACCCAGGAACACCATGCCGGCGCCAAGCTCGACGCAGGTGACGGTCAGCGAGTCGGCCTGTTCCACCAGGCGCTTGTTGAAGGCGCCGAACAAGGCGACCAGCAAGGCGGACGCCACGCCGACCAGGATGCCCCAGTGCATTCCGCTTGGCACACCGCCCACGACCAGGGCGACACCGGGCACGACGGCGACGCCAAGCACCAACTCACGCGGATCCATCCGCCGGCCGGCGATGGCCGGTTCGACCAGTGCGAGGAAGACCGGGGCGAGCGCGATGCAACTCACTGCGACCGAGGCATTGGCAAGCTTGATGGATCCGTAGAACGTGAGCCAGTGCAGCGCCACCAGGATGCCGATGCCGGCGTAGGAGGCCAGCAGACGTGCAGGCAGCGCGCGCAGTCCCCGCCAAACCCTGGGCACCAGCAACAGCGCGGCAGTGACCAGAAGCATGCGCCACCAGACCAGCGCCAGCGCGGGCAGCGTGATGAGTTTTCCCAGGATGGCGGTGAATCCCCACAGCAGCACGCAGAAATGAATCTGCCAGTGGGCCTTGCGCGTGGGCGTCATCGGCTCATCGGGCCGCGACTTTCTTCGCTTTGGCCTTGGGCACCGTGCCAGCGAGGTAGTCGCGGACTTCGGCAGCGTGCGCATCCGGGCTCACCTTGTCCCAGACCTTCTCGATGTTGCCATCGCTGCCGATCAGGTAGGTGCAGCGGAGCACGCCGAAGTACTTGCGCCCGTACAGGCTTTTTTCCACCCACACGCCGTAGGCTTCCAGCAGTTCGTGGTCCGGGTCGGCGAGCAACGGGAAATTCAGCCCGTGCTTGAGGGCGAAGCGATCGTGGGCAGCAGCTTTGTCGGCGCTGACGCCGAACACAGGCACGCCGAGCCGGTCGAAGGCAGGCATCGCATCCCGGAAGCCACAGGCTTCGCGCGTGCAACCAGGCGTGTTGTCCTTGGGGTAGAAGTACAGCAGGTATCGCCGCCCTTTCAGGCTGTCGCTATCGAAGGATCTACCGCCGTCGGCGGCGAGCTTGAACGAGGGGGCGGCATCGCCGGCCTTGAGCATGGTCGCGGTTCCTGGTCGGCCCGGACGGGCAGGGAAAGGATAGGTGGGGGCATTATATCCGGCCTTCAAACCGGCCGCCCCGGCCCTGGGCCGGGCCGCGTGCGATCATGCGCGCCAGCACACAGGGCACGGACGCAACCATGGCCGTCAAGGCAACCATCTTCAAGGCGGAACTGCAGGTCAGCGACATGGACCGCAACCACTACCAGGCTTATTCGCTGACCCTGGCCCAGCACCCCTCCGAAACCGAGGAGCGTTTGATGCTTCGGTTGCTGGCGTTCGCGCTGAACGCCGACGAGGCGCTGGTGTTCGGACGGGGCATCAGCACGGACGACGAACCGGACCTGTGGCAGAAAGACCTGACCGGGCAGGTGGACCTGTGGATCGAAGTAGGCCAGCCCGATGAACAGCGCATCCGCAAGGCCTGCGGTCGCGCAGGCAAGGTCCGCGTCTACAACTTCAGCGGACGCAGCGCCGCGCTCTGGTGGGAAAAGAACGCGCAGGCGCTGGAGCGCTGCCGCAACCTGGAGGTGTTCGACGTGCCGTCGGACACCAGCCAGGCGATTGCGGCACTGTGCAAGCGCAGCATGTCGCTGCAGTGCTTCGTGCAGGATGGCGAAGTCCAGTTGATGGACGACGCCACCACGGTCAACGTCAATTTAATTGAGCGCGTCCGTTCCGGATGATCACGCGCGAACCTTCGCGCACGCCATTCAGGTCGTCCTGCGACAGGACCACGGTCCGGCCATCGTTCATGCGGATGGTCACTTCATGCCAGGTCTTGTCCATGTTCTTTTCGATGGCGTTGCCGGCGAAGCCGCCAGCCACTGCGCCCGCAACCGTGGCGGCCTTCTTGCCGTCGCCCGAACCGACCTGGTTGCCCAGTACGCCACCGATCAGCGCGCCGGCAACCGCGCCTGCGCCGGACGTGCGGCGTTGTTCGCCGGTGTAGCTTTCGATGCGTTGCACGACACCGCAGTCGTAGCAGTTGGTCGGCGCGTTGTTGTAGCTGGAACTGCGATAGCCGTCGTTGCCGCCGTAGCTGCTGCACGCGGACAAGGCCAGGGCCGCAGCCGCGGCGAAGAGGATTCCGATTTTCATTTGATTTGACTCCTGATGGTTAGTTCGCCACCAAGGTACGACCAGGGGCATGCCCCCTCGGTGCGGCAGCGCACGTAGCGTCCCGGCGCTTATTCCGCGTTCAAGGTCTCTGGCTTTTCGAGCATGTCGGGAACCAGGCGGTCGAACTCGCGCTTGACGACGGCATAGCATTCACAGACGCGCGACCCGAGGCCATCGCGTTGCAGCACGGTGATGTGGCCGCGGCGGTAGCTGATTACCCCCGCCCGTTGCAGGCGTCCCGCAGCCTCGGTGACGCCTTCGCGGCGTACGCCGAGCATGGAGGCGATGAGTTCCTGGGTCATGATCAGTTCATTGCCCGACATCCGGTCGAGCGTCAGCAACAGCCAGCGGCACAGTTGCTGTTCGAGCGTGTGCCTGCGATTGCAGGCCGCCGTCAGCGACATCTGGGTGATAAGCGCCTGCGTATAACGCAACAACACGTGCATCAGGGCGCCGGCGCTGTTGAATTGTTCGACCAGCACCGATTGGCGAAGGCGAAAGCCGGCGCCGCCGGTCTGCACGACGGACCGGCTCAGCATCGACTCGCCGCCCATGAACAGGGGCACGCCGAGCACGCCTTCATTGCCCACGCCGGCGATTTCCGCCGACGATCCGTTCTCCATCACGTATTGCAGCGACATGATGGAGGTGGTCGGAAAAAATGCGTGCGTCATGTGCGCACCGGACTCGCACAGCACGTCGCCTACCAGTACCTGCATCGGCTCCAGGTCGGGCAGCAGGCGCAGCAGGTCGGCCACGGGCAGCGCGCCCAGGATCCGGTTGCGCCGGGCTGCATGGAACCCAGGGTTGTCCGAAGGGGAGGGCATGCCCATCTCGTTCAAGCGGGCGGGGTCGTTTCGCGCACGATGTCGACGCGCAGCCAACCCTCGCCGGTCCGGCTGGCATGCTGCTGCATCTCCACCTCGAGTTTCGTGCCATCGCTGCGCACCAGGGTCGCGTGCCGCACGATGTCGCGGGTTCCGCTGGCGATCAGCTGGTCGAACCGTGCTTCGTGGTCCCGATCCGCATCGCGCGCCAGCGCTGCGGGCCCGAGCTCGAGCAATTGCTCGCGCGTGTAGCCCGACATCCGGCAGGCGGCGGCATTCGCGTCCACGTATCGCATGCTGGCGCGGTCGACCAGGAAGATGCCCTGCGTCGTCGCATCCATGGCGTCCCGGAATCGTTGCAGGCCCTTGTCTTGCGCCAGCGCGCTGGCTGCCATCCTTCCCGTTACGTCCATGCCGATGCCGCGGTAGCCGCGGAAGCGACCGGCTTCGTCGAACATCGGCTCGCCGCTGGTCTGCAGGAATTGCTCGCTGCCATCGGCGTGCACCCGCCGATAGACGAAATCCAGGAACGGTTTTCGCATCGCGAGCTTTTCGCCCAGCATCGCGCGGTCGGCTTCGTTCCAGCTTGGCCCCGCGCCATCGTCTCCGCCGGTCGCCTCGCCCAGCCCCAGCATCTCGAGGGCGGGGCCGGACACCCGGGTGAATTCACCGTGTTCGTCCTGCTCCCAGTACCAGTCCGAGGCCAGCTCCACCAGGCTTCGGAAGCGCGCTTCACTCTCGCGAAGTTCGGCGGTCCGCGCCAGGACGATCTGTTCCAGTTGCCGTTTGCTGGCCTCTATCCGCTTGTACAGCAAGCGAACCTCCAGCATGTTGCGGATGCGCGTCTGGACTTCCAGCACGTCGAAGGGCTTGCTGATGAAATCCTTGGCGCGCGCCTGAAGCGCGCGCAGCTTCTGCGACGGTTGCGCGGTCAGCACCAGAACCGGCAGGTAACCGCCCTGTTCTATCTCCTTCAGGCCCTCCATCACCTGGAACCCGTCCATGTCGGGCATCTGCAGGTCGAGCAGGATCAGGTCGTGGTGATGGGCGCTGTACAGCCGGACCACGTCGCGTGGCTTGGCGGTCGTGGTGACATTCGTGTAACCGGTGGCAGCCAGCATTTGCGCCAGCACTTCCAGGTTGGCCGGTTGGTCGTCCACGACCAGGATATTTGCGCCCAGCAGTTCTTCGTCGGTGACGGTCATGGCATTGCATGCAATCGGATGGCCTGCGACAGAGCATAGGTCATCGATTTTTTGCCGTCGCCTGGCGGCGTCTGCGGATACGGCCGCCGTTCAGCCTGCGTACGAAACCCTGGATCAGCTCCGGGACGCCAGGACGTGCAGCGCCGGCGCAGGGTAACGGGCGCACAAGGCGCGCTTTTCGGCCAGCGGCAATTGCTTGATGCGGTATTCCTCGCGCGACGCGCTGGACCGGTCCGGGAAGGGCATCACCGACAGCACGCGCTTGGGCGGGTGCGAGCGCGTGTAGCGGCCGCCCTTGCCAACGGCATGGGACGCGTAGCGCCGTGCGACGTCGATGGCGATGCCCGTGTACAGGCTGCCGTCAACGCACTCGAGTACGTACACGTACCAGGTCGGCGGCTTGCTGGCGGTCATAGCAGGGACAGCGCGATGCGACGCCATTCGGCGCGCTCGTCGATGCAATCGCCGCCACCCATTTCGAACTCGCGGCAGACGAACGGGCGTTGTTCGTAGATGCTGCACTTCATCCCTTCGCGATCGAGGGCGGCGCACCAGCCGTCGTCGCCCTTGCCCATGATCTCGTGGCACTCGTCGTCGAGGTCGATGAATTGCTGCGGCGGATCGTCGCCGGCGATCAGCACGACCTTCAGCTGGCAACAGATGGCCGGACACTCGCTGCAGGCGATCGCGCCGTCATCAACGGCCTTCAGCATGTGCGTGGCGGCCACGTGCGGTCAGGGCTTCCGGGCAACGCGTGCGCCGGGGCCGGCGAGTTCGGTCACCAGCACATGCCAGTGTTCGAGGCCGTTGTAGAAGCCCTGCACCGGAATGCGCTCGTTCAAGCCGTGGGCGAAGTAATCGGTTTCCTTGATGAACATCCCGCTGACCCCATAAGTTGGGATGCCGGCCGCTCGCAGGTACAAGCCGTCGGTCGCGCCCGAT